>CATJNB010000074.1 GCA_949741605.1 uncultured Eubacteriales bacterium | reverse complement strand
TGTTTTTTCAAATTTCCTTGTTTCCCTTTTTTTACCGCCTTTTTCTTGACGGCTTGACTATCATACCATCTTTTTCTCCTTTTGTCAACACCTTTTTTCTTTTTCTTTTCATTTTTTTAAAAGATGTTCTTTATATGGATTAGCATACACGAAATGTGGGGAATTATTCCCATAAAAATCATGTTTTTAAATGGTGGAAATAAGAATCTATAAAAAACGCTTGCAATTCGGACGCAAATTTGATAGAATACATACGTTATAGATTTAAAAAAGGCCTTATTAAAGGAGGTGCATACCCTATGGCTAAATGTGAAATTTGCGGTAAGGATGTTGCTTTCGGCATCAAAATTTCCCACTCACATAGACGTTCCAACCGTACTTGGAAACCCAATGTAAAACGTGTGAGAGCAGTTGTGAATGGTACTCCGAAGCGTGTTTATGCTTGTACCCGCTGCCTGCGTTCCGGCAAAGTGACCCGCGCTGCTGTGTAAAGCACAACGGAATCGCCAGACGATAAAAGGAGCCTGAAGGGCTTCTTTTTTTCTTTTTGAAAAGATAAAGCAGGATGCTTAGATTAGGCATCCTGCTTTGCTTTTGTAACTTTTCCCTATGTTTCTTTATATATAAGGATCCGCACATTTAAAGCGTACGGTCCCTTAACTGGTATAGCAGGGCATTACAAATTGCCGCGGCAATATTACTGCCACCTTTGCGCCCACGCGCAACAATATAAGGGATATCGTAAGTCAGCAGACGTTCCTTGGCTTCAATCACATTGACAAACCCGACTGGTACTCCGATCACCAATTCTGGATGCAGTTTTCCCGCATCCATGAGGTCACATAAGTGTAAAAGGGCGGTGGGGGCATTCCCAATGGCGAAAATGAATGGGCCTTGTAACTGAGCAGCCTTGTCCATGCTCGCTACTGCACGGGTTGTCCCATTTTCTTTGGCTGCTTGTGCGATATCAGGATCTGCCATGAAACAATAAACCTGTCCGCCAAGTGACTGCAACAACGTCTGATTGATCCCTGCCTTTACCATATTGGTATCTGTGACAATACAAGCACCATTTTGCAATGCGGTCAAGGCTTTGGGTACGGCATCTTGGGAAAAGGTGAGGGTATCTGCGTAATCAAAATCAGCCGATGTATGAATGACCCGTTTGATAATCGGGGCTTGGAAAGGGTCTAACTCACGATCCCCCAGTTCCTGTGTAAGGATCGCAAAACTGCGGGCTTCAATTTCGTGCGGCAACAGGGATTTCTGCATAACAAAACCTCCTATTTCTCCACCCCCATACGTGCCTGTATGCCACGGTCAAAGGGGTGCTTGATTTTTCTGATCTCGGATACATAGTCTGCAAGTTCCAAAAGGTCATCAGGCGGATTGCGGCCCGTCATCACCACCTCAAAATCAGACGGTCTGTTTTGCAGGAAGTCACGCAATGCCCTGCCGTCCAGAAGCCCTGACGAGAGTGCACCCAGACATTCATCTAAAACCAGCATCCCATAATCTCCTGTCTGGCATGCCCTGACCGCCTCCTGAAAATGATGATTATGCATCGCGGCAGCTTCTTGTTTTTGACCGGGAGTCATACCAAAACTAAAGCCAAAATCCTTATCATTGCGCTGTACGGTAATGTGGGGGATATGGGCGAGAATGGAAAGTTCACAAGAGGGCGTGCCCTTCAAAAACTGTAAAAAATATACCCGCCTGCCACTGCCTGCAAAACGTACCGCCAAACCAAGGGCAGCTGTTGTTTTTCCTTTGCCGTCTCCACAGTAAATATGGATCATACGCCTGCCTCCAAAATGTTATAGACTTGTTTGAGATTAACGTGTTGCCGGATCGCCTGTGCCAAACTTTCATACTGGGACTCTTTATATGCCTTTCGATCTGGAAGGCCATTGGTTTCCAGACAAATCCCTTTATGCTGTGCCAGTGCATCCAAAAAAGCTGTTCGCACCGATTCCCGGTCAAATATTCCATGCACATAGGTGCCATAGACCTTCCCTTTGCAAACCCCGTTGATGGCATTCCCTCTGTTGCGGGTGAATGCTTCCCCTGCATGTACCACGCTTTGTCCCATATGGATCTCATAGCCTTCAAAGGAAAGCCCGGAAATTCCCGATAATATCCCGCTTACAGTGCCGAATGTACCGGCTGTCTGTTTGCGGATTTTTTCTTTTGTAAATGTCGTACAAACTGGCAATAGCCCCATACCGTCCAAGACTCCGCCATATTCGGCATGGTCCGGGTCAGAAAGGCGCTCCCCTAGCATTTGATATCCCCCGCAAATTCCAAAAACCGGCGTGCCATGCGACACCATTTTTTTGACTGCCGCTTCTAAACCACTCTCCCTCATCCAGATCAGATCCCCTATGGTATTCTTAGTACCCGGCAGAAAAACAAGGTCAGGCCGCCCCAGTTCCCGTACTTGCGTCACATACCGTACCGATACCCCATCAATCCCTTCTAACGGCGCAAAATCGGTAAAGTTTGCCATACGTGGGAAACGGATCACGGCAAGGTCTATCCCCTGTGCCTGATATTCTGACCGGAAATCGCGGGAAAGGCTGTCCTCCTCATCGAGGTGCAGATCCAAATACGGCAGCACCCCGACTACCGGGGTTTGCACCAACGTTTCCAACTGGGTAAGGCCCGGCTGTAAAATCGTGCGGTCCCCCCGGAACTTATTAATCAGCATCCCTTTTACAAAGGCTTGTTCGTCGCGCTCCAGCAAAGCCATCGTTCCATACAGGGACGCAAATACTCCTCCACGGTCAATATCGCCCACCAGCAGCACCGGCGCGCTCACCAGCTGGGCCATGCCCATATTGACAATATCCTGTTGTTTCAGGTTAATCTCTGCCGGGCTTCCTGCCCCTTCCAGCACAATAATATCAAACTGCTCGGAGAGAAAATCATACGCTTTCTGGATCTCCGGGATCAACTGCGTTTTCATACGGAAATAATCCGCAGCCTTCATCGTGCCAATGCTTTCCCCGTTGACAATCACCTGCGAACCCACCTCACTGGTCGGTTTCAATAAAATGGGGTTCATCTGTACACACGGCAAAACACCGGCAGCCTCTGCCTGCATGACCTGTGCGCGTCCCATTTCCAAGCCGTCGCTGGTGACAAACGAATTGAGCGCCATATTCTGGGACTTGAACGGCGCTACCCGGTAGCCATCCTGATGGAACACCCGGCACAAGCCCGCAGTAATCCAGCTTTTGCCTACGTTTGACATCGTGCCCTGAATCATAATCGCTTTCGCACGGCGGCTATTGTCCCCATTCATGGAAATCCCTCCTTTCCTGCAACACAGAGAGCAGCTGTTGGTTGTCGGGATGCAGGCGTACCGCTACCCGGTAAAACGAATCATCCAGCCCGCGGTAGTCTCCGCAGCAACGGATCAAAATATGCTTTTGCAGTAATGCTTCCCGCAGGCCGCGCCATGCCTGGAAAAAAATATAATTTGCCTTGGAATCCCAAACCGAAAACCCGCATTGCGCCAAACCAGACTTTAAAAACTTCCGTTCGATCTGTAGGACTCTGCGGCTTTTTTCCAGATATTCCGGATCGGATAACGCAGCGACCCCGGCAGCCTGCGCGACCGACGACACCGGCCACGGCTGTCCACATTGCTGGATCTTCTGCATCAGTCCGCGATCCGAACACAGCCCATATCCCAGCCGTAAACCAGCCATGGCATATGTTTTTGTAAACGCTTTTAAAAGGATCAGGTTTGGAAATTCGGATAACCATGCTTTTGCCGTATAGCTGCCGGGGTCGTCCAGCAAATCTACAAAACATTCGTCCAGCACCACCAGAATACCCGCTCGGCGTGCCTGCCTGAGTATCTGCAACAGCAGTTCCGGATCAACCGGCAAGCCAGTCGGATTGTTGGGGTTGCACAGGAAGATACAATCCAGCTCTGGCGTCAGGTCAGAAAGCACCCGCGGCGTCAGGATAAAGGACTCCTCCCAGAGCAGGCTGTGGTACAGCAGCTTTGCGCCCACCGTACGCAAAGCTGCCTCATATTCCGAAAAGCATGGCGATAATAAAAGTGCCCGTTCCGGTTTGACCGCCCACACCAATCGGTAAATGAAATCCGCAGCACCGTTGCTGCATAAAACCCATTCCTTTGGGATCTGTTCACACTGGGCAATCTCTCCCACCAGTTCCCGGCAAAACGGGTCTGGATAATGGCAGGGGGCATCCGCAACCGAGCGGATCGCCTTGCGTACCCCTTCGGGAAGCCCCAGCGGGTTGAGACTTGCGGAAAAATCCAAAACCGGGTGGGCAAAGGCATAAATATCACCGCCGTGGCCAAATGGTTTCATACAAACGCGCTCCTTTCGGCAATCAAGTACACAACAGCAATGGCAAAAGAATCCCAGCACAAATCCCACCAAACAGCAAAACCGTACTAACTGCCGCCCCATATAAAAGACGGTTCGCAGCGGGGATATGCTTGCAAGTCACCGGGGAGTCCGGGTCGCCAATCGTGGGTTTTCGGTGCAGCCTGCCAAAATAAAAGGCGTCGCCGCCCAACTGGATGTGAAGCGCCCCCGCACAAACCGATTCCGTATGGGCACTGTTTGGGCTTTTGTGGCAATAGCGGTCACGCAGATAGATCCGTTTTGCCCCGGCTACGTCAAAACCCAGCGGTTTCGCGCAGGCTATCATCAGCCACGATGCAAGCCGGGCAGGGAGCCAGTTGAGAACATCATCTGTTCTGGCAGCGGCTGTGCCGAAATACTGGTACCGTTCATTGCGGTACCCCACCATGGAATCCATCGTATTGACCGCCTTATACAAAAATCCCAGCGGCGCACCACCCAACACACAATAAAACAAAGGGGCAATCACACCGTCACAGGTATTTTCCGCGACCGTTTCCACAGTGGCCTTCGCAATGTCTGAGGCAGTCAGATGATCCGTATCGCGCCCCACAATCATGGAAACCGCCGCACGTGCCCCAGGAATGTCCGCTTGCCGGAGCTTTTCATAGACCCGCATACTTTCCTTTTTTAACGCCTTGGTCGCTAGAATCTGATAACAAAATACTGACTGTACCGCAAGATATAACAAAGGGTGAAGCCAGAAACACAGATACAAAATCCCAAAAGAACCAGCCAAACAGGTAAGCGGGATCAGAAATGTCTGTACCGCTCCGGCGGTCCGTTCCCCGGCTTTGGTTTTGGGGAACAGACGGCGTAACCCCGTTTCGCTCAGGGAAACCATACGCCCGATCAGGCGCACCGGATGCGGCAGCCAGTGCGGATCCCCAAAACAGAGGTCAAGGAAAAAACCAAAAAGCCACCCGAGCGCCGCATAACCAAACCACAGGATCATAGGGGTTCCCCTTTGAGTACCATCGGCAGTCCGCACTGCACCCGGATCACCCGCACTGCACGGTGCGCCAGTTCACAACACAGCCGCCCCACTGCTTCACGGTACTTGCGCTCAAACGCATCCATCGGCACAATCCCACACCCAATTTCATTGCACAAAATGACTGCGTGCGGGTTTTGACATAAGATGTCCTCCAGCACCGCCTGCGGGTTGCCACCCTGCTGCAAAATCTGATAAACTAACCGGTGCAGGTGATTTAAAATAGGCTTTTGTCGCCACAGCTGCGGCGACGTTTCATCTGCCACGTCTTTCTGGGAACAGCCAGTCAGGTTCAGGGCAAATTCCAGTTTTCCCTGAAAACTCCCCCCCAGAATCAATTGGATACTCAATGGGAAATCACTCCTAATATGAATTGTACCAATACCATCCCTGCCAGCATACAAAGCTCGCAAAGCTGCAAAAAATATCCCGCCAGATCGCCGCTCACACCGCCAAACTGCCGGTATGCCATCACCCGGTAATAAGCAAGGCACCCCAATCCTGCACTCAGGCATCCCAGCGCACATGGCCACGAAAGCCAAAACATAACACACGCGCACCCGACCGTTACCAAAAGCGAAACCACTGTGACAGCTCTCCCAGACGCTGCCAGAGAAAAGGTATGCAGTAAGCCGTCACGTTTAGCGGGACGGAACAGCACCGCTGAAAGGGCTGTCAGGCTCCGGGATACCACAAAACAAAGCCCGATCACTGCCACAGACTGCCAAGTACGGGCAAGCTGTACCCACAATCCAAAGCTCAAAAGAAAATAAACCACACATCCCAGCACCGCAAAAGTTCCAATATGCGGGTCTTTGAGAATCTCCAGTTTTTTCTCGCGCGTTTGCCGGGAGGACAGCGCATCCACCGTATCACAAAAACCGTCCAGATGGATGCCCCCAGTAACGCCCCATGGGATCACACAAGCCACCGCTGCAAACAAAACCGGATGCACACAAAGCAGGTTGGAAAGAACGTGCCACAGTGCAAGCAAAAGCCCGATCACGCCCCCCGGCAATGGGAGAAAACATAACGCATAACGCAGGTTTTCCGGCGACCAGTCTGCATGTGGCATGGGGATGCGGCTGTACATCGAAAAAGCAATTTTAAAGGATTGCCACGCTTTCATGGCAGCACCTCCCTGCTGGTATGTTTTTGGATCACGGGCAGCCCTGCGACTACTTCTGTGACCAGATCGGCAGACGCTGCCAATCGCTGGTGCAGTTCCCCCAACAGCTGCAAATATTGCTGGGTAAAAGGATCGTATTGGCGCCCGTCGCAAAACAGCGAATTCGATACCACTACCACATGCTTCGATTGTGTCAGCAGATGGGAAATGCCGTTTAAAATTTCGGACACAACCTTCTCCCTGTCACAATCTCCCCCAAAAAGCTCTTGGGCGGCAAGGGTTGAAAGACATTCGAGCAGGACAACGCCCTGCCCCGGCAAACGCAGTTTTGAGAGCCTCTTTGGACACTCGATTGTAAGAAAAGGCTTTTGGCTGCGCTGGGCACGGTGACGGTTAATTTTTTCAATACATTCGGGGTCAGACGGCGACAGGGTTGCCACGTAGAAAAGAGGCAGGATGGAAGCGGAAAGAGTGAGCGCCAAAGCTTCCGCATATTCCGATTTCCCGCTTGCCGCCCCGCCATAAATGAGCGCTAACATGGCTTATTCCAACGGCTCATAGGCCTGCATTTGGATCTGGGAAAAGGTGCTGGCCTGATGATAAACCGTCAAAGCAAGGTCGAGGATCGGAAGGGCGGCAACCGCTCCAGTCCCCTCCCCAAGCCCCATATCGCAGGTGAGCATGGGACGGCAGGATAAAGCATGTAACAGCATCTGTCCGGCTGGTTCCTTTGAAACGTGCGAGGCTAACAGAAAATCCTGCACCTGAGGGCAGAGCTTTACCGCAGTCAGCGCCGCGACCGATGAAATAAAACCATCCATGAGTACGGGCACCCGGTAAATAGCGCCGCCCAGAAACATCCCGGCCAGTCCAGCAATGTCATAGCCGCCTACCTTCGAAAGTACATCCAAAGGATCGTCCGGGTCCGGCTGGTTGACGGTAATGGCACGGCGGATCACCTCCATTTTGTGCTGCAGCCCCTCCCCGGATAAGCCTGCGCCGCGCCCAGTGACATCCTGTACTGGTACGCCCAGAAAAACGCTCGCCATAGCGCTGCTGGTGGTGGTGTTGCCAATCCCCATTTCCCCCGTTGCAACGATATCGCAGCCATCTTCCCGGAGCGTGCGTACCAACTCAATCCCCGTCATCAACGCCTTGTGCGCCTGCTGCCTTGACATTGCCGCGCCTTTGGCAATATTGCAGGTACCGCGAGCCACTTTCCTTGGCAGAACACCGTCAGGCGTATGCTCCCCAAACATCCCAATATCTACTGCAAGTACCTGCGCGTTTACGTGCTGTGCCATCAGGCTGACACTTGACCTGCCAATGGCAAGCTGGTGTGCCACCAAAGCAGTAATTTCACTGCCCGTCTGTGTGACCCCCTCCTCGACTACACCGTTATCTGCACACAAGACCACAACTTTCCGTTTGGTAAGGGATACGTTTGGGGTGCCGAGAATTCCAGCGATTTTTATGATGTTTTCCTCCAGTAATCCCAAACTGTGCAAGGGCTTTGCAATGCTGTCCCAGCGTGTTTGGGCTGCCTGCATCGCCTCATGATCCAGAGGGGAAATGCTGCGGAGATAAGACTGTAAGGTCATGGGAATCCCTGCTTTCTTCCTGTTGATGATATTGACAACAAGCGTTAAAAAAACGCGCCGCGAAACGGGGGTTTGCATAAAAGTATAAGTGCGGGAACCCAGCATACAGTGTGGGGGTGCCATGCACACATTCCCACGAACGCTGTGAGGTGGGTTTGACAGCCAAATATGCGTTCCCCGGAGCATCGCTTTCCCAATAATGGAACTCATGCGCGGGAATGTGTTCGCCTTTCCCACACAAAAGCTGGCTATGCTGTGCCGTCAGCCGCACGTACCCAAACCGCTTGAGATGCCCGCATGGGTACGCCCGGGACGGGATCACGCCAACCATAGGGAACGTATGCCCATCGGAATCGGTCAAGGATTCGTGCAGGTATAAAAAGCCACCACATTCCGCGATACAAGGCAACCCATTTTGCACAGCATCATGAATCCCCTGTTTCATCGTGTTGTTTTGGGAAAGGGCTTTTGCATATAATTCAGGATACCCGCCGGGTAAAATCAAACCGTCACACGGCGGCAAGGTGCGGTCGTTCAGAGGGCTGAAAAAGGAAAGCTTTGCACCCAGCTTTTCGAGAAGGCAAAGATTGTCGCGGTACAAAAAACAAAAGGCGTCGTCCTGCGCCACGGCAATGTGGGGCGGCTCGGTATGCTTTTGCACATCCGGCAGGCAAATGGGGGGAGCGTTTGGTTTTGGCGCGGTGCGTCCCAGCACAAGCAGGCCGTCTAAATCCAGCGATTCTTCCGCCTGTTTTGCCAATTCCTCCAGGAAACCGCGCACATCGCACAAACTCTGTGCCGGGATCAGACCAAGATGCCGGCCAGGCAGCACAAACTCCTCACGCGACGGGAAATAACCATACACCCGTACCCCAAGCTCTGTTTCGATCTGGTCACGCAGGGCCGGATACAGCATCGGGGAAAGCTGGTTTAAAATGACACCCTGCAACTGATTCGGACGCGCATATTCCAAGTAGCCTTTTGCCATGGCTACTGTGGAGCGGGACATCCCTTTACACGGTAAAATCAGGACAGCCGGAGTATCCGTGATGCGCGCCACCTCACACGTACTAGCCGCAAGCGACGTACCGCCAAGCCCGTCAAAATACCCCATAACCCCCTCGATCACAGAAAAATCCATGCCCGCAGCATGTTCTTGGAACAGGGCGTTGAGAACTGGCGCAGGAGTGAAAAAAGGGTCGAGGTTCCACGACGGGACACCAATCGCCTGCCTGTGAAACAAAGGGTCTAAATAATCCGGGCCGCATTTGAACGAAACCGTTTGCAGGCCGCGGTTTTTCAGCGCCTGTAAAATCGCACAGGTAATCGTCGTCTTGCCGCAATGGCTCGCCGTAGCCCCAAGGAGAATCCGTGCAAATCCACTCATGATATTGCCCCCGGGCCGTCTGCTGCCAAAATGTAAATGGGATTTTGCCCCTGCATCATGTGGTAACCGCCGACCTGTTTGGCTTTGGCGACGCTGAGCTGTAAAATGTCCGGGTCGTGGAATCCTAAAGTCTGGAGCGCTTTCATGGAGTGGGTCAGGGTCTCCAGTGTGACTGCGTTAAGTACCACGCGCACCTTGGGATTTTTGTCCAGCAGGGCGGATAAAATCAGTTCCATCCCGCCGCCAGTACCACCCAAAAATACACGGTCAGGTGCCGGCAGTTGCGCCAAAGCCTGTGGTGCGCTGCCGGAAATAATATGCAGGTTTGGCACGCCAAAGCGGCTGCGGTTTTCGCGCAGAAGCGAGAGAGCCTCCTGATGGCGTTCAATCGCATAAACCGCACCATACGGGATCTGGCGGGCAATCTCTACCGAAACCGATCCCGTACCCGCCCCAATGTCATAAACAATGTCTTCTGGATAAAGCTGGAGCTTGGAAAGGGACACGCTGCGTACTTCGGACTTGGTCATGGGGACCCGTCCGCGCACAAACATCGAATCATCCAGACCATGCGTCACCGGACCAGACATCCCAGCACGGGGATTTTCCACGAGCATAACGCTTAAAGGTGCAAAGGAACGGTTGGAAAGCGTGCCTGCGGTAGCTGTGGTAATGCGCTCATCCGGATAGGAAAGGCGTTCCCCTACATGTACCATAACATCAGCAAAACCATGCTGGCACAGGCACTGGCACAATCCTGTGACGGTTTGGGAACCGCCAGTGAGCAGGAAAGTTTTTGCATGGGATGCCACCGCTCCCAGCCAATTGCTTTCGCGCCCATGCAGGCTCATGAGAAAGACGTCCTCCCACGCCATCCCAAGCCTTGCACACAGGTAAGCCGGAGAGCTGATCCCACAGACCCACTGCACCTGCATCCCCGGAAGGCCGGAGAGGGTTTGCGCCAGAAGACGCGCACCGCTGTAAAACCCAACGTCACCAGAAAACAGCACAGCGGCACGCTCAAATTGCGGATGCGAAAGCAAATACGAACCAATCTGCTCCGGCTGGAACGCCGAAAAAGTCGGCAGTCCCAAATCCAGAAACGGCTCAAGAATACGTTTGGAGCCAATGAGTACTTGGCAGCTTTCCAGAATTTCCCGCGCCTGTATCGTCATACAACTGGGATTCCCCATTCCGGCTGCAAGCAGAAATACGGTTTGCAGGTTTTTTTGTGGCTCATTCATAACAACACCTCGCGGTTATCGTAGCTGGCTCAGGAAGTTTTCCGCACAGCAGATGGTATAGTCAATTTCCGTGGAGGTATGCGCGCAGGAAAGGAAGATGGCTTCAAACTGCGAAGGCGCGAAATACATTTCCTGATGGAGCATGTGATGGAAAAACTGCGCGTACTGCTTGGTATCCGACTGCTGTGCGCTTTCATAATCCGTAACAGGCTGTCCAGTAAAGAACAGGCAGCTAAGCGAACCGATCCCATTGACCGTACCTGCAATTTGATATTTTTCCAAAAGCGCGCGCAACCCCGAGCGCAACTGCTCTCCCATCTGGTCCAGTTTTGTGTATCGGTCAGGATGGTCCCGCAGGATTTCCAGCTGGGCAATCCCGGCTGCCATCGCAACGGGGTTTCCGCTGAGCGTCCCGGCCTGATACACTGGTCCAGACGGGGCAATCTGTCCCATAACTTCCCGGCTGCCGCCATAAGCCCCTACGGGCATCCCCGCACCAATCACCTTGCCAAAACAGGTCAAATCAGGCGTCACGCCAAACAACTCCTGTGCGCCGCCCGGCGCCAGCCGGAACCCCGTAATAACCTCATCAAAAATCAAGAAAGCATTTTCCTTGGAGCAAATGTCACGCAGACCCAAAAGGAAGTCGGATGTTGGTACCACCACCCCCATATTCGCTGCAACGGGTTCCAAAATAACGGCTGCAATCTGTCCCGGATTCTGTGCAAACAGATCCTGCACCGAGGCGAGATCCCCATACACAGCGGTCAGCGTATCCTTTGCACAGCCCTGCGGCACACCCGCACTGTCCGGGAGCCCCGAGGTCATCAGACCGGAACCCGCTTTTACCAGCATGGCATCACAATGCCCATGGTAACAGCCCGCAAATTTGATGATTTTTTCTCTGCCTGTTACGCCGCGCGCAAGCCGCAGGGCGCTCATGACCGCCTCGGTACCGGAATTTACCATGCGTACCATCTCGATAGACGGTACCATAGAGCAAAGCAGCTGTGCCATATGCACTTCAGCCTCACAGGCAGCGCCAAAGCTCAGCCCGTTTTCTACCGCATGAACCACCGCTTCCCTGACTGCGGGATGGTTATGTCCCAGAAGCATCGGTCCCCATGACCCGACATAATCCAGATATTGATTGCCGTCCACATCCGTCAGGTAAGCTCCGCTTGCTTTGGCAATCATCCTTGGGCAGCCGCCCACTGCGCCAAAAGCCCGCACCGGACTGTTGACCCCGCCGGGCAAATATTGGCATGCGCGCTCAAATAGTGTTTCGGAATGCTGCGTAATCATTAACCGATCCTCCCTTCGCGGATAAATCCTGCCAATTCCCTGGCATAATACGTAATCAAAATACTGGCCCCTGCCCGGAAAATACTCGCTGCAGTTTCACATACCATGCTGTCCTCATCGAGCCATCCAGCGTGGGCAGCCGCTTTTATCATGGAGTATTCCCCGCTGACACTGTAAGCTGCCACCGGTACTGGGAACGCTGCGGCAATCTCATGTACGACATCCAGATAGGAAAGCGCGGGTTTTACCATAATGAGGTCCGCTCCCTGCTCCAAATCCTGACTTGCCTTTTTGACCCCTTCCCGGCGGTTATGATAATCCATCTGATAGGTTTTACGGTCGCCAAAAGCGGGTGCGGAATCTGCCGCTTCCCGGAAGGGACCATAAAACGCAGACGCATATTTGACCGCGTACGAAAGGATCGGGATATCCGAAAAGCCGTTTGCATCCAGCGTTTCACGGATCGCTAAGACCCTGCCGTCCATCATGTCCGATGGGGCAACCAGATCCGCCCCCGCCCGTACATGGGAAAGCGCTGTTTTGGCAAGCCACGGGATTGTCCTGTCGTTATCAACGGTGTCCCCCGAAAGCATCCCGCAATGCCCATGCGACGTGTATTCACAAAGGCATACATCCGTCATATAAAACAGGTTGGGGAATTCTTTTTTGGCGGTCTGTAAGGCAGTTTGCACCACGCCATGCTTGTCCCAAGCCGAACTGCCGTATTCATCTTTCTTCGCCGGAAGCCCAAAGAGTAAAACCCGTTCTACCCCGATCTTAGAAAGCTTTTCCAGCTCGGGCAGCAGGGTGTCGGGAGAATACCGGAACTGCCCGGGCATGGACGGGATTTCCTCCCGGATGCCGCGGCCTTCTCGGATAAACAACGGATAAACCAAAGCCGATGGGGAAATGCGGGTTTCCCGTACCATCTGGCGCAACAAAGGGTTGCCGCGCAGACGCCGGCTGCGGTGCAGCAGAGGGAAGGTTGTGGGAGTGGGAGTATTCATAAAGAGCATCCTTTCTTTCGTTGTAAATGGCAGGCCACCACACAGTCAATCAGAGAAGGGATGGTCGCCTGTTCTGCGATGGCGGTTTTCATGTTGTGATGCCGGGCTTGCCTTGCAGTCTGTTCGCCAATGCAAACCGCCTGTACCCCACGCAAATCAGTCCCTTGCATGGCCTGCACAAAGCCCTTCACGGTCGATGCGCTGGTAAACACAATCAGATCCGTTTCGCGCAACGCAACCGGGGCATGCCCCAGCTGGACGGTATCATACAGGGGAACGTCATCAAATGGGATTCCAGCTTGCTGCAAAGGCTTTGTTAGCTGTTCCGTACCTTCTTTAGCACGTGGGATACAGAGCTTTTCGCCGGGCTGCACAGCTTGCTGCAAAGCCTGTGCCAAAGCGTGCGCGTCATAGGTGTCGGGGATCAGATCGGCAAAAATCCCGCGCTGTTCCAACATACGTGCGGTTGCCGGGCCGATGGCCGCAAATTTCAAAGCATGTAAACTACGCATATCCACCCGGTTCCGATACAGGAAAGCAAAAAAGACATCTACCCCTGCAGGGCTGGTAAAGACCATCCAATCATAATGGGGAAGCCTGTCGAGCATCCTGAGTAAATCCGGCGTGTCTGGTCGTGGCACAGTCTGGATCGCCGGCAGCTCCAAAACCTCGGCCCCCAATTCCTGCAAGGGTTGAGTCAGGGACGACGCCCGTTCTGCTGGCCGCGTCACGATCACCCGGACATCCGAAAGCAACCGTTGATCTGCCCACGAAAACATCTGGGATAACGCGCATACTGCCCCTACGATGAGTACCGCAGGCGGTTTCATCTGCGCCTGTTTTGCATCCTGTTCCAGACGCCCTAATTCCGATACCACCCGGCGCTGGTTCGATAAGGTTCCGTTTTCCAGGAATGCCGCTGGTGTCTCTGGGGGCATCCCGGCACCAAGCAGCCCCTTACAAATTTCCGGCAGGGTGTGTACGCCCATCAAAAAAACCAGAGTGCCGCCAAGCCGTACCAGGGAATCATAATCAAGCGGCAAAGGCTGATTGTGTTTTTTATGCCCGGTGATGATGTGCAACGAAGAAGCAAATTCGCGGTGCGTCACCGGAATCCCGGCATAAGCAGGTACCGCAAGCGCCGATGAAACGCCCGGCACAATTTCAAATGGGATTTGATGCTCTGCTAATAATTCGAGTTCTTCTCCGCCGCGTCCAAACAGGAAAGGATCGCCCCCTTTCAGACGTACCACCCGTTTTCCCTGCATGGCCTTTTCCAGCAAAAGACGGTTGATGCTTTCCTGTGGTACCAAGTGGTTCCCAGCCCGTTTGCCGACAGCGATCCGCTCTGCGTGTGCTGGCATCCATGCTAAAATACTCTCGCTGACCAGGCTGTCATACAAAATGACTTCGCCCTGTTTTAGAACCTGCCTGCCTTTGAGCGTCAGCAAACCACTGTCACCCGGCCCGGCTCCAACAAGCCAGACTTTCCCTGTGGGAGCCTCCATCATACCGCCTCCTTCTGCATATTTTCCGCCAGCCGATTGCCAAGCTGTTCGGCATCGTCGCGGTGGCCGGACATGCGGTTCACCCAATACGCTTCGCCAGAATTCCAATATAAACCAGTCAGCTCGATTTCGTTTCCACAAACCTGTGCGTAGGCTGCAACCGGAGACGAACATCCCCCATCCAGCGCGCGTACAAAACTGCGTTCGGCAAGGGCCGCTGTCCGGGTATCGGGATCGTCAATCCCGGTCAGCAATGTCCCCCATGCTCCCCGGCGGCTCTGCACCGCCAAAATCCCCTGTCCGGCCGCGGGAAGCATTTCCGTTACCGAAAAATACCGGGCGATCCGATGCTCAAGCCCCAACCGTTTCAGCCCGGCCGCCGCCAGTATCAACGCGTCAACCTCCCCGCTCTCCAGTTTGTTCAGGCGCGTCAGCACATTCCCCCGGATACTTTCCACCCGCACTCCCGGAAATAACCGAAGCAGTTGCAGCCGGCGGCGCGCACTCGATGACCCAATGCAACTAGGAGAAGGCATCCCGGACAAAGGCAGAACCAACGCATCCCGCGGATCGCCCCGCCGGAAAAAAGCGGCAATCGGAAACTCCTCGGATTCTTCCATGGGCATATCCTTGAGGCTGTGTACCGCCAAGTCAATGTCCCCGCGCGATAATGCCTGATCCAGTTCCTTCACAAACAATCCTTTCCCCCCGATTTGATCCAGTGTGCGGTCCAGGATACGGTCACCTGTTGTTTTCATGGGAACCAGTTCCAAATGTAGCTGCGGGTGCTGCCGCTTTAGTTCCTGCATAACCAATTGCGTCTGGGCAATGGCCAAGTTACTTTCCCGGCTTCCAATGCGAATGGTCTGTTCCACCGTGTTCCTCCTTTCCGGTTGCAAAAACGGCATCCTGTAAGTCCCGGAGCCGTGCGGCTATTTGCGCGGCTTTCCTATGATCCGCACCACTGGCAGTCACCCCAATCACAAGTGGCCCTTGGTGTAAAAGCGCAGGAAAATAAAAATCACATTCCTCTTTGCAGTCCGCCACATTGACCGGGATCTTCCGTTTCCGGCACTCCGTAAAAACAGCATGATTGGTTTCCCGGTGATCTGTCGCCGCGAACACAAAGTCAGCTCCGCACACATCCCCCGGCTCATACCCACGCGCGATCCACTGGATATCCCCCCATTCCGCCATACTGTTTTCCGGAGCGATCACCGTAATCCGGCATCCAAACGCAAGCAAAGCCTGTACGCGGCGTCTGGCAACCATACCGCCTCCAAACACGACAATCTGTTTGTCTAAAAGGGAAACAAACAGGGGAAAATATTTTTCCTTGACAGGTTCGGTTTGGGGCTCTGGAAAGAGTTTTTGCAAAATCTGTAGTTGCGAATATCCGGCTTCGGTTTCATCCGGCCGTCCAATCAATACCACCTGCGCCCCGGCCCGCTGCGCTGCGCGGCATTTTTCTGCAAATCCGCCTGCTGTACCGGACTCTTTGGTGACAAGCCATTTTGCCTCAGTCTGGCGAAGCATCGCAAGATTTAACTCCTCGGAAAACGGCCCTTGCATCGCAAAAATATGGCGTCCCGAAAACCCCAATTCCTCACACTGTTTTAGCACATCCGGCACCGGCAAAACCCGTACAAACAGGCGCTGCGGATACTCCCGCACAGCCGTAAATGCCGCTAATTCCTTGCTGCCTGTTGTCACCAGCACGTTGCCCTCAACGGTATTGAGAAATTCCGCCGCCTGCTGTACATTCCCAGTGTGGATGGTATGAGGGATACTCTGGGACTGGCGCAGCAAACGCAGATAAGGGGTTTGGGTAGCCGCACAGGCCTGGCGGATATTTTCGGTCGCCTCAGCGGCGTACGGATGCGTAGCATCAATGACATAGGAAACGAGCGTTTCCCGGAACAATTTTTGCATGGCGGCTTCATCCAGACGCCCAACCTGCACATGCAGCCTTGGATGCTTTGGCAGCAACCCGGCCCCATATTGCGTTGCCACACATGCGGTCAGATCAGTTTCCCTGTGTGCCAACAGTGCCTCTAATAATTCCCGTCCTTCTGTGGTTCCGGCAAACACCAAGAGCCGCAAAGCCATCCCCTCCTTTTTTCAATCTCACGCCAGCGGATATCCCCGCGGAGTCACCATACGGCCATGGATCTGTTTGGTCTGGGAGTTACCGATGTAGACGGTCGTAAACATATCCGTTTGCGTATCGCGCAGCTGGTAAAGCGGCAATACCGCAGATGCCTCGCCATCCCGACCGATATTCCTCACCCACGCGCATACTGTATCCGGCCGCTTATATTCCAACAAAATATCACATGCCCGTTGCAAATAGTCCGCACGTTTGCGGCTGGACGGATTATACAAACAGATCACAAAATCGCCCTGTGCGGCAAGGCGTAAACGGGTTTCAATCTTCTCCCATGGAGTGAGCAGGTCGCTTAGGGAAACCACCGCAAAATCATGCATAAGAGGCGCCCCCAGTACCGCTGCCCCACTGCACGCCGCTGTCACACCGGCAATCACCTCAATCTCAATGGGAGGGTATGCGGGTGCAAGTTCGAAAAGCAGGCCTGCCATCCCGTAAACCCCTGCATCCCCACTGCAAACCATCGCCACGGTATGCCCGGCAAGCGCCTGTTCCAGCGCCAGTTTGCAGCGGTCAATTTCCTGTTTCATGGGCGTTGAGATCCATTCTTTTTGTGGGAAGTCTGCGCGGATCAAATCCAGATAGGCGGGATACCCAACCACCACATCACAGCCCGACAATGCCTGGATGGCTTTCTGGGTCATTTCCTGCTTGCCGCCCGGTCCCAAGCCGATCACATATAACATTATGATACGTTCCTTTCCGAAGAATCCCCGGACTGTGCCGACTGTTTGAGCGCATGGATACACACTTCCCACAAAGGGGGAGCCAGGGTATCTTTCAGGCCATACAAACATTTCGCAACTGCTTTGTCGATAGACCGGGAAAGATCCGCTTGAAACTCCTGCACCCGCTCGGCCGGGATTTCCTTTTTGATTTTCTTTTGCAGGCGCAAAACGGCATCCTGTGCCACCATACGGCTGACCCGTTGGATCTCTGGAACCATCTGACGAAACGCATACCACAGAGCAAACTGTTCCTGATAGCCTGATAAAATCTCATATGCCTGTTTTAAAATATCTGGTCCCGCGATGCGCTGCAAACCAAGATGGTCAAGGTCAAACAGCGAAACCATGGGAAGCTCCCCAATACGTTCGTCGATATCGCGCGGTACGGCCAAATCCAAAAACGTATGCGGGCTTTGCAGGACAGGGGCGACCTGTCCATAGTGCAGGGTAAAATGCGGGCTGGACGTCGCGCTAATGACAATCGGGAAATCTTCCAGCAAAGCGGCGCGCTGCTCATACGGCACCACCTCACACCCCGCCGGAACCGCCGCGCGTACCGAATGGGAACAGCCATTTTCCCGCACCGTCATGCTGACCTTCGCCCCCTTTGCCAGCAGGGCATGTGCGGCAAGCCGTCCCATTTCCCCGCTGCCAATCATCAGGCAACGCTGTCCCAACAGGGTAGGGTAACGGCTCTGGAGCAGTTCGACCGCTGCCTCCGCAATGGAATGGTTCACCGGGGTCAGGCGCACATGAGTCTTTACCGCCTTGGCTCCGGTCACTGCGGTGCGGAATAACACCTCTAAAACCGGGTCCATACAGCCCGCAGCACGTGACAGCTGTGCAGCCTCCTTGACCTGCCCCAAAATTTGATCTTCCCCAAAAATTTGCGATTCCATCCCGCAGGCCAGACGGAACAAATAATCCGCTGCCGGCTTTGCACACCGCTCGGTAAACAAACGCTGGTACTCCTGCGCCGCAAGGCCAATGGTTTGTTTCAGAACGGTCTGCAAAGGGGGGCCGTCCCCGCTGACCCAAAATTCGGTACGGTTGCATGTGGACAAAATCACACACCCATAAAATCCAAACTCCTGCACGATACGCAATGCTAATGCGGTACGATGCGTCTTTGTCAGGGAAAACGCCTCGCGCTCCCCAATGGATGCGCGCCGGTAATCAATCCCCGCCATTTGCAGTTTCAAACGTAACCCTCCAATTCTCCAAAGCGGCTGCCACGGTGATCCCATTGCCAGCCTGTTTTTGTATGACCAGACAGCCCCCGCCGCTGCCCAAAACCGCCGCCCTCTCACAGACATTATCCACCCCAACGGTTTGCTGTACAAACGCCGAACCCGTAAACGTCCCCTCTGCCTGCGCCAATTCCTGCGAGGAAAAAAAACGGATCGGCAACCTATGGTATGCGGCAAATTCCTGTAAGCCTGGCTCTTGTTCCTTCCTGTCAACCGACGCGAGCGTTTTGATGGCCCGGAAATCAATCTGTGCGTCCAGCAGGGCGTTTTGTACGGCTGTTTGTATGGCTTCTTTCGTTGCGCCCTTGCGGCAGCCGATCCCCACACAAACAGTCTTGGGAAGAATCTGCAAGGTACGGCAAAACGGCGCAGGGGTATTCCGCACAGACACCCAAATTCCAAAGTCCAGCCCCAAATCAGCGGACAGTCCTTCGGGCAACTGCCCTTCTATCGGGACGTCCGACGCAAAGCCCACAGGTTCCCCCTCAAGCAGCCGCACCGACGCCTCCTTTGCCAGAGCCATACTGGAAATTTTCCAGCCACGTTCTGCCGCCCAGCTGTCAACAGCAAAACGCCCGCAAAGGTCAGTGGCGGTAGAAATTACCGGGGTGGCGCCAAGTTTGCCCGCTGCCAAACGAGCCAGCTGGTTGGCGTTGCCGATGTGCCCGGACAGCAGGGAAACCACAAACCGCCCTTGCTCGTCGATCACTACCACAGCCGGGTCAACGGTTTTGTCCCGCAAAAACGGCGCAATTGCACGCACCGCAATCCCGCATGCACTGATAAAAATAATGCCGTCCGTTTTCTCCTTACAAAACCATTGCGACACCCAAAGGGAAAGCTGTTCGCCATAACAAAGAAGGCCGGTTTTCTCTGCTTGTCTGCGGGTTGAAAAGCCCGTACACACATGCCCGCACGCCTGTAAAGCCCCAATTAAACGCTGGCATAACAAAGCGCCGGTTTCCGTAAAACATACCAGGCATAATTTCATACCTTTCCCTCGCTTGCGTCCCGGAACTCATGGGAAAATGCAGGATGATACAAACACGACCGTTCATAATCATTCCCTAAAAAATGCCCGATTAACACCAAAGCAGTTTTCGTAATCGCATGTTCTTGGGCAGCCTGTGCAAGCCTCTGCACCGTACACCGGACGGTTTTTTCATCCTCCCAAGTGGCTTTGTACACCAGGGCGGCCGGGGTATCCGGGGAATATCCCCCTGCAAGCAGACGCTGTGTTAAAGCCGGGAGCATCCCTGTACTCAGGAAGATCACCATGGTCGCCTGATGCGCCGCAAGCCCTGCAATTTCTTCTGTTTCCGGCACAGGAGTACGTCCTGCCATGCGGGTGAGGATCACGGTCTGGGAAACCCCCGGCAAGGTATATTCTGCCCGTAAAGCCGCCGCCGCCCCACAAAAGGAACTGACTCCCGGAACTACCTCATAAGAAATCCCATAGCGGTCAAGCGCGTCCATCTGTTCACGGATTGCCCCATAAATCGAAGGGTCACCGGTATGCAGGCGTACGGTCTGTTTTCCTTCCCGTTCGGCATGGAGCATGGCCGCAACCACTTCCTCCAATGTCATGGATGCACTGTTGAATATGGTGCAGGTTTTCTTGGCATACGAAAGCAGTTCCGGATTCACCAGAGAGCCGGCATAAAGGATAAGGTCGGCCGTTTGGAGCAAACGCTGGCCGCGTACTGTAATCAAATCCGGCGCACCCGGCCCCGCCCCTACAAAAAAAATCATTTGCCCTCCTCCTTCACCACAATAATCGAAAAATAACTCGCGTCACCCGACGCCTTGTGCATATCCCGAAACACGAATTCCTGTTCGAGCCCACAGTTTTGCACAAGCATCGCCCCAGACAGCAAACCATGCTGTTGGAGCATCGTTTTCACTGGTTCCAGCTGCCGCCCCATTTTCATGAGAACTTTGGTCCCTTTGAGCGAAAGGGCGGCTTCGGTTTCCGGGTACGACGCAGGGATAATATGGATCGGCTCATCGGCTTCTGCCAGTGCAAGATTGAGCCTTGCCGCGGCTGCACAAAACGACGGCACTCCAGCAATGATCTTGGCGGGCAGATGTTCCTGCAAAATGCGCTGGTGGATATACCAATACGTAGAATAAATGCTGGGGTCTCCCAACGTAAGGAAAGCCACATCTTTACCAGACAGCAAAACTTTCTGAATGGTTTGGGCAATTTCTTTTCGGTTTTGCTCTAGCTGTTCCTGATGTTTGGTCATGGGGAACGCAAAGGAAAGGATCTGTTTTTGGTCAAGTTCCGTGACCACCTGTCTGGCAATGGCAAGCGCAACCTGCCGTGATCCGCCTGTCTGCGGCACCGCCAAAACCGGGCATTCCCGGATCACCCGCACAGCCTTGAGCGTCATTAGTTCGGGGTCTCCCGGGCCTACGCCCACCCCATAAAGAGTTCCTGTCATGTTGGTTCCTCCTGTTATGTTTTCTGAAAATGCCCCAATAATTCCGGGACATTTTCGGTTTGCGCCAAAAGCCCGTGGCGGTTCGAGAACAGGACAACCCCAATAATCATATTCCCTGTGATCCGGCTGGTAAGCTCCCGCTCCACCGCCCCCAGCACCGACCTTACAACGGTTTCCCTCCGGCCCGTTTGAGACAGCAGTTCCAATGCCTGTTCGGTAGTGGCACAGTCCAGAATCTGGCGGATCAAATCCGGGGTGCAGCCATCCTGCAAAGCCGTATGCGCGGCAAGGATTTCCATACGGCAATCCCCATAGCGTGAATGAGTGTTCAGCATCCCTCCCGCCACTTTAACCAGCTTACCGATATGCCCCACCAGAAGCACCCTGACTATGCCCATCCCTTGTGCCATATACAGGACATCCCCGATAAAATTGCTGCATTTGACCGCCCGTTTCCAATCCACAGGCAACGATTCCTTTAAAAAGGTTTGTCCGTAATTTCCGGGCGTCATCAAAAGACAGGATTCCCCGGATGCCACCAGCAGATTAAGCTCTGCACGAATCGAATCCAATAACGCCTGATCGCTCATAGGCTCGACAATTCCACTGGTACCCAGCACCGAAATCCCCCCGACAATCCCCAGACGCGGATTCAAGGTTTTTTCTGCCAGAACGACGGCGTCTGGGATGGAAATTTCCACATACAGCCCGCCGGAATATCCAAACCGTTCCTGTACGCTTTGCACTTCCTGACGGATCATTTCTCGGGGAACCCGGTTGATCGCCGCCGCCCCCACCGGCTGGTCCAGTCCGGGCTTGGTCACACGCCCAATGCCAATCCCTCCGTCAATCACCACTCCAGGGCTATCCGTTTTTTTCACCGCCGCATACACCAGAATCCCATTGGTAATATCCGGGTCATCCCCGCTGTGCTTACACACAGCACACGATACCTGATCCTTGCCCATGCCAATCTCCCGCACCGACAAGTTTAGCAGAACCCCTTTGGGCGTCATGAGATCCACACGTTCCACAGCATGCCCGCAAAACAGCATCATAGCCGCTGCTTTGGCCGCCGCCGCCGCACAGGAACCAGTGGTATATCCGCAGCGTAATCTTTTGTTGTCCTTGATAATAAATTCCTTTAATTGATCCATGGTTGCACCTACCTCCGGGCAAAAAGAAAACCATCCGCAACAGGGTACGGACGGCAGGAACACCAAAAACTTTTCCCCTTTTAGTGACCGTAAAAGAGGGAAAAGCAGGCCGGTAATCTGGCTTTACAGTAACGGACTTGCGCGGGATTTTCACCCGACTTCCCCGGAGGTTCCTGCCGATAAACATTTAATTTTGACAATACGGAAACGGCTGTGCTTGTTGCAGATGCCGGAAAAACAAATCCGCAGTTTCCGGGAACTCACCGAGTCCTTTTCTGCACACATGGACCGAATATCCCAATGCTTCCAAAGTACGCTTCCAAGAGCCCTCTTGTTCCCCTGCCATATCCTTTTGCACATGCTCGCCTGCCACGATCAGAAAGGGCATCAGGGTGACGGTTTTGACCTGCTCCTGTTCCAAGCGTTTGCAAATGAAATCTAAATGAGGGAAGCCCTCGACAGTTCCCACAAACACCGATTTCATGCCTTGGTATTCCATCACATTTCCAAGCTGTGAATACGCAGCATTCGAAAAATGATCCGACCCATGCCCCATGAGTACCAATGCTTCCCCCGGCTGGGGCAGGGCGGTATGGCGCGCGATCATGGCACAACAGTCCTCATAATCGGAAAAATCCGTAAGCATAGGTTTGCCCAGACGGAACGTCTCAAATTTTTCTGCAAACGGCGCGATCTGACGGCACATTTTCTCATATTCCCATCCATTGAGAATATGCAGCGGCTGGCAGATCACTTCCGTATAGCCCCGCTCCCATAAGACTTGCATTTGTTCAGCGGGTGTGAGGATCTCAAGCCCTTGCTCCTGGCGCACACGTGCAAGGACCTTGCTGGACGTAAATGCCCGGAAACAATCGTACCCTGCCATGCGTAAGCCCAGTTCTGTTTCGATGCGTTCAATGGCTTGTCTTGCCTGTTGTGAAGTCGTGCCAAAACTGACAATGATTAACGCCCGTTTTCCCATACGCCTTCTCCCTTCCGAAGCTTTTTGTTTTATCTTACCATATCATCCAAATACTTACAAGAAGCAATCCGAACTTCTCCGGGACTTATTCTTGATTTCTTTTGCGGAAAACGGTATAATTTTAAAAAATTTCATCATTTTTTTGCTTTGCCCCTTTACATATTTGCTGTAAAGTGTTAAAGTTTAAAGTGATAAAGTATTCCGGGCGTTTTTCCCGGACACCGTTTGGAGGAAACCTTGTGAAGCTGACTGTCAATTTACAGGAAAAAAGTTATGATATTATCATCGAACATGGGGTATTGTCGCGCGTCGGCGAGTACGCAAACCTGAACCGGAAAGTTCTCGTCATCAGCGACGACGGCGTGCCAAAGCAATACGTCGACACGCTGCTCTCCCAATGCCCGCAGGGCTACGCACACATTGTCAAGCAAGGAGAAGGGGCAAAAAGCTTCCCCGTGTATCAGGAGCTTTGCCAAAAGCTGTTAGACCTTAATTTCTCCCGTACTGACTGCATCCTTGCACTGGGCGGCGGCGTGATTGGGGACCTGTCTGGTTTCGTCGCATCCACGTACCTGCGGGGCATTGAATTTATCGGCATCCCCACCACGACCCTCTCCCAGATCGACAGCAGTATCGGCGGAAAAGTAGCCATCAACCTTGATGATGTAAAAAATATCATCGGCAATTTTTACCACCCGTCTGCCGTACTCATCGACCCCGATACCCTCAAAACCCTGCCGGAGCGCCACTTTGTCAATGGTCTGGTCGAAGCGCTCAAAGCGGGGCTCATCTATGATGCATCCCTTCTCACCCTGTTTGAAACCTGCGACCCAAAAACAGCCATTGACCAGATTATTTACCAGTCTTTGCAAGTGAAAAAGGCGGTTGTGGAGCAGGACGAAAAAGAACAGAATCTGCGTAAAATTTTAAACTTCGGCCATACGCTTGGCCATGGGATCGAAAGCGTCTATGGGCTAAAAGATCTGCTGCATGGGGAGTGCGTTGCCATTGGAATGATCCCCATGCTTGAAGACGACGCTCTCAAACAGCGTGTGCTGCAAATCTACCAAAAGCTTGGCCTGCAAAGCGACATCGCCTATGATCCCGATGACGTGTATGCAGTCATGAAAAAAGATAAAAAAGTACAGGGGGATTTCATTACGGTCGTGAAGGTCAAAGAGGCCGGACATGCACGTCTGGAAAAAATCCCCACTCCAGACCTGCATCAATATCTGAAATCTATTAATCCAATATAAGGCGGTATTTTCTATGAACAGCACCTTTCTTGGCCAACATATTTCCCTGAGCCTGTTTGGGGAATCCCACGGGCCTTCCATCGGCATCACTTTCGACGGCCTTCCGGCTGGTATCCCTCTTGATTTGGATGGAATCCGTACGCAGCTTGAAAAACGCAAACCCAAAGGGAAAATTTCCACGGCGCGTCAGGAGGCGGATGAGTTTGAAATTGTCAGCGGATTTTTTAACGGTTTTACTACCGGCACCCCGTTGTGCCTTTTGATCCGCAATACCTCCCAGCACAGCCGCGATTACGAAAAAACAAAATTTTTAATGCGCCCTTCCCATGCGGATTATACGGCATTTGAAAAATACCACGGCTTTCAGGATTACCGCGGCGGCGGCCATTTTTCCGGACGGGTTACAGCGCCGGTTGTGGCGGCGGGCGCGATCTGTATGCAGCTGCTTCATGAACATGGGATTCGCATTGCCTCGCACATTGCACGCTGTCAGGACATCTGCGACATCCCCTTCAGCAACACCCCCGACATCCTGGAAACACAAATGCAGCACCTGAACCAAAGTTATTTTCCGGTACTCTCCGAGGAAGCTGCCCGCGATATGACCGCTCTCATGGAGAACGCCCATGCCAAAGGCGATTCCGTGGGCGGGGTTCTGGAAACCATTGTGACAAACCTGCCTGCTGGCATCGGCAACCCTTTCTTTGATTCCATAGAAAGTATTTTGTCCCATCTGCTCTTTAGTATCCCGGCAGTCAAAGGCGTCGAATTTGGTTTAGGGTTTGGATTTGCCGATTTATATGGCAGCGAGGCCAACGACCCATTCCGAATGGAGGGCGGTAAAGTTACCACTTCTACGAACCATAATGCCGGGATCAACGGCGGCATTAGCAATGGGATGCCCATTATCTTCCGCACCGCGGTCAAGCCCACCCCCTCCATCTACCAGCAACAGGAAACCATTGATTACCAGTCCAAGCAAAATGCCTCCCTGACAATACAAGGGCGGCATGACCCAGCCATTATCCACCGCGCGCGGGTCGTCGTCGACAGCATGGCAGCGATTGCCCTGCTCGATCTGGGCTGGGATGTGCTGGGGATCGCACACCGCCAGTCATTTAGAAGTTCTCACGAAAGAGGTCGATAACCATGATAGAATACGGTTTGATCGGGGAAAAGCTGGGGCACAGCTTCTCGAAAATCATCCATGAAAAGCTCACAGATTATACCTATGAGCTGTGCCCCCTGACCCCGGAACAGCTGCCCCGGTTTTTGACGGATAAACCATTCAAAGCCATCAATGTGACCATTCCCTACAAGCGTGATGTGATCCCCTTCTGCGACCATCTTGACGACTCCGCCAAACAGCTTGGGGTCGTGAATACGATTGTCAACCGGGATGGCTTGCTGACTGGTTACAATACGGACTTTACCGGTTTTTTACATAGTGTCCGTTCCCACGGCATTGACATGAAAGAGAAAAAAATCCTCATCCTTGGCAACGGCGGCACCTGCCAGACCATCAGCGCTGTGGCACGCTATCTTGGCGCACGGGAAATCTTAGTAGCCAGCCGCAATCCGAATGGGCAGGAGCATGTCATTTCCTATCAGGATGCCGCGTACCATCTTGATACGGATGTGATTATCAATGCGTCCCCAAAAGGGATGTACCCCAACAATTCCGAACAGGGCATTGATTTACGCCCGTTCACCAGCTGCCAAGCGGTCTTTGACGTCGTTTACAACCCCATGAAAACCCGCCTGCTCCAACAGGCCGAGGAAATGGGGATGCTGGCGGTCAATGGCTTGGAAATGCTGGTGGCACAAGCCAAGTTTGCAGCCGAACATTTCCTGAATACTTCCATCCCGGACACACGCATTGAGGAAATCTGCCGGCAGCTGCGTCTGGAGCTTTGCAACATCTCGCTGATCGGGATGCCAAGCTGTGGAAAAACCTTGACCGGTCAAGCATTGTCCCGCTATGTGGACAAGACGTTTGTGGATACCGACGCCCTGATTGTGGAACGCGCCGGCATGGAGATCCGAGAGATTTTTGAGCAGCATGGGGAAGCCTATTTCCGTCAGCTGGAGCATGACGTCATTGCCGAACTCTCCAGCGAAAACGGCCTGATTATCGCGACCGGAGGCGGCGCCATTAAGAACTATGAGAACATCCAGAACCTCAGGCAAAACGGCATCCTCATTTTTATTGACCGCGATCTGGACAAGCTGGTTTCTACCCATGACCGTCCGTTGTCATCGAGCAAGGACGCCATTGCTGCACTGTACCACCAGCGTTATCCCTTGTACCTTTCCTATGGGGATCTGCGGATTGAAAATAATTATGACGAGGATCTGTCGCAGGAAGAACTGGATTCTCTGATGAATGGGATTTTGGAGGGTTATCATGAAATTATTGGTCATCAATGGTCCTAACCTGAATATGCTCGGCATCCGGGAGCCTGCCATTTACGGCAGCCAGACATATGCCCAGTTAGAGGAAACGGTGCGGGATGCTGCGCGCGAATTTGGCTTTGACGTCGAGATCCTCCAGAGCAACCATGAAGGCGTTCTGGTGGACGCAATTCAAGCCGCCTATCCCAATACCGATGGCATTATCATCAATCCCGCCGCCTATACCCATACCAGTGTCGCGATCCTCGACGCACTGAAAAGTGTCGGCATCCCTGCGGTGGAAGTGCATATTTCCAACGTGCGGCAACGTGAGGATTTCCGTCAGGTTTCCTATGCTGGCATGGCATGTTTCCATACGGTTATGGGAGAAGGGCTGGACGGTTACCGCACAGCCATCCGTGTGATGAAAGAAAAATTATCTGCAAAATAAATTTATCTTCAGAAAGGTTGTTTGCTTTATGATTATCAGTATGAAAAAAAACGCGCCCGATTCCGAAATGCATGCCATTATCGAAACCCTGGAAAAAAAGGGGCTGAAAGTTACCCTGATCCAAGGTGCTGATTATAATGTCTTTGGTGTGGTTGGGGATACCACCCAGATTGATGAAAAGCTCATTGCAGCCAACCCCCATGTTGACCATGTGGCGCGTGTTGCCGCACCCTTCAAAAAAGCCAACCGCCTGTTCCACCCGCAGGATACCGTCGTGGATGTGGACGGGGTAAAAATCGGCGGACAAGAAGCGATTGTTGTGATCGGCGGCCCATGCTCGGTCGAAGGGCAGGAGCCTTTGCTCGAAATTGCCAAGGGGGTCAAGGAAGCTGGCGGACGCCTTCTGCGCGGCGGTGCGTACAAGCCCCGTACTTCCCCTTATGCCTTCCAAGGGATGGGCACACAGGGCCTTGTATGTATGGCAAAGGCAAAGGAAGAATATGGCCTGCCGATTGTCAGCGAGCTGATGAGCGAAAATAAACTGGACGAGTTTGAACAATATGTAGATATGATCCAAGTAGGCGCGCGCAATATGCAAAATTTTGACCTGCTCAAAGCCCTTGGGAAATCCACCAAACCAGTGCTTTTAAAACGCGGCCTTTCCAACACGATTGAAGAATGGATCATGGCAGCGGAATACATCATGGCAGGCGGCAACGAAAATGTTGTGATGTGCGAACGCGGAATCCGCACGTTTGAAAAATATACCCGCAATACCCTTGATCTGAGCGTTATCCCGATCCTCAAGGAAAAAACCCATTTGCCGATTGTTATTGACCCGTCCCATGCAACGGGCGATTCCAAGTTAGTGGAATCCATGTCCCTTGCCGCCATCGCCGCTGGTGCCGATGGTTTGATTATTGAAGTCCACAACAACCCCAAATGCGCTTGGTCGGATGGCGCCCAGTCCCTGACCCCGGACGCCTTCGCGCAAGTGATCCAGAAAGGGCGCAAAATCGCACAGGTCATCGGGCGCGATATCTAAATGTTACAAGGCGGTTTTATGCCGCCTTTTTTCTTAGACCAAAAGGAGTTGTTTTCTGTATGAAAGTCCGTATCCATCCTGCCCTTTGGAACCAGCCTCCCTGTGTGCGGATCCCACCGTCCAAAAGTATGGCGCACCGCGCGATTATGTGTGCGTCACTGGCCGGCGGGAAAAGCACCCTGCACAACGTCGCCTATTCTGATGATATTTTAGCAACCATTTCCGGGATGTGCCAGTTTGGCGCGCATATTGAAACGTTAAAAGATTCTGTTAAAATTGAGGGCACGCAAAGCGGTCAACCCCTGCAAAGCCCCATCGTTGACTGCAACGAATCCGGTTCCACCCTGCGCTTCCTGATCCCCATTTTCACCCTTGGCGGACAACCCGTTACCTTTGTTGGACGCAACCGTTTATTGAAGCGTCCACAAAGCGTATACGAAACCATTTATCAAGAGCGCGGGTTGCGGTTTGAACAATCCCCGCAGGCCATCACCGTACAGGGAAGCCTGACCCCCGGCACCTATGAAATCAACGGCAATATCAGCTCCCAATTTATTTCCGGACTGCTCTTTGCACTGCCTCTTTTAGACGGCGATTCCACCATCCAGATCCGTCCTCCGTTTGAATCCAAATCCTATGTGGAGCTGACCTTGCAAACCTTAGAATCGTTTGGTATCCAGGCAGATTTTACTGGCCCTAACACCATATCAGTTCCGCGCAATCAGACATACCATCCCTGCGACAGCACCATAGAAGGCGACTTCTCACAGATGGCTTTTTTCGCTGTGCTGGGCGCCATCCATGGGACGCTCGATTGTACTGGGATGCTCACAAATTCACGGCAGGGGGACAAAGCCATTCTGGACATTCTAAAACGCGCCGGCGCACAAATCGACACCCTATCAGAAGGGTACCGGATTCATCAAAGTACACTGTCCGGGACACAAATTGATTTAGCGGACTGCCCGGATTTGGGACCGATTTTAATGGTGCTTGCGATGTATGCAAAAGGCGAAACCCGGATCGTCAATGCAGGGCGTCTGCGGTACAAAGAATCGGACCGGATTTCTGCCATGGAAACCGAACTGCACAAGTTTGGAGTGGATATGCAAACCACGCAAGAGGAAGTCATCATCCGCGGAACAGGTTCCTACTGCTGCACACAGGAACTGGATGGCCATACCGACCATCGGATTGTGATGAGCATGGCGGTTGCGGGGATTTGCAGCGGGCACCCGGTTACGATAAACGGGGCGGAATGTATCCAAAAATCTTACCCCGGTTTTTGGGACGATTTAGAAGGGTTGGGAATCCGCGTGGAGGTGCTGGAAGCATGATCGAAACAAATCAAAAATTTCTCATTGTTGGCCTTGGGCTGCTCGGCGGAAGCTATGCCAAAGCGCTCAAAAAAAAGGGCTATTCTGTGTATGCGATTACACGCAGTCAAAGCAGCATTGACTATGCCAAAACACAGGGCTGGATTGACGGAGGCAGTACCGAGGAAGACCCTGAGCTTATCGGCCAGTCCGACTATGTGATCTTTGGATTGTACCCACACATTATGATCGAATGGATCGCCCGCAACCAGCCATATTTTAAGCCCGGCGCAATCCTGACTGACGTGTCTGGTGTGAAGTGCAATGTGGTCGATGTCATCCAGAAAAATTTGCGGAACGATTTAGAATTTATTGGTTCCCACCCAATGGCGGGAAAGGAAGTCAGCGGGGTTCAAAACAGTGACGATACCATGTTCCAGAATGCGAATTTTATCATCACGCCAACGGAAAAAAATACCGAGCCGGGCATTGCTTTTGCAAAGGAACTTGCACAAGTGTTAGGGTTCCCGAATATCACCAGCCTGAGCATCGAACAGCACGATGAAATGATTGGTTTTGTCTCCCAGCTGACCCATGCCGTTGCAGTCAGCCTGATGAACTGCAACGACAACGCGCACCTCAAAGATTACACCGGCGACTCGTTCCGTGACCTGACGCGCATTGCCAAAATCAATGAGGAGCTTTGGACGGAATTGTTCCTGCTCAATCAAAAAAATCTCGTGCGCGAAATTGATGATTTTATTTTTTCCCTCAATGATCTCAAGCAAAAAATTTCCGACGGTGATGAGCAAGGGATGAAGCAACTGTTCATCCAGTCTACCAAACGCCGCAAATATTTTGACGCCTGAAAACAGGAAAAATATTGGTACAAAAAAGCATCCTAGAAACACAAAAGTTTTTGGGATGCTTTTTTCTTTTTGTGTTGGAAAATTTTCATCCCGGAAAGTCACACCAAAACAATCTGGTCTTTTTTATGTCGTAAAATAATCAATTTGGCGCACTTTGTAGAATTACACTAATAAAAAACATAATTTATCTAATTTTTACCTAATATTCAATGAAAAGCC
>CATJNB010000073.1 GCA_949741605.1 uncultured Eubacteriales bacterium | reverse complement strand
TTATTATACTATAATTATTTTTTCTTGTAAACGCCGGCATAAAACAAAAAACCGTTTCCTTCCGAAACGGTTGCTGTTATTTGCCCACGCAAAAATGCGCGAATACCGAATCCACAACGGCATCGGTAACCCGCTCGCCAGTCAGCTCCAAGAGGTCGGAAATGGCGTCCTCCATCAGCACAGTGACCGCATCCAGCGTAACGCCGCCGCCCAAGGCTTCCAGAGCTTCTTCCACGCCTGCACGTGCGCGCTGGGCAGCATCGCGCTGGCGTTCGGTCATTAAAACGCCCTGGGAAGGGTCAAAGTTGCCCGTATGCAGGACTTCCCCCACTGCCTGTTCCAACTCTTTCAGCCCTGTGCCTGCTTTGGCTGAAAGGGATACAATTTGTTGAAAATGATCTTTTATATACGCTAAGTTGATTTTTGGTGCAAGGTCGTCCTTATTGACCACCGCAATCTTTGGAACCTCTGCGAGCGCGTCGATGAGGGAAAGATCGTCCGGGGAAAGCTCCTGCGACGAGTCAAAGACTGCGAACACCAATTCTGCATGGCAAAACCGCTCCCGCGCTTTCTCCACGCCAATCTGTTCCACTGGGTCCTCGGTTTCCCGCAAACCGGCGGTGTCTGCAAGGCGCAGGGCGACCCCTCCAAGCAGGACGGTTTCTTCGACAATGTCCCGCGTGGTGCCGGCATACTGCGTCACAATCGAGCGTTCACACCCGGAAAGCAGGTTCATCAGGGTCGATTTGCCCACATTCGGACGCCCCGCAATCACAGTGTCTACGCCTTCCCGTATCACCCTCCCGGTATCAAACTGCAATAATAATTCGTCCAGTTCCTCCTGCACATCCGACAGCCCTGCTCCCAGCATCACCGGGTCCAGCTCGGGGATTTCCTCCTCCGGGTAGTCCGCCCAGGCAGACAAATGCGCGGCTGTGGCTACGAGCTTATCGCGGATTTTCCCAATGCGTTTGGAGAGCGCGCCCTGCAAACCAGCCGCTGCAATCCTTGCCGCCTGATCCCCCTGTGCGGAGATCAACGCCATCACCGATTCTGCTTTGGCCAAATCCATTTTGCCGTTGAGGTATGCCCGCCGGGTAAATTCCCCGGGTCCGGCGGTTTCTGCCCCGGCGTCCAGAACCAGCCGCAAGACCTGTTTCATGACGGTCAGCCCGCCATGGCACGAAAGCTCTACGACATCTTCGCCCGTAAAGCTCGCCGGGGCGGCAAACATCAGGGCAATGGCCTGATCGACCCGCACGTGTTCTGGGGTTTCAATATGGCCGTACAGCGCGGTATAGCCTGCCGCCTGTGCGAGAGTTTTTCCGTGTGCCCCCCGAAAGACCTTGTCTGCAATGGCGCGCGCCCGGGGCCCGGAAATGCGGACAATCCCAATGCCACCGGGCGCCTGTGCGGTGGAAATGGCGGCGATGGTTTTTTCGCTTTGTGATGCTGTCATATCCCTTGTTCCTCCTCAATCCTGCCGTTAAAAAAAGGCAACCCTCATCATGGTGGGCTGCCTTATCTTAGCTTGTCCAGAGGGGCTTGTCCCTCATTTCTACGATGCCGTTGACCGGCGGCCGGGCTTTGCGCCTGCCGGGCCATTCTGGCGGCGGTAAGACGGTTTGCGGTATGGGTTCTGGCGTTTGTTGCGCTGGACGCGTTCCCCGCCTTCCGGCCCAACCACAATATGGCGTTTCAAATCATACCCTTCGGACCACGATTTGACCCCTTCCACATTCTGTACCGCCGCATGGATAATCCGCCGCTCATAGGGGTTCATCGGCTCGAGCGTATGGTTGCGGCCGCTTTTGAGCGCCTTATGGGCAATCTTGGTGCCCAGCACCGTAAGCGTTTCGCGGCGTTTCTCGCGGTAGTTGCCAATATCCAGCGTGATCCGGTAATACGCGTCCTCCCCATGGTTGGCAATCAGGCCAGCCAGATATTGCAGGGCGTCGAGCGTTTCGCCGCGGTGCCCAATCACAAACCCCGCGTTGTCCCCCTGAATATACAGCATGGAGCCGCCTTCTTCCGGGCGGACCTCCACGCTTACCTGCTCAACCCCCATCTCCCGGATGACATCCTCCAAATAACGCGCGGCTTTTTGCGCCGGGTCAACCTCAATATATGCCCGCACCTTGGCCGGGCTGCCGCCAAATAACCCAAGGGTTTTTTTGACCGGCATTTCTAAAATTTCCTGCTCTGCCAGATAGGTTTCAACCCCCAGCTCACGGCACGCTTTTTCGTAGGCTTCCTGTACGGTGTCCGCTGTCGCAATCGCTTCTCGCAGCACTCTTTCCTACACCTCTTCTCTAACTTTGCATGTGTCCCGGCTTTCCCGGGACGGCTTTTCTGGTTTTACCGTTTTTTCTTCTTATTGGACTTTGCATTCTGCGTCTTTGCCTTATTGGCAGACGCTTTATTCTGCCCCGCCTGCGGGTCTGAGAAAACCTTCCTCTGGGCAAACGGGATTTCCTTGACCAGCACTTCCTCCTGCTCCCTGCGGGCAATGCGCCGCGCTTCGGCATGGGCGGTCATATGGTCGCGGCTGAAGAAATAGTTCATCAGGATGGTCTGGCCAAACATCGCAAGGCCGTTACAGATCCAGTAAAACCCAATCGCACCGGGCATGGTGAACGCCAGAAATGCGGTAAACAGCGGCAGCGCCAGCATGGTAAACTTCATGCAGCCCTGCTGGTTTTTCATGGATTCGTTGGTGAACATCATATAGACCTGTGTGCCAATATTCAAAAGCAAGCACACAATCGGGATCAGCCACATCAAAAACCCACTGCTGCTTGGGGTATCCAGAAGATTAAGGCCAAGGAACTGGAAGCTGTGCGAAAAATCGCCAATCGTCTGCATCTCGGCTTCGCTGAATACCTGATATTGCCTGAAATACGGCGCGAGGGTATCAAAATTCCGCATGATCTCCATTTCTGTAAAGCGCGTGGAAAAGGTGGAGCTGATGCCGGGCATCTGCGCCAGAAACAGGGTTGCGCGGTTGATGGAATCCGAGGCAATATGTACGGCGTTGGAAAGGGGGTTGATGACCGTATAATAAAGCCCCATCATGATCGGGAATGGGATCAGGGTCACAAGGCAGCCGCCTGTGGGGGATGCGCCTTCCTGCGCGTAGAGCTTTTGGACTTCTTCCTGATATTTCTGTTTGTCATTTTTGTATCGTTCGGCTAAGATCTTTTGCTTTTCCGCAACCTTGCCGCTGGCGGCCATGGAACGCTGCTGTTTGATCGACAGCGGGAACAAAACCGCTTTTACTAAAATAGTAAACAGCAAAATCGCCACTCCGTAGTTTCGCACCACGAAGTAAAAGGCCCACAGCACATATCCAAATATGCTGCCAAAAAAATTAAAAATCTGCATTTGGTGTTTAACTCCTCACCGTCGTACCCCCCAAAGGGTACTTCTTACGGGCGTACTTTCTTTTCCGGTACCGGGTCATACCCCCCGCGGCTGAACGGGTTGCAGCGCAGAAGCCGCCAGAGCGCCAGAGCGCCGCCTTTGAACGCGCCAAAACGGGTGATGGCCTGTACGGCATAATTGGAACATGTTGGGATATATTTGCAGCAGGGCGGGCGCCACGGGGAAATTGCCCTCTGGTAAAACCGGATGAGCATGAGCAGCACATGCTTCATTTCACCACACCTGCCTTTGCAAAGTGCGACAGCATGGCCTTTTTTACGTCCTGCATTTTCACAAACGGGGTTTTCCCGCGCGCTACAAATACAATATCATACCCCTGGCGCGAGACCTTCAGCTCCGGCAAAAGCGAACGGTATGCTTCCCGGATGACCCGGCGCGAACGGTTGCGTTCGACGGCATTGCCGGTTTTTTTGCTGGTGGTGATGCCCACGCGCAGCCGGCGAAAACGGTTTTTCACCACATACGTCACCATCACCGGCGAAACATACGATTTCCCCTTGAGATAGGCGCGCTTAAACTCCCGGTTTTCCCGGATGGTAAACAGCCTGCCAGAGCCTGCTTTGGGCGTATTGCTGGGAAACCCCTGCTCCATAAATCCCCCTCATTTCCTGTGCGCCGCAAACAAAAGAAAGACCACGCTGTCCGGTGGCCTTCTCTTTCTCTTTAGTAGGTCAAACGCTTTCTGCCCTTCGCCCTACGACGAGCCAGCACCTTGCGGCCATTACGGTTCGACATCCGTTTGCGGAACCCATGTTCTTTTTTCCGGTGCAGTTTCTTTGGTTGATACGTTCTAAGCATCGCTTTTCATGCCTCCTTTCGGGTAAAACCTTACAAATTAGCATTATACCTTACTCTTACCTGTTTTGTCAAGTCGCTTTGCCGCTCTCGTACGCCTTTTTAGATAAGAAAATACGGATTTTTTTGCCTTGGCTGCGGCAATGTTCGATCACATACCGCGTGCCTCTGGAATGCCCGTCCCAAAAGGCCAGCACCAGGTCTGCGTAGTCAATGATCTGCAAATTGCGCTTTAACGGCGCAACACGCCCGTAAGCTTCATAATCCGGCAAAAATTCGGTGATCGTTAAGCCATGCTGCTTTGCATATTCCCTTGCGCATGTATCAATCCCCCTGGCCCCGCCCGAAACAAGTTCCGTAACCTCCTTGGGCAGGTATTTTTCTAAATCGTAGACATGCAGTTGCCTCGAACCAATGACTGCTACTTTCATGGTTTTCTCCTTGTTGGGATAGACTATGTATAGTCTATATAGTAGCATAAATAGCCTATAAAAATCAACTATTTTCCTTATTCTAAACGCAAAAACAGGAGAATTTTTGTATGAACACAATTCAGGCTGTCCGCAACCGCATTTTACAACTTTGTGGGGAACATGATATTACCATCAATAAACTTGCAAACCTGAGTGCCGTGCCTCCCTCCTCCATCAAAAATATCCTATACGGAAAAAGCAAAAACCCCACTCTCCTAACCATTAAAATGATCTGCGA
>CATJNB010000072.1 GCA_949741605.1 uncultured Eubacteriales bacterium | reverse complement strand
TGCCTGTTGGGCATTCACAAGCTCCAGATCAATACAGCGCGGATTTTCCATCCCAGCCGAAATTCCGGTTTTCGTAATTTCGTTAAAGGTCACACGGTTCGGATCATTCGTATCCAGACCAAGCAGGTACGCCAAATGCCACGAAATCGCTTCCCCTTCCCGGTCCGGGTCGGTGGCCAGATAGACAAAGTCACTGTTTTGAGCGGCTTCTTTGAGTTCATCGACCAGCTTTTCTTTGCCTTTGATGACTTCATATTTCGGTTTAAAATCTTTTTTGACATCTACACTTAAACGGTTTTCCGGCAGGTCACGCACATGCCCCATGGATGCCACAACCTCATAGTCGGAACCGAGATATTTTTTTATGGTTTTTGCTTTTGCTGGAGATTCCACGATGACCAGCTTTGACATAGGTACATCACCTTTTCTTAAAGATCATTAAGCTCTGTTAAAATACACCGTTTTTCCCAAAACCATTCCGGGAAAAATATGGCACCCATCATTTTACAAAAGGATTTGGAAAAAAGCTACGGTAAATTTTAAAAAAGTTTAGAAACAAATTGTTAATTTTTAGGCACGCCATACCGCCGCCCAGAATAAGAAACCGCATAGCAGCATAATTCCAGTTCCGTAACAGCTGCTAAAATCCGGGCGGAAGAAAGCCCCGTCTGTACCTCAAGCTCTGCAAGGGTTTTGGGCGCATGTTCCAAATACTGCAACAGGAGCTTGGCATCCGCAGAAAAAGCAGGGTTTGGCACACGCGCCCTTTCTGGAATGGCTGGGTTCTCCTTGGTAGGATGCTCACGCCTGATGCTTCGGACTGTGGGCGGGACACTCCTGCATATCGGTTTACCTAAAGCAGGAAACTGCATCCGGTACTCCTCTAACATATCTTCCACACAAGTCACCATTTTCGCCCCAGTCTGGATCAGGCGGTTTGCACCTTGCGACACAGGGTTATGCAAGCCGTTTGGTACAGCAAACACATCGCGATTTTGCTCCATGGCAGCCTTCGCGGTAATCAGGGAGCCACTTTTACTGGCCGCTTCCACTACCAGCGTCCCTTGGCACAACCCGGAAATCAGACGGTTACGGACAGGGAATGTGGTCCGGCTGGGCGGCGTATTGACCGGAAATTCCGAGATCAGCGCGCCTGATTTGGCAATGGCCTCACGCAAGGGAGCATTTTCATTCAAATAGCCGTATCCAATGCCGCATCCCAGCACACAAATTGTTTTGCCATGAGCCCGTAACGCACCTTTATGGGCAGCGCTATCAATCCCCAGCGCCCCGCCGCTGACAATCGTAACCCCAGCCTGTGCCAATCCATAAGAAAGTTCAAACGCAATTTCTTTGCCGCTTTCCGTGGCGTCCCGGGTACCCACTACCGCAATCGCTGGAAAAGTATCGAAATCCGGCAGGTTTCCCAAAACATAGAGCGCACAAGGCATCGGATAAATCTGACGCAGCAAAAAGGGGAACTCCTCATCCCCAAGGGTGATTACCTGCTGTCCAACGTTCCAGCAATATTCCAAGGCGGCTTGTGCTTCCTCCAAAGAGTATGCAGATAAGGTCTGCAATTCGCGCTGAGTAAAACACCCAAGCATTTTCCAGCCTTGCAGACCTGCCTGATAAAATTCCTGTGCATCTCCAAAATGGTCCAGGATCCGATGAAGTTTACTGCTGCCCGGTCCAATCCCATGCTGGAGCCAAAGCCAATACGCATTGGGGTGCATGGCCATCCCCTCCTTTCGCTTTAAGCCAAACTATGCCAGCCCGCGCAACATCTCCCACATCAGGATCGACGCAGAAGCCGCTGCATTGAGGGATTCCGCACGTCCCCGCATAGGGATAGTCACACAACAGGACGCTTGTTGAATCACATCATCTGATAGTCCCGCTCCCTCATTGCCGACAAGCAAAATGGAAGGCCCCGAAAAGTCGGCTTTGGTGACCGGAATCGCATGTTGTGCTGGGACAGCTGCCCAAGTGATAAATCCCTGCTCATGCCAGCGTGAAAACAGTGCAAGAACTGCCGGGGCAAAATACACCGGCAGCCGAAACACAGCCCCCATACTGGCGCGCAGAATTTTCGGGCTGTAAAGGTCACAGCAATCACCGGCAAGAATGACACCATCAATCCCCAGCGCCTCGCCAGTACGCAGGACAGCCCCGAGGTTTGCCGGGTCCTGAATGTTCTCTAACGCCAGATAATGGCCATGCGCAAGCGATGCAGGCGGGTCTTTCGGAGGCATCTGGCAAACACAGAAAACCCCTTGGGAATGTTTGGTATCGGAAAGCAACTGTGCAACATGCGGCTCAATCTCGAAAGCCTGCTGCGCTTTTGCAGAGATTTCATCGGCATATGGGCGATACTTTTGCATGGCATCCGAGGTAAAGTAGGCAGTCAAAACCTGCACGCCGCTTTGTACAGCATCCCGGCACAGGCGCGCCCCTTCCAGCAAAAATTTCCCTTCCTGCCGGCGAAATGCGGCAGAATGGTTGAGTTTCGCAGCAGCACGGATACTGCTATTCTGACGGCTGGTAATCACATCCATAAACATCCTCTTTCCGGGTTATCTACAACCAAAAGTGCGCCCGGGGTGGGATTCCCGAGCGCGCAGTTACAAAACGTTATCTTATGAAGCAAGAGCTTTCTTTGCGGTTTCCACCAGAGCGGTAAACGCTGCTGGGTCAGCAATGGCAATTTCAGAAAGCATTTTGCGGTTCAGGCCGACATTTGCTTTTTTCAGACCATTCATCAAGGTCGAATAGTTCATACCATTGAGCTTGGCGGCGGCAGAAATGCGGGTGATCCACAGACGGCGGAAATCTCTCTTGCGGTGTTTACGGCCAATATATGCATAATTGCCTGACTTCATCACAGCCTGTTTGGCCATTTTAAAGTGGCGGCTCTTGGAACCCCAATAACCTTTGGCAAGCTTTAATACTTTTTTTCTTCTTTTGCGTGTCATCAACGCGCCTTTAATACGAGCCATTTCTATGTTACCTCCAATATCTTGGTTCTATTCAAAGTAAAAAACGGATTATTTATAAGGGAGCATTCTCTTAACTTTTGCAACATTGGTCTGATCGGTGACCGTTGTCTGACGCAGGCCTCTTTTCCGTTTGGTAGTTTTCTTATTCAGGATATGGGATTTATTCGCATGGGCGCGGATTACTTTCCCATTTTTGGAAATTTTGAAGCGCTTTTTTGCGCCGGAATGAGTTTTCAGCTTAGGCATGACAATAGTTCCTCCTTATATGGACATGAAAAAATCATGAAAATTTACAACTTGAAGCATATGGGAAAACGAGGGTCACTTAACCGGCTTGGCTGCCAGGAACATAAGCATATTGCGACCCTCTAATTTGGCCGGCTTTTCGACGTTTGCCAGTTCCGAGAGCTGCTCGGAAAAACGCTTCATAATTTCGTAGCCATGTTCCGGGTGGCCCATTTCGCGGCCGCGGAACCGGATCGAAACCTTTACCTTATCCCCGTCTTTTAGGAAACGGGTCGCGTGGCCCAGCTTGGTATTGAAGTCATGGGTATCAATATTCAGCGAAAGGCGGATTTCCTTGACATCCACAATCCGCTGGTTTTTGCGGGCTTCTTTGTCGCGTTTGGCTTGCTCAAAACGGAACTTGCCATAATCGATAATCTTGCACACAGGCGGGCTGGCCTGCGGTGCGATTTTGACAAGGTCGAGATTGCTGGCAGCGGCTTTATCAAGAGCCTGCGCAATACTCATCACCCCGAGCTGTGTGCCGTCGGAGCCGATCACGCGCACTTCCTTATCGCGGATTTCTTCATTGATCTGTAGTTCCTTGCTGCTAATGGGTAAGCACCTCCATCACACGAAACCATTCTGGTTCCGTTTGGTAAAATCAAAAAGCGCGGACCAGGGAAAACTCCCGTCCGCGCATCAATACAAAGGACATCCAGCGAAGCTGCCCAAACCGGACCCATCGCAGGAAAACAGCCGCCGTATTGACCTGTGCCAGACGGAACCCCACAGGTGAGAGCAACCCAGTGCCCTGCTTTGTTGTACCATGCTATTTTAACAGAAACTCTCGCATCTGTCAAGAGGTTCCAAATTTTTTTCACAACGGCTTATTGGGATGGCTGCGGCGCATGGATTTCGCGGTTCCAGTGAAAGGAATACAAAAGGCATTCCCGTACTGGTTTCCCAGTACATTGCTGCATGGCCATGGCATACAGCTCGAGCTGTTTATGATAGGTCTGCCACAGCTCCCCGGGGTCTTCGCAACGGTCCGTTTTATAGTCGACAATCACCAATCCGTCCCCTTCTTCAAACACACAATCTACCGCACCCTGCAAAAGTACCATCTGCCCTTCCAGTGCAGCATCTGGCGATGCGGCAATCTCCAGGGCGGGAATCTCCACGGCAAACCGGTATTCCCGCATGACCCGCGGCGACGACAGGATCCGTTTGGCAATCGTGCTCTGGAAAAACCGTGCCACTTGCTTCTGATTCATCGCCTTGGCCTGTTCTTTACTGAGGAAACCATGTTCGCGCAAACGCTCGATTTCAGCAACGGGGTCAGCGGACGCAGCAGCATAGTTTGCAAACTGTAAAAAATGATGTAAGGCCGTCCCCCGCTCGGACGGGGTAAGCCCTTGTGAATACAAAAACGACGGACGCGGCAATAAACTTTCTCCCGGATGGCGTATGGCTTCCTGTTTCGTCAGGGCAGAGGCGGTCACTTTAGCAGGCACACCGCGCAAAGCTTCATATGGATACTGGTAATCGGCCTGACGCTGCAAAGCCTCCAAAAGCAACGGATCAGAAGGAGGCGTGTCAGCAGGTAAAATACTTTCCTCGGTTTCTATGGGAGCCGGCGGAGCAATCACCCGGATATCCCAAGGGGTATCGCATGGCTGGACAATTTCCCCCGTCGCACCAGCAAGGTCACGCAGCTGCTGGCCATCGGGGTGCCGCATGGCGCACATCATCAGCCAGTCCGACATCCTGGAAACACGGGTTACAAAGTGCGGTTCAATCGTTGGTGCCGAAGATAGCTGTGCAGCTAGGGAAGCCAGACGTTTTTCGAGCTTCTTGACACTGGAAACAAAAATCAGCTTCTCCCTTGCACGGGTCGCAGCCACATAAAGCACACGCAGCTCCTCTGACATCGTTTCCCGATCCTGTGTAAGCGCAATCGCCTTTCTGACAAGGGTATTATAACGGTAAAATCCATCCTCGCTCCACAGCTTCATCCCAACCCCCAGTTTCGCATGGAATAACGTTTCCGGTGGTGTCACATTCAGCGCACGGTCGCACCCAGCCACAATACAAACTGGAAATTCCAGCCCTTTCGAACGGTGAATACTCATCACCCGCACAGCCTGCTCGGAAGTCTCGCTGGCCGCTGCTGAAGGCAGGTCAAAATCCTTTTCCTGCAAGCGGTCTAAAAACTGGATAAACCGGGAAATCCCATAATAACCAAAGGATTCATATTTGCGTGCGTACTCGGACAAAAGCTGTAAATTTGCCAGCCGCCGCGGACCGTCCTCCATCGCCTGCACCATGTTCCGGTAACCGCTCTGCTCATAAATCCGCTCCAGCATCTGATCCGATGGCAGCGTTGCCGCCATGGCCCGGTAAGCGTCTAAGTCCCGGAGCATCCCTTGTACCCGTTTGTCCCCGCTTTCCCCGCGCCGAACCAGCGCCAGATACAAAGGCAGATTGCGTCCCTGAAGCCGGATATCCGCCAGATCATCGGCTGTAAATCCGTACACTGGGCTCATGAGTACCGACAACAGAGAAATATCCTGAAGCGGGTTGTCAATCACCCGCAGAAAAGAAAGCATCACAGCAATTTCGGTGGTTTCGAAAAAGCCCGGCGAGATCTCCGAGCGAGCGGGAATCCCATTGCGCTGCAATTCCCTGACATAGTCCGCCGCATAACGGTTCGCACTTCTCAGCAAAATGCAAAAATCACTGTATGACACCTTGCGCTTCCCTTCCGGGGCACTCACGCAAAAACCATGTTCCATGGCTTCCTGAATCAAAGCGCTGATGTGCCGTGCTTCCAAAACCGCCATATCTTCTTCCTGCCACCCATCCTGTTGGGCCGATTCCGGGCACACAAAATCAAACCGCGTTTCACATCCCGGCTGTTCCGGGTAAGACGCGCCAGTAACCAATTCTTCCTGTCCCTTGTAATCCACATCCCCGGCCTGTTCAGACATCAGCTGCCGGAACAGGAAATTAACAGAATCGACCACCGTACTGCGGGAACGGAAATTCCGGTCCAGCATGAGCGAAGCAGGATATTGGTCAAGCTCCCGGGAATAGGACGGGAAACGGTTCCGGCGTTCCAAAAATAGCTGCGGCATAGCCTGCCGGAACCCATAAATGCTCTGTTTGACATCCCCAACCATAAAGAGGTTTTGTCCCTCCTGCGAAATTGCCTGAAACAGCATATCCTGTGTTTCATTGATATCCTGACATTCATCCACCATAACCTCGTCAAACTGCCGGGAAAGCTCAATCGCTTTGGGAGTACGCAGGATCTCCCCTTCCTCCGTTTCACAAAGGAGCAACCGCAAGGCCCACTGTTCGAGGTCATTAAAATCGGCTGCTTTGCGTTCCCGCTTCCTCTCCTCCAGCGTATCCGAAAACTGGTTAGTTAAGTCAAACAAGGTCCGCAAAAGCGGTAAAAGCTCCAAGAGTTCCTGCCGCTGGCTCTGCTCGGTGTGGACAAACAGTCCTGCAATTTTTTCAAACGCATCTTTTGCCTGACTGCGGAATTCAACAATCTGATTTTTCAGCGGGTCATCGGTATAACCGCGCACCGACGGCATACGGGCATACACGACCCCTTTTACCATCTGTACCACACAATCCCAATCCGTACCCGAGGCGGCCTTGTGCAATTGCTCGTAAACCGCCAGCTCCTCAGAGAAAATCCCCGTATATGCCTTGTCCATCTTTTCATCTGTCTTGGCAAGGTAACAGCCGCGTTCCATCAGGCGCACCGCATAAGCTGCCGTATCCTTGGCATAAGACAGCAGGGTTTGCCCCCAGACGGTCTGCCCCAGCGGAACCTCTGCCTCAAAAGCCAACAACTGCTGCTGCATCCAGCGTTTCGGAAATGGGTGGGTACGCAGAAAGTCATAGAGTTCGTAAATCAATGCCATCATCCGGTTATCGTTGCGCTCCGCGCGGTACCCCTGCAAAAACGCATGAAAATCCGGGGACGCCTGTGCATATGCCTGCTCGAGTACCTGCACCATGGCCTGTTCCCGCAGCAGACGCCACTCATGCTCCTCCAGAATACGGAAATCCGGGGAAATATTCAACTGATAGAAATTTTCCCGCACAAGGTCGCTGCAAAAGCTGTGGATGGTACTGATACGCGCCTGCGGCAATAACATCTGCTGGCGCTGCAAACGGGTATCTCCGGGATGTTCCTCCAAAAGCTCCGTCAAACGCTGGGCAATGCGTTCTTTCATTTCTTGGGCCGCAGCATTCGTAAACGTCACCACCAGCAGATGGTCTGCATCACTGGGAGAAACCGGGTCTGTCAACCGTTCGATAACACGCTGTACTAAAACAGCAGTTTTACCCGAACCCGCCGCCGCAGATACAAATAAAGTCCCCTTTCGGGCGCGGATTGCATCTTGTTGGCTATCCGTCCAAACGCGCTTTTCTGCGGACATTATGCTCCTTCCCCTTTCTGATTAATTTTCCGCATGACCTGCTCGACTTCCTTCGTTTTTTCATACTGGATCTCTATGCGTCCACCATCGGCAGGCTCATGCCCACATACGCAAAAATACGGGCAATATTCGCAGGCATCATAACTCCCCTTTAATGGGTCGGCAGAAATTTTACCGGCTTTTAAATCCTGCGCCATATCCACAATCAATGTTTTAACATACTGTAAAATTTTCTGCATTTCTACGGAGCTAATCAACGAATTCCCTTTATAGACGCCATCCTTATTCCGGGTCGCGGGGATGTACCGCCCTTTGCCTTCCTGATCCATAGCGTGGAGCAAAGGGTCCTGTCCAACCAGCAGACCTTTCATCCGCAGTTCATCCGAAACCTTCTTGCCCAGCTTTTTCGGGTCATCCCCATCTGCGGCAGACACACTCGGACGTACCGCAGGCATATAAAGGATTCCGGCTGGCTGTAACGGGGTATGTTCGACGATGGCTGCCAGATAAATCAACATTTGCATATTCAGGCCGTAGAGTACATCGGACAACCGGAAATCCTTTTTCCCGGTTTTGTAATCCACAATCCGCACATAAGCCTGACCATCTTTTTCAAAGGTATCCACCCGGTCGATGACACCCTCCACTGTGACCTGCCCCCCATCAGGGAGCGGGACTTTAAACGGCGGAAAATCCCCGTCCTGTGCCAAGGACATCTCATAGCCGCGTGGGACAAATTGGCTTTGGTGAAGTTCGCCGGCAATGTGGATAATCACAACTTGAGCTGAATTTGCCATACGGTCAAGCAGGGAGCGCAGGCCCGGTGACTGCTGTTCCAGCCCACCCATTTTCTGATCCACATACTGCTGCATACACGAAAAAATCCTGCCTTGCAGGACCTCCTGATCCATATGGAGAATCTGTTCATGCCCATACTCCCCAAACATACGCTCCAACAAATGGTGCATCAAACTGCCATATTCCAGCGCATCAAGGGATGCAGCCCGGCGCTCTTTCGCCCCCAGACCATAACGGCAGAAATATTGAAACCGGCACAAATGATATTGTTCGATCTGGGTAGCCGACAGGCGGAAACGGGAGCCAAACAATTCTTTTGATTTTTCCTCATGGGCAAAACAGGCAGGCAGCTTCTGGCAGGCACGCTGCAAGGCAGAAAGCTTAGGCGCATATTCCAAACGTTCCGCAAAGAGTTCTTGTAACGTGCAGGACAGGGAAGAATTTTGTTGATATTCCCTAGCAGCCAGTTCAAAGGCGGCTTCCAGACTGTTTGCAAAATATTCTTTCGGCAGGGTGCGTGCAGACAACAAAGGGGCTTGTGGCAGAACGGACTGGATTTCACGAATCATAGAGGATGGTAATTGGCTCCCTCCACTGACCTTCCCTGTATGCCAGCTGACAAAGAGCTGTTCCGAAGGGGCGGTGAGGGCGGTATAGGCAAGGAAACGTTCCTCTAAAATGGTCTGTTCCGCAGTCGAGGATAACGGAAGGCCAAGATCAATCAGGGTTTGCCGTTCGCGGTTACAGAATACCCCATGTTCACTGGGAGATGCCGGAAATTCCCCTTGGACTGCGCCGATCACAAACACCACCTTTGGCTCATCCGGACGCATCCTTCCGGCCTCCCCGATGCTGATTTCATCAAGCCCCTGCGGGATGCTCGAAATATCCCCAGCGACCATCACAAGGCGCAACAGTTCCGCAAAGCGTTGGGGTGGCAACACCGTGGAACGCAGGACAGCAGCGGTTTGGTCGAGCATTGCCATGAGCAGCTCCCACAAACGGAGCTGCTCTTCCGCGAGAGCAATCTGGCCACAGATTTTGAGCTGTTCGCACAACGACACCAAACATTCATCGGCACGAATTTCCAAAAGCAAGGCATAAATTGCCCGGGAAATCCCCAGCCCATCTTGCCCGTCGATGGCGTGTGCAAACTGTTCCAAAGGAGCCGCTGTCTGTTGGCGCAAAGCGTTTAATTGCTCCAAAAGCAGGGTATCTTCTTCGGTAAATTCCTCGGCATACCCACGCGGATGACTGGTCCAAGGGGACAGCCATTTGCGCCCAGAAAGGTTCCATAAGTACGTATAATTTTCGAGCAGAGAAATTTCATAAGGCGACATCCCACAGACCAGACCTGTTTTGAGATAAGTAAAAATTTCATCCGATGAGAAGCCTGATTTCACCACCTGAAAAGCAGACAACACGAGCCGCATTAAAGGGTCGGCATCCATTTTTTTCGGATGATCCATGAAGTATGGAATTTCATATTGCGCCATTGCCACATCAAGATGATTGCGGTAATCCTCCAGCGAACGGGCAATAATCGCAAAATCCCGGTACCGATATCCTTTTTCCATCACCAGCCGGCGGATTGTCGAAGCTGCAAAAACAGCTTCTTCATACGGACTGCCTGCCGCAAATAAAACAACGTCTGATGCAGGCTCCAAAACGCGTGATTTCCCTGTGCGGAACACCTGTTCTTCCAAATGCAGAATCCCTGTTCCCGAAAAGCGTTTTCCGGGCGGAAGTTGGACAGGGGCGGCAATTTTGATATGGTTTTCCCGGGCAATCCGTTTGATTTGGTTTGCGGTTTTGTGCAGGTGCGAAAAAAGCCCCAATCCGGATTCCGTATCCTCTAACGTATCCATACACAGTGTCAGGTACACCTCATTGCCTTGGATCAGCATAAGTTCCAAAAGGTCAAATTCCTGGTTGGTGAACCCTTTGAACGAATCCACAAAAATTACTGTATTATGAAAAATCTCATGCTGTAAAATGACCTCTTTGACACGAGTCAAATGATCCAGAGGGTCTAAAAAACTCTGCTGTACCAGCGAGTCATAGCACGACAGAATGAGCGCAATGTCCAAAAGCTTGGCCTTCAAGGTTTCGTCCCCAACTTTGCCTGCCATCTCGGACACTCCGCGCGGCGTGATCCCGCATAGTTTCCATTCCCCCGACACAGCAAGCATCATCGACACCAGTTCCGCCCGGCGCGCATACTCCTGATATACCGTAAGGGAATCCCCGACCTGTTCCAGTGCAAGGCTCATCAGCATGGCCCGCCCTCCATCATCGAGTATTTTTTCGCACGCACTGCCATACTGCTGGAAAATCACCTCACTGAGCCGCTGGAAACTCAAAATCTCTACGCGCTGCACGTCTTTTGGCCCCAGTTTTTGCAGCATCGCACGTTCCGATTCAAACGAATATTGTTCCGGCACCAACAATAAAAGCCGGCTCTCCAATTTAGGGTTGCGCGCCAACTCGCAGAGCTGTTCACGTACAAAATAAGTTTTCCCGCTGCCGCTGCGTCCAAGGATAAAATGAAGCATCCCACACCTTCCTTTCCTGCAAAATATAACAATATTATAGCAAACAACAAAGCACATGGCAAGCAAGTGGATACTATAAAAAAGATGTTCTGCAAAGCAAAACATCCGGAAAGATTCCTTATAATTTTTATTCATCAAGCACAGTACGCAAAGTACGCACAAACTCCCCGACTGCTTTCGGGGCATTTTGTTTTTCGCGCCCAACAAGATCGACAATTGCACTACCAACAATCACACCGTCACAATACCCCTTCATTTCCCTGACCTGCTCGGGTGTCCCGATGCCGAACCCAACTGCATATGGAGTCGAACAATACGTTTGGATGGCGTCGAAGAAAGGCTGGAAATCCGTTGCAAACTGCTCGCGCATCCCGGTCACGCCAGTGGAGGACACACAATACAGGAACCCTTGGCTCTCCTTGGCAATCGCCTGGATCCGTTCGTGGGACGTGGGTGCCACCAGCTGGATTTGGTGTACCCCATGTGCCTTGGCAATATCGGCAATTTCATCACGTTCCTCGTACGGGAGATCGGGCACAATGACACCGTCAATGCCATGTTCTTCACAAAGTTTGAAAAACCGTTCTGTCCCAAACCGGAAAATCGTATTAATATACATCATCAAAGCAATCGGTACCTGTGTGTTCTGACGCAGGCGTTTTACCATTTCAAAAATGCCCACAAGGGTGGTGCCATGTTCCAGTGCCCGCAGGCTCGCTTCCTGGATCACAGGCCCCTCCGCAACCGGGTCGGAAAACGGCACGCCCAGTTCAATAATGTCAGCCCCTGCGCGCTCAAGTTCTAAAACAAGCTGCTCGGTGGTGTCATAATCCGGGTCGCCGGCGGTGATGAAGGTAATCAGGGCTTTTTTCCCCTGTGCTTTTAAGGCTTCAAATTTCTGGTCAATTTTATTCACTGAGATCAATCCCCCTATATCTCGCTACTTGGTAAACATCCTTATCTCCCCTGCCGGACAAGCAAATAATCATACTCTGATCCTTGCCCATGTTCGGCGCGATCTCCCGGGCAGCTGCGACTGCGTGTGCGGATTCAATGGCGGGAATAATCCCCTCCACACGCGAGAGGTATTCAAACGCCTGTACTGCCTGTTCATCGGTCACTGGCACATAATCCGCACGTTTCTGCCATTTCAAATGGGAATGCTCTGGTCCGACACCGGGATAATCCAACCCAGCCGAAATCGAATATACAGGGTCGATCTGGCCTTCTTCATTTTGCAGGAACAGCGATTTCATGCCATGGAAAATCCCCGGCGTGCCTTTTGCCATGGTGGCAGCATGATCGGTTGTATTGACCCCGCGTCCGGCTGCCTCGGCACCCACCAGACGTACCGATTCGTCCCCGATAAAGTCCGTAAACATCCCGATTGCATTCGAGCCGCCGCCCACACAGGCTACTACACAATCCGGCAATTTGCCTTCTATTTTGAGAATCTGCTGTTTGGCTTCCTCACTGATGATTTTCTGGAAGTCGCGCACCATGGTCGGATACGGGTGCGGACCAACGGCAGAACCGATCAGGTAATGGGTGTCGGCAATGTTGGTGACCCAGTCGCGGAACGCTTCATTGATGGCATCTTTGAGGGTACTGGTCCCGCTGTGTACAGCCGTGACCTTAGCGCCTAACAGGTTCATGCGGTACACATTCAGGGACTGGCGCTCCATATCTTCGGCACCCATATAAACTTCACACTCCATGCCAAACAGGGCTGCTACAGTTGCCGTTGCAACGCCATGCTGGCCAGCGCCGGTTTCTGCAATCAGACGGCGTTTACCCATTTTTTTTGCAAGCAAAGCCTGCCCAAGCGCATTGTTAATTTTGTGGGAACCGGTATGGTTGAGATCCTCACGCTTGAGGTAAATTTTCGCACCGCCCAGATCATTGGTCATGTGTTCGGCAAAGTACAACCGGGATGGGCGTCCGGCAAATTCCGCATACAGGGCCGCAAGCTCCTTTTGGAACTCAGGATCCTTGCGGTAATGCTCATAAGCGTGTTCAAGCTCATGTACCGCACTCATGACGGTTTCCGGAACATATTGCCCGCCAAATTCTCCAAATCTTCCTATATTACTCATGTGTATCTCCTTCTATCTCTGATTTCTCAAAAGCTGCCCGCCGGACAGCATCCTTGACCGCTTTCATTTTGGAAATATCTTTTTTGCCGTCTGTTTCGATGCCGCCGGAAACATCTATCCCATATGGGTGTACGGCCAAAGCGGCCTGTGCAATATTCCCGGCATCCAGCCCGCCAGCAAGGAAAAAAGGCTTTTGAAGGCCAGCCTTGGCAATGAGCGACCAATTTGCAGTCTGGCCACTCCCACCATAGCTGCCCGGTACAAAACTGTCCAATAACAGCACATCTGCCGGCAAGCAGTCCGCCTCCTGCAAGCTCCCGGTATCCCGTACCCGTACTGCCTTCCAGATTTCACGGTCTGGGAAGATATCCCGAAGCTGCTGGATCACTTCCACGGATTCATCGCCGTGAAGCTGGATCACATCCAAACCAGCCTGCTGTACGGTACTGCACAGAGAATCCATGGGTTCGTTGACAAACACCCCCACCGTTTTTATAGCAGGGTCAAGCATCCCAGCTAGCTGTACAGCCTGCGGCACCGTGACTTGACGGCGGCTTTCCGCAAATACAAAACCGATATAATCGGGCCTGACCTGGTTTGCAAACGCGATGTCCTCCGAACGGCGCAGACCGCAAAATTTCAAAACCATCGGCATCTCTCCTTTCTAAGGCTTCCTTAAATCCGCTAAGGTCTGGGGGATGTTCCCGCTTCGCATCAGGGTCTCGCCAATCAGAACAGCATCTGCGCCATGCCTGCGTACTGTCAGCATATCCTCCCGAGTGGCAATCCCGCTTTCCGATACCACCACACATTCCTTTGGCAAATAGCACGCAAGCTGTGCGGTTGTACGAAGGTCAACGTCAAAGGTATTAAGGTCGCGGTTATTGATGCCCACAATACGGAACCCACATTCCAAAACCTGATCCAATTCTTCCCGGTTGTGCACCTCCGCCAAACACGACAATCCCAACCCATACGCGATATTTTTAAACCGTTCCATCGTTTCGGCATCCAGGATTGCGGCAATCAATAAAATAGCGTCCGCCCCTGCAACCTTAGCTTCATAAATCTGATAAGGGTCTATGATAAAATCTTTACGCAACAGGGGAAGCCTTACCTCCTTGCGGATCGCTTTCAGATACACAAGGCTTCCCTGAAAATAGTGTTCTTCCGTCAACACGGAAATGGCATTCGCTCCTGCTGCTTCATATTCACGTGCAATCACTACGGGGTCAAAGGTTTCACAAATCAGCCCTTTGGAAGGCGACGCCTTTTTCACCTCGGCAATCACCGATAACGTGGGTTGTTTCAGGGCATCATACAAACAGATACAACTGCGTTTATCATGCAGGGCAAGCTGTTTCAGATTAGCCAGCGGCAAATTCTGCTGTTCTCTTTGGAGCTGAAGCCTGCGTTTTTCTACAATATTCGTTAAAATCATTCGTTTTCACACCTTTCCCATCGATCATACCATAAAAATTTGACGGTTTTATGACTGGTTTATTTCCGATTGGGTAAATGTTTTTAACTCCTGAAGTTTGGCCAGCGCCGCACCACTATCAATCGACTGCTGGGCTAACGTTATGCCCTGTGCAAGCGTAGCCGCAGCCCCGCTGATATACAGGGCGCAGGCTGCATTAAGTACCACAATATCGCGCTTGGGTCCCTGTACGCCCTGCAGGATTTCCATGGTAATCGATGCATTTTCCTGCTGTGTCCCGCCAACGATATCCGACGGCTTTGCCAATGCCATCCCATACTCCTGTGGATGGATCTCAAAACGGAAAAATTCCCCTTCCCGAATTTCAAGGGCCTGCGTCACAGCGCAAATGCTTACTTCATCCAAACCATCCTCGCCATGTACAATCATCGCGCGCCGGATTCCCAAATTACGGAGTACCTGTGCCATGGGCTCCATGAGTACAGCGTCGTACACCCCCAGCACAATATACTGTGCCAGCGCTGGATTGCACAGCGGTCCTAAAATATTAAACACTGTGCGAACACCGGATTCTTTCCTGGCGGTTGCAGCAAAACGCAGCGAACCATGAAACCGCGGCGCAAACAGGAACGATAACCCGCACGTGTGCAGGCAGCGGTTTGCCTGATCGGGGGTCAGGGCAATCTGCACGCCCAGTGCCTCCAGCACATCCGCAGCCCCACTCTTGCTGGAAACACTCCGATTCCCATGCTTGGCAACCGGAACCCCTGCCCCTGCCACCACGAATGAAGCGGTGGTAGAAATATTAAAGGTATTGGCCAGATCGCCGCCAGTCCCCACAATATCCACCGAATCCGTAGACTCCGGCACCATTGCCGCCCGGTGACGCATGGCACGGGCAAACCCGGTCAGTTCTGGGATCGTTTCCCCCTTCATTCGCAGGCCGATCATAAACGCACTGATCTGGGAATCGGTTGCCCCTCCGCTCATAATGCAATCCATGGCTTCACACGCCTGTTCTTCCGACAAATCAATCCGGTCAATGACAGCGGAAATATACGGCTTGAGAGCGGTACGTTTTTCTGCGGGGAGCGTCCCCACTGCTGAAGCTGCTGCCAAAACCGGAAGCCCTGCGATCTCGGTCAGGAAATTTTCTAAAATGTGGGCCCCACAGTCTGTGAGAATGGACTCTGGATGGAACTGGACACCATACGTGGGATGTTCCCGATGGCGCATGGCCATAATTTGCCCGTGTTCGTCAACGGCGACCACTTCCAAGCAATCCGGCAACCCCTCCTCCCCTACAATCAACGAGTGATACCGTGCTACGGGAATCGTTTCGGGAAGGTTTTTAAATAACGGTGTTTTTACCTTCATGGAAATCTCACTGGATTTGCCATGCATGAACTGGCGCGCCCGCACGACCTTTCCTCCAAACGCTTCCCCAATCGCCTGATGCCCAAGGCACACACCAAGCATAGGGATTTTTCCGCTGAATGTTTGGATCACAGGAATGGTAATTCCGGCATCTTTCGGATAACCGGGGCCGGGAGATAAAATAATGGCCTGTGGGGAAAGGGCAGAGATTTGCCCGAGGGTAATTTCATCGTTTCGGATCACCTCGATATCTGGATACAGGCGGCCAATTGCCTGATATAAATTGTAAGTAAAGGAATCATAATTATCAAGAAGCAAAATCATAACAGAGATTTCCTTTCTATAAGCTGCCGGCTTCTTGGATGGCCCGGATCACAGCTAATGCTTTATTTTGCGTTTCGGCAAATTCCTTTTCCGGGATCGAATCCGCAACAATCCCAGCCCCCGCCTGCACATAAGCTTTCTCATTTTTAAACAGTACTGTGCGGATCGCGATACAGGTATTGATGTTCCCGTCAAACCCCAAGTAGCCAACCGTACCGCCATACAAACCGCGGCGTTTATTTTCCAGTTCATCAATCCGTTCCATGGCGCGCACCTTCGGCGCTCCCGACAGCGTCCCCGCTGGCAGGACTGCCATAAGGGCATCCATTGCTGTTTTATCGTCACGGAGCCTTCCCTGCACATCGCTGACAATATGCATCACTTTCGAATAACGCTCCACCTGCATCAAGCTGGTCACATCTACGGAACCAAACTCACATACTTTTCCAATATCATTGCGTCCCAAATCTACCAGCATCGTATGTTCCGCGCGTTCTTTTGGGTCATGCAGAAGCATATGTTCCAACTCCTGATCTTCCTGTGGGATACTTCCCCGATGGATCGTCCCAGCAATGGGCTTGGTACAAACCACACCATCCGTCACATTCACGAGCATTTCCGGAGACGCCCCGGCGATATGGTAGTCGGGATGCTGGAAAAAATACAGGTACGGCGACGGATTGGTCGCACGGAGCATCCGGTAAACATCAAAGGAATCCGGCGGCTGGTCAAGCTCAAAACGCTGCGACAGCACAATCTGGAACAAATCACCATCCCGGATATATTCCTTGGCTTTCTCCACATTCCCCATAAATTCCTCACGGGTTACATTGGAATGCACCTGCAAATCTCCAACTGTTTTTTTCTCCCTTGGCTGCGGCACATAGGATTTGAGCAGGGCAGCCAGTTCCTCTGCACGCTGTTCACAGGCATGGTACTGGGTTTCGGGATTCCCCTGTTTGCGGGAAATATTCAGGATAATCACCGCTTTGCTGCTCAAATGGTCGTAAGCGATAATCTCGTCATACAGAAACAAATGACAATCTGGCATATCGAGGTCATCTTCCGGAGGATGACGCAATTTTTTCTCCATGTACCGCACGGTATCATAAGCAAAATAGCCAATCAGTCCTCCTGTGAGTTTCGGACGTTCTGGGAATACCGCAGAACGGTATTCCTCCATCAAACATGACAAAAAGGCAATCGGGTTTTCGACTGGGGTTTCGGTTGCCGTACCATTGTGGTAAAAAGACAGCCGGCCATTTTTTATTTTGATCTCCGCTTTCGGACGAACCCCAATATAGGAATACCGGCCCCATTGCTGGGAATTTTCCACACTTTCTAAGATACAACAAATCTCCTCTTGACTACGCAAGGCGTTAAAGATATGGATGGGAGTGCAGGTATCCGAAAGTACCTCCCGGAACACTGGTACCAGCGGATATTCCGCCAGAGCGTCGTTCACGTCGGACAAAGCAGGATAAAGCATTTGATCGATTCTCCTTTCTGGACGGGGCGGCATGGGATAAAAAAAGAGCCTATCCCCCGCGAAATATTTTCACAGGGACGATAGACTCGTGGTGCCACCCAAATTCAGGGATCAATATGACCCCCCTCTTCACAGATACGCAACAAAAAAACTTTTGTATCAATATCCTTCCCTTTAACGCAGGAAATACGGCGACAGCTACTCGTCTGCAACAGACCTTCACCATGCTCCTCACAAACCCATTCACCAACATCGTACGGGCTGGCTTCCCATCAACCGCCAGCTCTCTGGACCGCCGTTTTGTCAGCTACTTACTTTTGCTCATCGGATTTTTCAATGTGTTTTATCCTATGCAATTATTTTAAAACTGTCTTTTATTTTACCGCATTCCTGAAGAAAGTCAAGAGGTTTTTGAAAATTTGTTCAGAAAAAATTTTCCACACAACGAAAAAAACGCTGGAAAAAATTCCAACGTTTTGAATTGGTGGGAACAATAGGGCTCGAACCTATGACCCTCTGCTTGTAAGGCAGATGCTCTCCCAGCTGAGCTATGCTCCCGACTGTCTTTCAGCGACGTATATTACTATAACATACGGATCGAAATTTGTCAAGGATTTAGCCAAAAATTTTTTCCAAAATTTATTTTTTCATCTCCTGACGCGCAAATTTGCAAAACTCCCTCATGCAGCACCCAGCACAATTGGGATGGCGCGCATCACACACGGCACGGCCATGCAACACCAGACGATGACAAAAATCATTGGATTCCTCGGGCGGCAGGATCGCCCGCAGATCCTTTTCCACTTTCAGGGGGACTTTACTCTCCGTTAGCCCCAAGCGTCCTGTAATGCGGATGCAATGCGTATCCGTCACAACAGCAGGTTTATGATAGATATCGCCTACAATCAGGTTCGCTGTTTTGCGCCCTACCCCCGGCAGTTTGGTCAATGTTTCCACCGTATCAGGCACCACACCACCGTATTCCGAACGCAGCACCTGACACATGGCGAAAATATCGCGCGCTTTCGTTTTATACAGCCCACAAGAACGGATCAGTTCTGCGATCTCCTGCTCGCTCCCATTGACATAATCATCCAGTGTCGGGAAACGTGCAAATAAAGCTGGAGTCACCAAATTGACCCTCGCATCCGTACACTGTGCTGACAGGCGCGTCGCAATGAGAAGCTCTAATGGATTGGTATAGGTCAGTGAGCATGCAGCGTCTGGATATTCCTCTTTCAGTGCCTGCACAGCCGCTAAAGCCCGTTGTTTTTTTGTCATAACATGCCCTCCCATTTCTGTTCCACTACTTTTTATATTTGTCCAAAACGTGTACGAAGATAATCAACGACCAAAAAAAGCCCGCCCCCGGCACATCACGGGAACGGGCGTCTTTGTCCGGCTTTTGCCTAAGATCTCAAAAGACCCTTACAGTTGGCACTCGTTAAAGCCCGGCAGGCAGCGTTTTTGGCCATCGCTCTCTTTTGCAGGCTCTACGCCAACCTTCTTAGAAAGTACTTCTACCTTATCTTCCAGCTTTTGGACACGTGCCAACAGATCCTCAAGAATTTTATCATTGTTCATGTTTGTGTAACCTCCTTTGTTTATGAATAGTTAAATTATAACAGACGTTTCTAACCTTGTCAAGATAAGGATCGCCTCAGAAGAGCAAAACATATGGATTTTCCACAACAAAATAAATTTTTTTGTATATCTCGCAAAGCCTCTTGACAAATAGCCGCAAAATATGATTTCATCATATAATTAGTAAAAATATAAGGACTGTCATCCAGAAGGTTAAAAGCTGCCTGCTTCCCTTTGATATCCACTGGGATTTCAAGATACGGAAGTTCCATTCAAAACATCGGAAACTTCCTGTAAAGAAACTTGTTTGTCGCTGTCAAATACAAAATAGCGCTGGCCCTGAGGCGTGGTAAAAACATTCGACGATTCGGTGGGCAACAGCACAAGACTAAACGGGGATTGCCTGAGTTCTGGGTGCTGAATATAATATTCTGCAAAGGAAAAAATAAAATCCTTGGCTGAAATTTTTTCTTCCACGCGATACTGGAAAATTTTCTCCAAAAGTTCTTGATTATACTCACAGCTCCAGATGGATTCTACCGTTCGGTTAAGGATACGCTGCAAGGATTTTGAATTTTTTCCCCCAGTCGATTTCAGGATATGCTGGCAAAGCTGGTCAAAAGAAAACTCTTGGGGGTATAGTTCCACCGCCTCCCAAATGGCACGGCTGAGAATATGGTAGCCTTTGCTGCTTTTGCGGACAGCAAATTGGGAAAGAATGGAATTGGGGTAAAACATGTCGATTCTCCTTTTCAGTAAAGATACCGACATTATAAGACATAATCTTACATTTTTAGGCGGACTCGTCCAAAAAAGACAGAATGAGACAAAAAAAGACACCTAAATCATCAGTTCCATCATCGAATATCTCCCTATCCTGAAAAACACGTTCCACACAATAGCATGTCGGACGTGTTAATTTTGATGATATGCGGCTAAATCAGGCGATGTTACGATGCGTATTCCACGGATTCCTGCAAACTAAGTTCGATCTGATTGACCTGTTCGAGATGGATCATGCGGGTGCAAACACGCTCTGCTAAATATTGGTTATGGGTGACAACGACCAGCCCCAAACCACGCTGTTCAACTTCTTCCAACATCAGGTTCCAGATCTGTGCCTGTGTGATAACATCCAGCATGGTACTCATCTCGTCCGCAATCAAAAATTGCGTGCCTGCAAACAAAGAACGCGCCACACAAAAACGCTGCAATTCCCCACCAGACAGTTCCCTGGGATAGCGGTTCAGCCAGTCCGGCTCGATCCCCAAAGCTTTTAGGATTTTTTCACTGTTTTGCCCGGATTCCTCCAGTACCTTACGCATCTTCCAGCGCGGGTTGATCGCTTTTTCAGGATGCTGGTAAATAAGCTGTACTGGACAGACTCCTTTCCGGGGCAAGGGGTGACCATCGAGCAAAATCTGGCCTTGATGCGGTTTTTCATAGCCAGACAACAATTTAGCCAAAGTACTTTTCCCATATCCGCTCGGGCCAACCAGTCCCACCCGTTCGCCCTGCCGGACACTCAAATTGACATTTTTTAAAATCCAGCGTCCGCCATACCCATAGCGGAAACTGACTTCTCTTGCTTCAAGTTGCATGAAAACACCTCACATATCCATTCCGAACTGTCCGCATGGGCGGAAGCTGCTGCTCACACTCCGGTGTTTTACACGTACAACGGGGCGCAAACAAACATCCAGACGGTAAATTTTTTGCATATGGCTGGAATCCCGAAATCGGTTCAAACCCATTCTGTGGCAATGCCTTCCAAAGTGCTTGGCTGTAAGGATGGCGCAGGGCCTCAGGCCCAGAAATAAAATCTTCAGAAGGCGCAATTTCGACTGTTGTACCTGCATAGAATACTGCGATTTTATCTGCAATGGAAAACGCCAAATCAATATCATGGGTAATCAAAATAACTGCTTTTCCACTGTCTGCCAACTCCCGGAAAGTGTGCAGCGCCTCCATCGCCTGTTCCACATTCATTCCCGGGGTCGGCTCGTCCGCAATAATCAAATCCGCCTCACTGATCACCGCTGTGGAAACTAATACCCGCCGTGCCATCCCGCCGGAAAGCTGGAAAGGATACAGGCGTTCTACGGTATGGTCGAGTTCATAACGCCGGAAAATTTTGCGCTGTGCCTGCCGGATTTTCCCTCCCTTTTGCGTACCGCGTACCTGTGCGCCTACCCGCATCAGGGGGTCGAGGTACGACACCGACTGCGGCACCAGGGCAATCTCGCGTCCCCTTAACATCTTCTGGAGCTTTGGAGTCAGATCCCGACCGTCAAACCACATCGAACCGCGAATAGCGGCATTATCGGGAAGAAGCCCCAGAATCGCATGAGCCAGCAGGCTTTTCCCGGAACCAGAAGATCCCGCAATTGCTAAAATTTCCCCACGGTTTACGGAAATGGACAGGTCTGAAATGACCTTGAGATCTTTTTTTCCAAATTTCGAATCATAACGTTCAAACGAGACCGATAAATCCTCGACAGTCAGGAAAGGACTGCCCTTTTTCTTTGCTGTTGTATCCACGGGAACCTCCTATTCATTCGCACTGTATGGGTCTGCAATGGTTCGTAGGTTATCGCCCAATTTCTCAAAGAGGATCACAAGGAAAACCAAAAGCGCACCCGGGAACACTGCCAGCCACCACATCCCG
>CATJNB010000071.1 GCA_949741605.1 uncultured Eubacteriales bacterium | reverse complement strand
TCTGCCTTTCTCGTTTTTTTAGTTTCCAAGACGGATCATTTCATCAATGCACACCCGTGCTTTTGCCATCAGGTCTGGGGACATGGTGATTTCCAAACCGCCTTCTCCCGTCAGCGCGTGATACACATCGGTTAGGGTGGTGATCTTCATGTCGGGACACAATAGTTTTTTTGATAGCGTGTAAAATTTCTTGTCCGGACAGGTGAGCTGTAAATGTTCGGTAATACTCATCTCCGTGCCAATAATAAATTCCTTGTCTGGTGATGTTTTCGCATAATCGAGAATCCCAGATGTGGAACCAATATAATCCGCATTTTCGAGTACCTGTGGGATACATTCGGGATGTACCAGCAGCCGGGCGTTGGGATGCAGGCGGCGGGCGGCCTGCACTTCTTCCGCAGTGACTGCCGCATGGATGGGGCAGCCGCCCTGCAAAAGGTGGATTTCCTTTTCTGGAACCTGCCGTTTGACATAATCGCCTAAATTACAGTCTGGGATAAACAGGATTTTCTCGCATGGCATATTCCGCACAATTTTTACTGCGGTCGAGGAGGTCACACACACGTCGCAAACCGCTTTGAGTGCGGCGGTCGTATTGATGTAGGCCACCACTTGAAAACCGGGCTTCTGGGCTTTTACTGTTTCGATCCATTCGGGTTCCATCTGTTCCGCCATGGGGCACCCGGCATGTGGGTTTGCGAGGATCACATTTTTTTCTGGCGCCAACATTTTGGCTGTTTCCGCCATGAAATGTACCCCGCATAACAAAATGGTTTTTGCATCGGTTTTCTGGGCTGCAAGGCTCATTTGGAAGGAATCCCCTACATAATCCGCGATCTCTGTGACTGCGGCTGATTGATAGCTGTGCGCTAAAATAAACACATTGTTTTCTTGTTTGAGCTGTTTGATGGCTCTTTGCATTTCTTGAATCATTTTTAATAATCCCCATTTTTATGTACGATTTATGTACGAATTCTTTACTATCATAATCGAATTTCCTATCATCTGTCAATAGGCATGGCGGCAAAAAGCTCGTATGCTTTTGTATAAATGTTGCAATTTTTTCCCATGCTGGAGGAAAATACAATTGTTAAATTTGTAAATAATTTATTAAATTGGAGGATTTATACAAATAGGGGGTTGATTTTTTTGCGGCAAAGAGATACAATAAGAGTACACCTTAGCACTCGGTTGTGTTGAGTGCTAACGGGTGCCGGAACATCCGGCGTTTTCCTTTTGTTAATCCAACTTTTTTATAGGAGGAATTTACCATGAAGATCCAACCACTTTCTGACCGTGTCCTCATCCAAATGACCGAGGCCGAAGAAACCACCAAAAGCGGGATTGTCCTGACCAGCGCTTCCAAAGAAAAGCCGCAGGTCGCACAGGTGATCGCCGTAGGCCCGGGCGGGCTTGTCAATGGCAAGGAAGTCGCCATGCACGTTAAGGCGGGCGATAAAGTCATTTGCAGCAAATATGCCGGCACCGAAGTCAAACTCGAAGGCGAAGAATACATCATTGTCCGTCAGGATGATATTTTGGCCGTGGTAGAATAATCTGCCGCGTCTGCACGAATACGATTTGCATGATTGTTTAGGAGGATTTGATTACTATGGCAAAAGAAATTATTTACGGCGAGGATGCCAGAAAGGCTCTTTTGAGCGGCATCAACCAACTGGCGGATACCGTTAAAATTACCCTTGGCCCCAAAGGCTGCAACGTTGTTTTGGATAAGAAATTCGGCGCACCGCTGATTACCAACGATGGTGTAACCATCGCTAAAGAAGTCGAGCTTGACGACCCCTTTGAGAACATGGGCGCTCAGCTTGTCAAGGAAGTTTCGATCAAGACCAACGATGTAGCTGGCGATGGCACCACCACTGCAACCCTGCTTGCTCAGGCTTTGATCCGGGAAGGCATGAAAAACGTTGCTGCCGGTGCGAACCCCATGATCCTGAAAAAAGGCATCCAGACTGCCGTTGATGCAGCGGTTGCATGCCTTGGCGAACATTCCAAAAAAGTCAGCGGCACCGAAGATATCTGCCGTGTTGCAACCATTTCCGCTGCTGACGAATTTATCGGCAAGCTGATCTCCGAAGCTATGGAGAAGGTTACCTCGGATGGCGTTATCACCGTAGAGGAATCCAAGACCGCCGAAACTTATTCGGAAGTTGTGGAAGGCATGATGTTCGACCGTGGCTACATCACCCCTTACATGGTGACGGATACGGATAAAATGGTTTCTGTGCTGGATGATGCTTTGATTCTCGTTACAGACAAGAAAATTTCCAATATTCAGGAGATCCTCCCGCTGCTCGAACAAATCGTGCAGACTGGTAAAAAGCTGCTCATTATCGCTGAAGATGTAGAAGGCGATGCGCTCACGAACCTGATCCTCAACAAACTGCGCGGCGTATTTACCTGCGTAGCGGTTAAGGCACCGGGCTTTGGTGACCGCAGAAAAGAAATGCTCCGTGACATCGCGACCTTGACTGGCGCACAGGTTATCACCGACGAGCTGGGTCTTGACCTCAAAGAGACCACGGTTGCACAGCTTGGTAAAGCACGTCAGGTGAAGGTTGACAAGGAAAATACCATCATTGTGGACGGTGCAGGCGATCAGGCAGAAATCAAAGCACGTGTCCAGCAGATCCGTGCCCAGATCGAAACCACCACTTCTGATTTTGACCGCGAGAAATTGCAGGAACGTTTGGCAAAACTCGCTGGCGGCGTAGCTGTTATCAAAGTTGGCGCAGCTACCGAAATCGAAATGAAAGAAAAGAAACTCCGCATTGAAGATGCTCTGGCTGCTACACAGGCAGCTGTGGAAGAGGGCATCGTAGCAGGCGGCGGCGTGGCTCTCCTGAATGCTGCCCCGGCCGTTGAGAAGATGATCGCGAATGCAGACGGCGACGAAAAAACTGGCCTGCAAATCGTACTCAAGGCACTGGAGGAACCAGTCCGTCAGATCGCTACCAATGCTGGTTTGGAAGGTTCGGTTATTGTTGCCAATATCAAAGCGAAAAATCAGGTTGGCTATGGCTATAATGCTCTGACTGATGAGTATTCCGATATGATTTCCGCTGGTATTGTTGATCCAACGAAGGTAACACGTTCGGCTCTTCAGAATGCGGCTTCGGTTGCATCCATGGTGCTTACCACTGAGTCGTTGGTTGCGGACAAGAAAGAAGCTACTCCTGCTCCGGCTATGCCAATGGATCCAGGAATGGGCGGCATGTATTAATCAGAACTTTTGTGAAAACGGGATTGCTTTTGGGCAATGCCCGTTTTTTTGTGCTTTATTTGTGAATGGTTTCACAAGTAAGCGTGAGCAGGAGGAAGCGCGGATGCATAGGAACGAGGCCATACGGGTAACAGGGCACGAGAGTGCCGCAATCGCCTGTTTTTGACAGTTAGGCAGCCTTGCAGAAAATCTTCCTTTTTGCTATGATTAATATTACCGGGAGAAAGGAATTTCAGATCATATGATTATCCCGGAAAAGCTTGGTTTTCCGGCAGTACTTTTCCTGCCGGGACCCGGCTTGGCAGGGTGTTTGTGGGAACGTTCCAAAATTGGCCGATACACCTTGCTGGCAGTCGATATGGTATGCCCGAATCTTTGGGGCAGCGTCCGAAAGGAAAGGAGAGACATGGAGCAGATTTATCCGTATTTGCCGTACATATGGTTAGGAGTGACAGTGCTGGCCGCTGTGGTGGAGGGGCTGACCACCCAACTCATTTCGATCTGGTTTGTGACCGGAGGGATTGCGGCTTTTCTCACAGCATTATGCGGTGGACCGCTGTGGATGCAGGCACTGTTATTTTCTGGGGTATCGGTACTAGCCCTGATCGTTACCAGACCATTTGTCCGCAAAATTACCAAGTCCCGCCGCGTGCCGACCAATGCCGACCGTTATCTTGGGCAGGAGGGCCTTGTTTTGGAGGAAATCAACAACCAGACAGCCCAAGGGCAGGTAAAAGTGCTGGGCAGCATCTGGACTGCCCGTACCGAAGATGGTTCGGTTTTGCAGAAAGATACCCGGATTGAAGTGGTGCGTCTGGAAGGGGTTCGTCTGGTGGTGCGGGAGAAAATTGCCCCTGCACAGACGCACATGACCGACAGCCAATAAGGGCTGTCAGAAAGGAACCGTTTTTTATATGGAAACGATTACAATTTTGATTTTATTAGCCGTAGCCGTGGCACTTTTGGTTCTTTTGGTGATTACCAGTATCAAGGTGGTGCCGCAATCGAATGCTTATGTTGTGGAGCGTCTGGGGGCTTACCAGAAAACGTGGGCGACTGGTATCCACGTCAAAATCCCGTTCATTGACCGTATTGCGAAAAAGGTTTCGCTCAAGGAACAGGTGATTGATTTCCCGCCGCAGCCGGTCATTACAAAGGATAATGTTACGATGCAAATTGATACGGTGGTCTATTTTCAGATCACAGATTCCAAATTATATACATATGGGGTGGAACGCCCCATCTCCGCGATTGAGAACCTCACTGCTACTACCCTGCGGAATATCATTGGGGAAATGGAACTGGACCATACTCTCACTTCCCGCGATGTTATCAACTCGAAAATCCGCGTGATCCTTGACGAAGCCACCGATGCATGGGGGATCAAGGTGAACCGTGTGGAATTGAAAAATATTATCCCGCCGCACGAGATTCAGGCGGCCATGGAAAAACAGATGAAAGCCGAACGGGAACGCCGGGCAAAAATCCTGGATGCAGAAGGAGAAAAACGCAGTGCGGTTTTGATTGCAGAAGGGGAAAAAGAATCGGCGATCCTGCGCGCCGAGGCGGTCAAAGAAACGAAAATCCGTGAGGCCCAGGGCGAAGCAGAAGCGATTTTATCGGTGCAGCGCGCGCTGGCAGACGGCCTGAAAATGCTCAATGAAGCCGACCCCAAACAAAGTGTGGTAGCGATCAAAAGTCTGGAAGCCTTTGAAAAAGCCGCCGATGGCAAAGCAACGAAAATTATCATCCCGTCGGAGATCCAGTCGCTGGCAGGACTGGCAGTTTCGCTCAAAGAATTGGTGGTGCGGGATCATCCCAATGAGGGTGCCAATTTATGATAAAATTTGATAAGAAATCTAAAAAAATGCCGGAGGGTTCTGGCAGGAATCACGAAAAATAACTTTTCCTCTTTTCCTCTATTGAATTTATGTGGAAAATGACATACAATGGTAACAAAAGGATGAAGGGGAGGTGGGGAAAAGTGAATCTGTGTTTTCCCCATCTTCCAATGGTGGATTCCAGTGTCAGCCGGGCGACCGGCAAGCAGGCTACGTCGTATTTTCGCCGTAGCCTATTTGTTTTTATAAGACGCCCTTTGGAAATCCCTGGTAACATCCGGTTCTTACAAAAATGAGGAGCGAATGTATTATGTTAAATGGCAAAAAAGTAGCAGTCATCATGGGTAGTGACAGTGATTTTCCGGTGGTGTCGGCAGCAGTCAAACGGCTCAAGGCTTTGGAGATCCCGTATGAGGTTCATGTGATGTCTGCACACCGCACCCCCGATGCAGCGGCTGATTTTTCGAGAAATGCCCGTAACCATGGCATTGGGGTCATCATCGCCGCAGCCGGGAAAGCCGCACATCTGGCAGGGGTACTGGCTGCCCATACGACCCTGCCGGTGATCGGGATTCCGATTAAATCGTCGACTCTGGACGGACTGGATGCCCTGTTGGCAACGGTACAGATGCCAAGCGGGATTCCAGTGGCAACCGTGGCCATTGATGGTGCGGATAACGCGGCAATCCTTGCTGCACAAATTCTGGCTTTGTCGGATGATGCACTGGCAGAAAAATTAGATGGCCTCAAGCGGCAGATGGCCGAAGGGGTTGCGAAAAAGGATAAAGCGGTAAAGGAAGCCGCAGATGCATTATAATAAGGAAAGTTAGAGGAAATCAAGACCATGAAAAGTTTTAGTGAAAGCTATAAAGCGGCAGGCGTGGATGTAACAGCTGGTTATGAAGCGGTTGAACGCATGAAAACCCATGTCGAGCGGACAAAAATCCCAGGGGTGCTTTCTGGGATCGGCAGCTTTGGCGGACTGTTCCAGCCTGACCTCACGGGGATGAAAGAACCGGTTTTTGTTTCTGGTACCGATGGTGTCGGCACAAAATTACGTCTGGCATTCCTGATGGGTAAGCACGATACCATTGGCGTGGATTGTGTGGCCATGTGTTCCAATGATGTGGTATGCTGCGGGGCAAAGCCCTTGTTTTTTCTGGATTATCTGGCAGTTGGGAAGAATTTCCCAGAGCGGGTTGCGGAAATTGTATCAGGTGTGGCAGATGGCTGTGTACAGTCGGGATGCGCGCTGATTGGCGGGGAAACTGCTGAGATGCCGGGGTTCTATCCAGAGGAGGAATATGATCTGGCAGGGTTCTGTGTTGGCGTGGTGGACAAGTCCTGTATCCTTGATGGTTCCAAGATGCAGGAGGGCGATGTGATCCTTGGCTTGCAGTCATCCGGGGTACATTCGAATGGGTTTTCGTTGGTGCGGAAAATTTTTGACGTCAATGAGAAAACGCTCAAAGAAACATATCCTGAACTCGGCGGCACTCTGGGGGATACCTTGCTGGCTCCAACAAAAATTTATGTGCGCTCGATCCTCTCGCTGATACAGACCGGTACCGTCAAGGCAATTTCGCACATCACAGGCGGCGGTTTTTATGAGAACATCCCGCGTATGATGAAGCAGGGATTGACAGCACGGATTGAGAAAAATTCGTTCCCAGTGTTGCCGATTTTTGACCTGATCCAAAAGAAAGGCAACGTGCCGGAACATGATATGTATAATACCTTTAATATGGGAATTGGCATGGCAGTCGTGGTGCCGGAAACAGAAGCTGACGCTGCGTTAGAGCAGTTGCGCTCGACTGGGGAAACAGCCTTTCAGATTGGCCGGGTCGAAGCGGGCGACGAGGGCGTGGTTTTATGCTAAAGATTGCAGTTTTAGTATCAGGAGGCGGCACCAACCTGCAAGCGATTCTTGATGCCCAGAACCGGGGGGGGATCGTCAATGGCAAGGTAACGTGCGTGATTTCAAGCAAGGCGGATGCGTATGCGTTGGAGCGTGCGAAACAGGCGGATGTACCCGGGGAAGTTTTGTTGCGCCGGCAGTTTGCGGATCAAGACAGCTATGACGATGCCCTGCTTGCCCTGCTGGAACGCTATCAGATTGATCTGGTGGTGCTGGCAGGCTTCATGACCATTATCAGCAACCGGGTCGTTGGACAGTACCAGAACCGGATCATCAATGTCCATCCTTCGTTGATCCCGTCGTTTTGTGGTGACGGATTTTATGGCTTGCGTGTTCACGAAGCGGTTCTAAAAAAGGGCGCGAAGGTGACAGGGGCTACGGTACATTTTGTCAATGAAATTTGTGATGGCGGCCCGATTATTTTGCAAAAGGCTGTTGGGGTGTTGCAAGACGATACTCCAGAACAGTTGCAGCGCCGTGTCATGGAACAAGCCGAATGGGAAATCTTGCCGCAAGCGATTTCCTTGTTTTGCCAAGGCAAGCTGGATGTGGCAGGAAATCAGGTCAAGATTATAGGAATATGAATGTTATGGAAGAAAGATACTAGAGGAGAACAACTATGGAATTGAATCATTTATCCAATTACCTGAGTGGCAACTGCTATCCGGGGCGTGGCATTCTGCTTGGCAAACACGCAGATGGAAAATCGGCAGTAATTGCCTATTTTATCATGGGGCGCAGCGAAAACAGCCGTAACCGGGTGTTTGTGGAGGATGGACAGGGGATCAAAACCAAGGCGTTTGACGAGTCGAAATTGACCGACCCTTCCCTGATTATCTATGCACCGGTACGTGTACTTGGAAACACAACCGTTGTCACAAACGGCGACCAGACAGATACGATTTATGAGTTTTTACAGGAAGGGAAAACCTTTGAAGAAGCGTTGCGTACCCGTACCTTTGAACCGGATGCTCCGAATTTTACCCCGCGCATTTCCGGGGAAGTGGTGGCAGATGGCGACCTTTCCTATAAGATGTCCATTTTAAAGAGCGATGCCGGCAGGCAGGAATCGGTTCTGCGCTTTTTCTATGAATATGGGGAACCCGTGGATGGGGAAGGGCATTTTATCCACACCTACCGCGAGGACGGCAACCCAATCCCATCGTTTGAAGGGGAACCAGTCCGGGTGAAGGTCGAGGGGGATATTGATACCTTTACGCTTAATATTTGGAACAGTCTGAATGAGGATAATAAAGTTTCCCTGTTCACCCGGTTTATTGATCTCAAAACCGGTGAAACCCAAACCAGAATTCTCAATAAAAACCAGTAATCGCGGAGGAACTTGACATGGCCAATCAGTTGATGCTTAAATATGGATGTAATCCAAATCAAAAACCAGCCCGTATCTTTATGCAGGATGACACGGATCTGCCGATCCAAGTACTCAACGGCAATCCCGGATATATTAATTTTATGGACGCTTTTAACAGCTGGCAGCTAGTTCGGGAACTCAAACAGGCAACCGGACTTCCCGCAGCGGCTTCCTTTAAACATGTCAGCCCGGCGGGGGCGGCGGTTGCGGTGCCGCTGTCGGATGTACTCAAAAAGATTTATTTTGTTGATGACCTTGAGCTTTCGCCCATTGCCACGGCTTATGCCCGTGCCCGCGGTGCTGACCGCATGTCTTCCTATGGTGACTTTGTAGCGTTGTCGGATGTCTGTGACGTGCCAACTGCAAAAATGCTTGCCCGTGAGGTGTCTGACGGCGTGATCGCCCCCGGTTATCTCCCGGAGGCACTGGAAATCTTGAAAAACAAACGGAAAGGTACCTATAATGTGATCCAGATAGACGAGGGGTATCTGCCTAAGCCAATCGAACATAAAGATGTCTTTGGTATCACGTTTGAACAGGGGCGTAATGAAGTGTGCATCAGCAAAGACCTACTCACTAATTTCCAGACCAAAGCCGACCGGTTCCCCAGTGATGCCCAGCGGGATTTGCTGCTTGCACTGATTACTTTAAAATATACCCAGTCCAATTCCGTATGCTACGCCAAAGACGGTCAGGCCATTGGCATCGGTGCCGGGCAGCAATCCCGGATTCACTGTACGCGTCTGGCGGGCAACAAGGCAGACCTCTGGTTTTTGCGCCAACATCCAAAGGTTTTGGAACTGCCGTTTAAAAAAGATATCCGGCGTCCAGACCGCGACAATACGATTGATGTGTACTTGTCAGAGGATGATAGGGACGTACTGGCAGACGGGATTTGGCAGGAATTTTTTGAAACCCGTCCAGAGCCGTTAACGAGGGAAGAAAAACGCTCATGGCTCGAGAAACAGTTTGGAGTGTCGCTGGGTTCTGATGCGTTTTTCCCATTTGGCGACAATATTGAACGGGCCCATCGTAGCGGCGTGGAATATATTGCACAGGCAGGCGGTTCGATCCGGGATGACCATGTGATCGCGACCTGTGATAAATATGGCATTGCCATGGTGTTTACTGGCGTGAGATTATTTCACCATTAAGAAGATTATTTTCGTGAAGAATGACAACAAAAAGGACGGGGAGAACCATGAAGATTTTAGTGATAGGCAGCGGCGGCCGGGAACATGCGATTGTCCGAAAGCTGCTGGAAAGCCCGAAGGTCGAGAAGCTGTATTGTGCGCCAGGCAATGGAGGCATTGCGTGTGATGCTGTGTGTGTACACATGCAGGCTATGGACATTCCCGGGGCGGTGACGTTTGCCAAGAAAAATGAAATTGATCTGGTATTTGTCGCACCGGATGACCCGTTAGCGGCTGGTATGGTCGATGCCCTAAAAGAAGCTGGGATTCCTGCGTTTGGCCCGCGGGCGAATGCGGCGATTCTGGAAAGCAGCAAGGTATTCTCGAAAAACCTTATGAAAAAATATAACATCCCAACAGCGTCTTATGAAGTGTTTGACAATTCTCAGACGGCTTTGGAGTATATCAAACAGAAGAATCAATATCCGATTGTCGTGAAGGCAGATGGATTGGCTTTGGGAAAAGGCGTCATTATTGCACCTTCTTATGAAGAAGCAGAACAGGCAGTTCATTCTATCATGGAAGATAAGGTTTTCGGGGAGTCTGGCAACCAGATCGTGGTGGAAGAATATATCACAGGTCCGGAAGTTTCCGTACTTGCATTCACGGATGGGAAAACCTTAAAACCAATGGTTTCATCGAAAGACCACAAGCGCGCACTGGACAACGATCAGGGCCTCAATACAGGCGGCATGGGTACGGTCAGCCCGAACCCGTATTATACGGAAGCGGTCGCTGAGGAGTGCATGAGAACCATCTTTTTGCCCACCATCGAGGCTATGCAAAAAGAAGGCCGGCCGTTTCAGGGATGCCTGTATTTTGGACTGATGCTGACCAAAGATGGGCCTAAAGTGATCGAATATAATGCACGTTTCGGTGACCCGGAAACTCAAGTTGTACTGCCGCGTCTGAAAACCGACCTTGTCGATATCCTGATGGCGGTTGTCGCTGGACGGCTCGACCAATTGGATATTGAGTGGTCGGACGAGCCAGCCGCGTGTGTCGTGATGGCATCTGGAGGATATCCGCAGGCGTACGAGAAAGGGCTGGAAATTTCCGGTTTGGATGAGTACGGACAATTAGAAGGAGTGACTATTTTTCACGCAGGAACGAAAATGCGGGGGATTGGGAAATTTGTCACCAATGGAGGGCGTGTGCTGGGGGTAACGGCTATGGGTTCTACGTTGGACGAAGCGTTACAAAAGGCATATGACGGTGTTGCTAAAATCTCCTTTGAGGGTGCACATTACCGCAAAGATATCGGCAAATAAAAAGAAAAATGCTGGGGATTCTGGAAAATCCCACAGCATTTTTTATTGGTTTTCTTCTTTTGCGGCATGTGCCAGATTTCGTTCCAGCCATGCTTCGGCGAGGTCAAGGGCAAGATACAAGCCGTTTTTTTCGCTGGATTTCACGATTTGTTTGCGGGGGGTACGGATGGTTGAGTCGGTATACATGAGCTGTACAGTCACTTTATCCGCAATCTGTTCGCCGCCGACTTCTTTTTTACTCTTGATTTCCATTTTTATGACATACTTGTCTTTCATACTGCCATAATAAATGGTATCCCCACAACGCACCAACGGACGGCCTTTATAGGTTGGGAATTCACTTTTGATTTTTGGTTCAGTTGTCTTTTTAGTAGCCATCGAAAACCTCCTTTGTTCCAATTTTTAATACGCTTAATTCTTATTATACCATATTTTCCAATTAGAAACAAGAAACAATTTATGAAGTCCCATTTCAGAAAAGTACAAGCACCCTATGATTGGCAAAGCATATCTTGGCACAACTCCCGTATGCTGTAAATGAAAACTGGCAGGGAACATGTAATGATTATGCAATCAAGGTGATAACTTTATGATTTCCCGATATTTCGATTCCTTTCGGGGGATAAAATAGAAACCTTTCCCTTTGT
>CATJNB010000070.1 GCA_949741605.1 uncultured Eubacteriales bacterium | reverse complement strand
CTGGTACGCTCTTGATGGAGAGTTTACGCACTTGCCAAACTGTGTTATAATAAGGCGGAACCTTCCCACAGGCTTCCATATAGCCTTTTTGGTGCTTGGAAGATAGATTATTTTTTAAATAGAGTTTATATAAAAAACATAGAATTGAGGGATCTGAATGGAAAAATTGCTGATCCGGCAGGCACGTCTGATCGACCCGTCACAGGAGCTGGACACAGTCGGTGATGTCCTGATCGAAGACGGAAAAATTGTCAAACTTGGCGGGGACATTGAAGCGTCGGACGCGCAAGTGTTAGATGCACACGGTTTGGTTGCTGCGCCTGGGCTGGTGGATATGCATGTGCATTTGCGTGACCCCGGTCAGACACAGAAGGAAGATATCTTCACAGGATGCCGTGCCGCCGCCGCTGGAGGGGTGACCAGTGTCTTAGCGATGCCAAATACCATCCCGGCTGCCGACAACGTAAAAACCATCCAGTACATTCTGGAGAAAGCGGAGCAGGCAGATGCCCGGGTTTATGTGGCGGCGGCGATTACCCATGATTTGCAAGGCAAGACCATGGATGATTTGCAGGCGCTCCAAGAGGCTGGTGCCATCGCCCTGACCGATGACGGACGTCCGGTGGAGAATACGCGCTTTATGGCACAGGCCATGCAGGAAGCGCCAAAATTGGGGATGCGGGTTGTTTCGCACTGTGAGGACTTATTTTTGGCGCATGGCGGCATCATGAATGAGGGTGAGGTTTCCCGGCAACTTGGGGTACCGGGGATTCCAGCAGCAGCAGAGGACTGTGGTACTGCCCGGGACATCGCGTTAGCGGCAGCCTATGAGGTGCCAATACATATTTGCCATGTGAGTACACGCACTTCCCTGGAGCTGATCCGTGATGCGAAACGCCGGGGTGTAGCGGTGACTGCGGAAACTGCGCCGCACTATTTCAGCCTCACCGATCAGGAGCTTTTGCGGCAGGACGCAGACTACCGAATGAACCCGCCGCTGCGTACGGAGGCTGACCGGCTCGCCGTGATTGAGGCGCTTCAGGACGGTACTTTAGATGCGATTGCAACGGATCATGCACCGCATACCCCAGAGGAAAAAGCAAATTTCCGAACCGCCCCGAATGGAGCCATTGGAATGGAAACCTCCTTGGCAGCAGGGATTACGTTTTTAGTGGAACCCGGCCTACTAACCCTTTCAGAATTAATCCGTCTAATGTCCACAAGCCCAGCAAAATTGTTGGGCATTGATGCAGGGACTTTGTGTGTGGGTGCGCCTGCTGATATTGTCCTGTTTGACGATAAGAAGCCTTGGGTGGTCAACCCGGAAACGCTGCATGGGAAAAGCCGGAATGCGGTTCTAAAAGGCCGGCAGCTGGTTGGGAGAGTAAAAACCACCATCTGTCGGGGGAAGATTGTATTCCAAGATAATATATAATTTGAAATACAGATTAAATCAGAAAACTAAATTTGAAATAATTAGGAGGAATTTACTGCTATGTCTTTTGATCGGTTGATTGAGGGGATTATTCGGACACAAAATCCTACTGTTGTTGGTTTGGACCCCAAATTGAGCTATATCCCAGAGGAAATCAAGGCAGACTGTTTTGCCAAGTACGGAAAAAATCTGGATGGTGCATCGGCGGCTTTGCTGGAGTTTAACAAGGGGCTGATTGATGCACTTTGTGATATTGTGCCGGCGGTTAAACCACAGTGTGCTTACTATGAGATGTATGGGTGGCAGGGTGTGCGGGCACTCTATGAAACCATTGCCTATGCCCATGAAAAAGGGATGTTCGTGATCACCGATGGAAAACGTAATGATATCGGTACGACCATGCAGGCGTATGCGGCCGCACATTTAGGAGAGGTTGAGATAGAGGGGCAGACGGTTATCCCGTTTGGCGGCGATGCCCTGACGGTGAATGGATACCTTGGTTCTGATGGAATTTTGCCTCTTGTGGATGTGTGCGAGCAGCAGGATAAAGGAATTTTTGTGCTGGTGAAAACCTCCAATATGTCGTCAGGCGAACTGCAAAATTTGACAGTCAGCGGTGGTGATACGGTTTACTTTACCCTTGGGAAACATTGTGAAATGTGGGGGGAAAGCACCATGGGAAAATATGGGTACAGCGGTGTGGGGGCTGTGGTCGGGGCGACATATCCGGAACAGCTTCAAGAGTTGCGTGACGCGTTGCCTACTACTTTTTTCTTAGTACCCGGTTACGGCGCACAGGGAGGCGGTGCCGACGATGTCAAGCAGGGCTTTGACGAGAAAGGTTTAGGTGCGGTTGTGAATTCTTCCCGGGGGATTATCTGTGCGTGGCAGAAAAACGGTTTTGCCGGCAAGGATTATGCCAAAGCCGCACGGGAAGAAGCGATCCGCATGCGTGAGGAGCTGACTGAGAAAATCGGTAAGATTGGTTAACATACAGCATGTTTGAGAAACGGGTCAGCAAAATGCTCCCGTTTTTCTGTTATCATCGAAGGGAGGGCCTTATGAAATACGAAGTAAAACAATGCCGCATCCTGCAAAAACAGGAGCTGGCAAAAGGGATTTTCAGTTTTGTGGTGGATGCCGGGGCATTGGCACAAAAAGCCAAGCCTGGTCAGTTTGCGAACATTTTGGTGCCGGGCAAAACCCTGCGGCGTCCCATTTCGATCTGTGATATGGATGCACAGAAACAGACTCTGCGTTTTGTGCTCGAGATCCGTGGGGAAGGCACCCAGATTCTGGCGGGGTTTGAGCCCGGGCAGGATATGGATCTGTTAGCGCCACTGGGGAATGGATTTGACGTGGGCGACTGTAACCGCAAAGCATTGTTTGTAGGAGGCGGGATCGGGGTGCCCCCATTGCTGCATCCGGCAAAACTGTTTGGTCAACATGCTACTGTGGCACTTGGATTCCGCAGTCAAGAAGCTGCAATCCTGATCGACGATTTCCAGCAGGCAGGCTGCAACGTGCTAATCGCCACCGATGACGGTTCCCTTGGGCATCATGGCCTTGTCACGGAATATTTCGGGCAGGTACAGCCAGACGTCATTTTTGCGTGTGGCCCGATGCCTATGCTCAAAGCCGTGAGCGAGTTTGCCGAACAAAAGGGGATTCCCTGTCAGGTATCTTTGGAAGAACGCATGGCGTGTGGGATTGGGGCTTGCTTAGGATGTGCCTGCAAGGTATACCGCCCGACGGAAGATGGCGGGATGTCGGAAACGTATGGGCACGTATGTAAAGATGGCCCGGTTTTTGATTCCCGCAAAGTTATATTTTGATTTTATAGTTTATTTGAAAAAAATAGTAAATTTGAAAAAGAAAGGTGGTTTCCCTTATGGCAGATCTGCGCGTTACCATTGCGGGGGTCGAATTTGATAACCCTCTCATTGCGGCATCCGGCACGTTTGGGTTTGGCCGCGAATATATGGAATTTTATCCGCTCTCTACCTTAGGCGGCATTTCCTGTAAAGGCATCACATTAAAGGAACGTGCGGGCAACCCACCGCCGAGGATTGCGGAAACGCCGTCCGGGATGCTCAATGCAGTTGGGCTGCAAAATCCGGGGGTCGATCATTTTATCCAAGAGGATCTCCCATGGCTCAAAACACAGGGGACAAAAGTGATTGCAAATATTGCTGGCAATACCCCAGAGGAATATTGCGAGATGGCGGAAAAGCTTTCGGGTACCGATGTGGATATGATCGAACTGAATATTTCCTGCCCGAACGTCAAACAGGGCGGGGTACAGTTTGGTACGACCTGTGCGGGGGTCAGCGATATCACGGCGCAGGTGCGGAAACATTGCACCAAGCCTCTGATGGTAAAATTGTCGCCAAATGTGGCGGATATCGCAGAGATTGCAGCTGCAGCCGAGGCATCAGGGGCGGACGCGATTTCGATGATTAATACCTTGACTGGGATGCGTATTGATATCCATACCCGCCGTCCGATTATCCGCAATAATACTGGTGGCCTGTCAGGTCCGGCGATTTTGCCCGTAGCAGTGCGTATGGTGTGGCAAGCTGCGAACCGTGTCAAGATTCCCATTGTTGGGATGGGCGGCGTGTCGCGCTGGGAGGATGCAGTGGAACTCATGCTGGCAGGTGCGTCGGCGATCCAGATTGGCACTGCCTTTTTCTCAAATCCATATGCGCCCATAGAAATTCTGGATGGTGTGGCAAAATATTTGGAGCAAAACCAGTTTGCTTCGGTCACAGAATTGACCGGAAAGGTTCAGGCGTGGTGACGGTATGGCAGTTGTGACAAAAGTAATGGTCGTGCGCCATTGTGAAGCAGAGGGCAATATCAACCGGGTCTTTCAGGGGCATACAAACGCGGCTGTCAGCACCAACGGCCGCAAACAGCTCGATCTGCTGCAAATCCGCTGTCGCAACCTGCCCATTGATATCATTTATACCAGCCCTCTGCAACGCGCCTATGCTACTGCCGAAGCGATTAACGAGTTCCATCAGGTGCCGATCCGCGTTTGCGATGATCTGATCGAAATTAACGGCGGTGTCTGGGAAGGGAAAAAATGGGCGGATTTGCCGGGCTTATATCCAGAAGATGCCCGCAAATGGAATATGGAACCGGAAAATTTTGCGCCTGCACAGGGGGAGCCCATGCGTCAGGTGTACGACCGGATGAGCAGGGCTTTGCTGGGCATTGTGCAGGAGAACCTTGGAAAATCCATTTGCATTACCAGCCATGGGTGCGCGATCCGTAACCTGTTGTGCTGGGCGATGGGTAAGCCCATTGAGCTGCTCAATACCGTGGATTGGTGTGACAATACTGCTTTGAGTATGTTGGAGTTTGACGAGAATTTGCATCCCCGTGTCGTTACAGCTAACGATGGTTCCCACTTGGACCCGGAAATTTCAACGTTTTCAAAACAGTCCTGGTGGAAACCCGAAAACCGTACCAAAGCCACGTTTGATTAAGGAGGCACGCCTATGAAAATCCTAGCGGTTGACCTTGGAAAAGTGCGTACGGGCCTTGCGGTTTGTGACCCGCAGGAATGTCTGGCATCCCCGTGGAAGGTAATCGTACAGCGCCGTCTGGAGCAGTTAGCCGACGAAGTGACGCATGAAGCCCACCAAACGCAAGCGGAAATGTTTGTCATCGGGTTGCCCAAAAATATGGACGGTTCCGAGGGTGAGAGCGCACAGAATGCCCGTTCTTTTGCCCGTCTTTTAGAAGAAAAAAGTGGTTTGCCGGTCGCCATGTGGGACGAGCGCGGCACAACCATGACCGCCCATCAATATCTCAATGTGACGGATACCCGCGGGAAAAAGCGCAAAGCCGTTGTGGATGCCGTAGCCGCTGTGATTATCTTACAGGAATTTTTAGATTACCGTAAAAACCATCCCAATCCGTGACGCTTCATCGGAACAGCCTGCATAACCACATGGCAGGAAGGGTGAGTCCGCACCACATGGCTGAAAACGGCAGGCAGATTTGCCCCATCATATTCAGCGGCATGGATGAGTAATCCCAAACCTGTTTTTTGCCTGCCACATTCACAATCAGGCCCGTAATCAATTCCACCCCGGTAATGATCCCCGATCCCGCGGCACAGCGTGCTGGAAGATGTTTTCCTTTTAAACATCCATTACATATTTTATCAATTAGGCACAAGCTCACCCCGCCGGCCATTGCCATTGAAATGTGCGTTTTGCGCCGCCATATCAATTCCAGCCCCGGGTATAACGAGCCGCCTGTCAGGAATAGCCAAAAGGTACGTTTCATCTTGGATGTTCCTCCAGTTTGAAAAATTGTCCCTTTCATTGTTTGCGTATTTCGGAGGATTATGCAGAGGTTTCGGTTCCCAGCGTGGCTGCAATTTCTAACCAGCTGCTTTCCTGCCCAAGTTTTACGACTTGGGCACTTTTTATGCAGGCCGCCCAAATCTATCGCATTTTTCTTAGTAAAATCCTCCCATCTGCCCATTCTCAAAAATAATTCCCATTTTCCCGATTTTTTTCTT
>CATJNB010000069.1 GCA_949741605.1 uncultured Eubacteriales bacterium | reverse complement strand
TAATTGCAGAACGCTTTGGATCTGGAGAACATGAACGAGAATATATTTTTATGCCAATTTTACACCGTTGTGAAGTTTATGCAGCAAGCCGTTTGACTATGCTTTTACAGTTTCCTCCTCAATCTATTGTGGGGATTGAGGAACGTATCCGGGATATTGAAGAATATTTTCAAATTCAGTATGCGGAGCAACAGAGGCAAGCCATTCGGGAGGCACTAGAAAAAGGAATCCTGATTCTGACAGGGGGGCCTGGTACTGGAAAGACTACGACACTGAATGCCATTATCACTATTTTGGAAGAAAACGGGGAACGAGTTTCCTTAGCAGCTCCTACTGGACGTGCAGCCAAACGTATGGCTGAATTAACGGGACGGGAAGCAAAAACCATCCATAGATTACTGCAGGTAGAGTGGAATGAAAATGACCGTCCTACGTTTGCCAAAAACGAAAAAAACTTGTTAGAATGTGATGCTTTGATTTTAGACGAATTGTCTATGCTGGATGTACAACTTTTTGAAAAAGTGCTACGAGCGTTGCCGTTAGGGTGCCGTTTGGTTATGGTGGGGGATTGTGACCAATTACCTTCTGTCGGACCCGGAAACGTGTTAGGCAATCTAATTTCCACGGAAATGATTCCTGTTGTACAATTGAATGAGATTTTCCGTCAATCCATGGAGAGTTTGATTGTCACCAATGCACATCGTATCGTGGAAGGGAAAATGCCAGAACTGCATATCAAAAACCGGGATTTCTTTTTTCTGCCTTCTTACGATGCCAAAAGCATTTCCTCTCTTTTGGTGGATTTATGTGCTAGACGTTTGCCTGAACATTATGAGTACAGCATTTGGGCTGAAATTCAGGTATTGTCGCCCAGCCGTAAAGGAGAACTTGGCACGATAGAGTTAAACCGTAAATTACAGGAAACCATCAATCCCCGAGAGGATGACAAACAGGAAATTCAAATCAATGGGATGATTCTGCGAGAACAAGATAAAGTCATGCAAATGAAAAACAACTATAATATTCCTTGGACTAAAACAGATGGTACGGTGGGGGAGGGGGTATTTAATGGAGATATTGGGATTTTGCTGGATATAGATAAACCTGCCGGTTTAATGACAGTACAAATGGAAGACCGGTTGGTGCAATATGACATTGAAAATGCGGGTGAATTAGAATTGGCTTATGCTATGACAGTCCATAAAAGCCAAGGGAGCGAATTTCCCGCGATTGTTATGCCGATGTTTCCAGGACCTTCCCAGCTTTATTACCGGAACTTATTATATACGGCAATTACCCGTGCAAAATGTCTGTTGATTTTGGTAGGAACAGAGAAAACGGTACAGGTTATGGTTGAAAATGACCGCAAAACAAAACGGTATTCTGGATTGTATTATTTCTTAAAGGAGAACAGAAGTTATGAAGTTTAAAGAAGTGTTTTCCCTCTTTTTGGATGCGCTGTATCCGCCCAAATGTGTGTTTTGTGGGACTACCATTTCTCCTGGAACAGCTTTGTGTGAACAGTGTGAAGAAAAAAATCCCCCCATTTATGAAGAGCGTTGGCTACCGCTGGAAGGACAAAAACAGGGATTGCAATGTAAGGTTTTATACCATTACAAACTTGGGGTAAAACAGGCAATTTTAGACTTTAAATTCCACGATAAACCAGAAAATAGTAAGTTTTTTGCTGAAAAAATGAAAGATTTCTTATTGTTAAGTTATAATACTTTACAAATAGATTGTACAACAGTAGTTCCGATTTCAAAACAAAGAAAAAAGGAACGGGGATATAATCAATCTGAAATGTTGGCAAAATATTTTATGAAGTTTAGTGGAATCCCTTATATTTCGTGTTTAGAAAAAAAGAAGGATAATGAGGAACAACATAAATTGTCGGCAAAGGAGCGAAAACAAAATGTAATTGGTGTTTACATATGCCCAAATCATGAAATTGTTTTAGGCAAAACCATCCTTCTTTTGGATGATATTGTCACAACTGGCCATACTTTGTCTGAGTGTGCCCGCACGCTCTATGTAGCAGGAGCAAAACTGGTGGTTTGTGCCGCTATTGCTACGAGCCCGCCTGAACTTTATGAATGTTATTCTTGATTTAAAAAAAGAAAAAAGCATATACTAATGCTTGAGGAAAGGTGGGAGTGGTTTTGGTAGGTACGGACATCGCCATTGATCTGGGAACAGCTTCGATTAAGTTTTATTTACAGGGGAAAGGGCTTGTAATCAATGAACCTACTGTTGTCGCGGTCAATGTAAAATCTGGGCAGATTGTCGCCGTTGGAACAAAAGCTTATTCTATGGTTGGCAAAACTTCAGATAAAATTGCGGTAGTGGGTCCTATGCGCCGAGGTGTTATTTCTGATTTTGCTTTGGCAGAATATTTAATTCAGTATTATTTGACTAAGGTGGGTGGTAGTAAATTATTTATGCCGCGTATTATAGTCAGTGTACCTTGTGAAATCACCGAAGTGGAAAAGCGTGCTATTGTGGATGCGATTAGTTCTGCCGGTGTGAGGAAAATTTGTTTAATTCAGGAACCCGTTGCTGCGGCTATGGGAGCTGATATTGATATTTTTGCTCCTCGTGGTTCGTTGGTCGTCGATGTGGGTGCCGGTACCACAGATATGGCAGTTATTTCTCTAAGCGGTATTTCCTCGTCTCGTACTGTCCAACTGGCTGGAGATAATTTTGATGATGAAATTATTAAGTATGTTCGACGGAAACATCAGTTAATGATTGGGAAAAAAACAGCGGAACAGGCAAAAGTCACAATTGGCTGTGTATATCCGAGGGATCAAAAAACAGTTTATCGAATGAAGGGAAGACATACCCAGACAGGAATGCCGCATTGGGTCGATGTAACTAGCGATAATATGTTGTCTGCTTTATTGCGCCCATCTTTGCGTCTGATTCGGAATATGCAGGCCGTTTTGGAGAAAACTCCTCCAGAACTTTTGCATGATATTTATGAAGACGGAATTGTACTGACTGGAGCTTCCTCTTTGTTGTATGGTCTTGATAAACTCATGGAACGTAAAATGAAACTACCAGTACGGATTGCTCAGGATGCCGATATTTCTGTGGCACTAGGGGCAGGGAAGGCGTTGGGTTACATTGATAAAATGGATCGTATGGATTATGGGGGCTTAAATCCGTTGAGTATTGCTTATTAAAAAACATCCAGCAGGAACTCTGTTCCATGCTGGATGTTTTTTTATGATTTAGCTTTGTATTTTTCTACAATTTGATTCGCACATTTGTAAATGTCCCCACCGCCTAATGTCAGGATCAGATCGCCCGGTTGTGCATGTTCGATTACATAATCGGTAATTTCCTCAAAACTTGAGAACCAGCAACTTCCCGGAACCTTATCCGCTAAATTTTGGACGTGGATTCCATAAGTGTTTACTTCCCGAACCGCAAGGATTTCTGTCATAATCACATGATCTGGAATTTGAAGTGCTTTAGCGAAATCATTTAGTAAAAGGTAGGTACGGGAAAAAGTATGCGGCTGGAAAATGGCCCACACTTCTCGGAATCCCATTTTCATGGCGGCTTCTAAGGTTGCAGTGAGTTCTGTGGGATGGTGGGCAAAATCATCAGCAACAGTGACTCCTTGAAATTTTCCGAGAAGTTCAAATCGCCGATGAACCCCTGTAAACTCGTATAACCCTTTGGCAATCGCCTGTGGGTCAACGCCATAATAATGTGCAGTTGCAGCGGCTGCCAGGGCATTCATGATGTTATGTTTTCCCGGTACCGACAGATGGATATCAATGAGAGGTTTTCCTTGGTAGGTAAGGGTAAACTGTTCCAGAGCCTTGGGTTCGTCAACGATATTTGCAGCTGCATAATCATTCGATGGGTCCATACCAAAAGTAATAATTTTTTTGTTGGCGATACCGTCTACCGCTTTCCAGACATTTGGATCATCTCCATTGAGGATAATAGTATCCTGAGTCTGGGAGGAAAACTGATGGAAGGATTCGATAATCCGTTCTAATGTGTGGAAATATTCTAAATGGTCTGCATCCACGTTCAAAATTACCGAAACCTTAGGATGGAGTTGTAAAAAGGTGTCTACAAATTCGCACGCTTCGCATACCATGATATCGGAGTGCCCAATTTGAGCGTTGCTTCCTATCAGTGGGAGCTGCCCACCGATGATCGCGGACGGATCTTTTTTTCCAGTCATCATAACTTGTGTAAGCATAGCCGTTGTGGTGGTTTTACCATGTGTTCCGGCTATTGCAATACTGTTTTCATATCGGCTGGTAATGATGCCAAGCATTACGGAGCGTTCTACAATGGGGATTCCTTTTTCCTGTGCAGCCAATAATTCTGGATTTTCCGATTTGACCGCAGCACTATATACCACTAATTCGGCTCCGGTATTCGCAATATTTTCTGCTTTTTGTCCCATGAGCACTTGTACGCCCCACGAACGAACCCGTTGTAAAGTATCCGATTCATTGATGTCAGAACCAGTTACCTGAAAGCCTTTATGGTGTAAAATTTCCGCAATCGGACTCATGCCAGAACCACCAATTCCAATAAAATGCACTTTTTTGATGTGTTCCAAAATATCTTTGTTTTCCATATTTGTTTGCTCCTTCATGGTTTTCAAAATCAAGCGTACTTTCTCTCCCTATATTATATTGCGAAAGTATGGGAAAATAAACACCTTTTTTCTGAATCTTACCAAAATAATGGTATGAGTTATGCCTAAAGCTTTGAATTTTATTATATCATAAAAAGTTTCATTTGACTACGGATAGAACTCACAGGATCAAAATCTTTTCCATAATATGGGGTGATAAGCAATGTTTGGAGGGGTTTGGAATGGTTGAAAGAAATAATTTTGGAATTATTGGCGGTGATAAAAGGCAAATTTATTTGACAGAAGCTCTGGTTGCAGATGGATATAATGTATATGCTTTTGGTTTTGACCAAGCAGGAGAAATCAAAGGGGCCATTTTGGCATCTTGCGAGGAAATCGCTGTGTTGTGTCATACGATTATTTTTCCGCTTCCAGTTACCTTAGATGGGGTCTATTTAAATGCGCCCTATGCTAAAGAAAAAATCCGTCTGACAGATGATCTGGCAAAATTGATGCAAGGGAAACGGGTATTTGGGGGAATGATCCACCGCTTGCAGGAGAGCAGTTCGATATGGGAACAGACGGAGTGTTTCGATTATTCTACACGAGAAGAATTTGCAGTTCAAAATGCTGTCCCTACAGCAGAAGGCGCTTTGGAAATTGCGATTCGGGAATCCCCAGGTACTTTGAATGGTTCACAATGTTTGGTGACGGGATATGGAAGGATTGGAAAGGTACTGGCTGGGATGTTACATGGTCTGGGGGCAAATGTCACAGTTGCCGCACGCAAGCCCAGTGACCTTTCGTGGATTGCCATGCATGGTTACAAATCCCTTGACATCCATCAACTTGCCGAGAATACTCAATTCGATTTTATTTTTAATACGATTCCAGCTTTGATTTTCCATCGTAAATTAGTTTCGAGAATTCCCGGACATTGCTTGTGTATCGAATTAGCTTCCGCTCCTGGTGGCTTTGATTTTGACGCAGCGGAAAAACGGAATCTCCGGATTATCAAGGCGGCATCCCTACCAGGGAAAGTTGCACCTAAGACAGCCGGGGAAATTATCAAAAATATGATTTACAATATGTGTGAGGAGTGAGTGTTTTGAGTGATTTAAAAGTAGGATTTGCAATGTGCGGTTCCTTTTGCACATTTGCACCTGCATTACAACAGTTAGAAGAACTGGTTTCCTGTGGATATCAGGTACAGCCGGTGATGTCACAGATAGCATATGAATCGGATACCCGTTTTGGAAAATCCGACGATTTTAAACAAAAAATTATGACATTATGTGCAACAGAGATTATCCATGACGTGGTGGCAGCAGAACCAATTGGACCGAAAAAACTCGTGGATGTTATGGTAGTTTGCCCTTGTACAGGAAATACTTTGGCTAAAATAGCAAATGGCATTACCGATGGTGCAGTAACGTTTAAAATACAGAAAAAGTACATATTTAAGAAAGAGATTCAAATTGAAGTTCTACTATAGAGGATTCTTTGCTTCCATGAATTTCTTTAATCAAATTTTTTAGAATATATTTTTTTTGTGCTAGAGTATGGTTATCAAAGTCATCTAGAAATTTTTCTATCTTTTCCTGTATTTGTTTCATATGATATGTTTGCATTTTTGAATCGAAAGTTTGAAGGACGAGTTCACCAATTTTTCCTTTCAATTTCTGATTTTCCTCATCCAGTTGATCGACAGATTTTTGGATATATTCGTCAATTCGAGAGGTAGGCGATGTAGAGAGTTTTTGGATTAGATGTCCGATTGCGATATTATTGTTTGCGATTTTATCTTCTAATTTTTTGATTTTTTCTTTTATATCCCTTTTGTTATAAGATTTACAGGAATGAAAATATATAGAAATGCCATTTATAGGCTGTAATAGTTTTTTTAAACTTTCGACAAATGCTTGATCGTATTTAATACCTGGTATATTTTGCTGATTGCATAATCTTCCATGGGTTTTCTGTTTTTGCGTACAAACATAATAAAAATTTTTAATTCCATTTTTTGAAATTTTCTGATTTTGGATTTTCATAGGTGCACCACATGATTTACAGTAAAGTAATCCAGATAAAAGAGAAATATTACTAGATTGCCATCGCGGATATTTGGATTGATTCTCTTTTCTCATTTTTTGCACTTTTGTCCAGATATCGCCGTTTACTAAACCGATGTGCTCGCCGATAGCAATAATCCATTCTTCTTCAGATAGACGCCGTCGTTTGGAATTTTTGGAATAAGATTGTGTCCGGTTATATGCCAGTAGACCATGTTTACCATCAAATTCATAGCGTGGATTGCCGATTTTGGCTCCTAGCGATTGGAAATAATCATAAGTTGCTGGTGTATTTGTTGCATAGGAGGGATTCCGTAGATATTGTCCTAAAACGCCTTTGGGAATTTCGGAACTGTAGTAATGTTCCAATTTTGATAAACTGCCAAATTCCAAGTAAAGGGGAAATAATTCGCGGATAAATCCAGACGTATTTTTATCCTCGATTAGTATATAATGGGAATATTTTTTTCCATTTTGTGATGTTGTTTCGATTTTTTTTGTTTGATATCCCAGAGGGGCAGTTCCTCCTTGCCAACGTCCTGTATTAGCTAATTTGCTACGATTATCTTTGATACGTTCTGCAATAGTTTCACGTTCCAGTTGGGCGAATACAGATGCAATATAAATCATAGCTCGGCCGATTGGAAAAGTAGTGTCAAAATTTTCACGGATCGAAATAAAATGCACCCCATACTGTTCTAATTCGTCCAAAATTGAGGAAAAATCTGATACACTACGACTGATCCTATCAAGACGATAGCACATCAAAGTTTCAATATTTCCTGCTCGGATGTCAAACATCATCTTTTGAAACATGGGACGGTCTGTATTTTTGGCTGAAAATCCTTCATCTTGATATACAAAAAATTTGCAGATATCTCCCAATTTTCGCTGTGCATATTCCTGACATAATTCTACTTGATTTTCTATACTT
>CATJNB010000068.1 GCA_949741605.1 uncultured Eubacteriales bacterium | reverse complement strand
GGCTGGCTCGTGGTCGCTCGGACAGGAGGACCCCTCCATTTGGCAGCATTATGATGGATGGCTCAATGATGCTCCCAAAGAAGCCAGTATCACGCTCGATACCAGAACGTACAGCGGTCTGCCCGGCAAAACCTACCGTTTTTTGGCACGTGTGAGCGGTGGGACAGGGAGTATCCCAACAGCGGTTTCGTCCAACCCGAATGTGGTGACAGTACGGTATGCGACCAAAGACAGCCGGGGATATTTGTATGATATCCAGTTAGTGGGTGTGGGCAATGCGATGATTACCACGAGTGTGGATGGCAAAACCGCCAGTTTCCCCGTGACCGTAACGCAAGCGGCCAGTCCAACGCTGCGTCTGGATACGCATAGCTATACGAATACAGTAGGGAAAAAATACCGCTTTTTAGCGCGTGTGAGCGGCGGGACAGGAAGTATCCCGACAGCGGTTTCATCCAATCCGAATGTGGTGACAGTACGGTATGCGACCAAGGACAGCCGGGGATATTTGTATGATATCCAGTTAGTGGGTGTGGGCAATGCGACGATTACCGCAAGCGTGGACGGCAAAACTGCCAGTTTTCCGGTGACTGTTACCCGTTAAAAACTTTGGGAAGATACAGGTATAATTGTGGGGCACGATCCTCATACTATAGTAAATTCAAATAGGAGGTTGGCTCAATGACCACAAAAGAATTGCTGTATATCCAAGACGCCCTGGGACATGAACAATATTTCCAGCAGAAGTGCAAGGAAACTGCGAACCAGATCCAAGACGCTGATTTAAAATCCTGCGTGGAGGAGATGGGACGCAAACATCAGAAATTATTCCAGAGCTTTTATAGCTTACTGTAATCAAAGGAGACCTGCTGTATGGAAGATAAAAATTTAATGGAAAATATTCTGCTTTTGGAGAAGGGTGCCTGCGACCTGTTTCTGCATGGCGCGATTGAGTCTTCGACCGATAATGTCCACAAAACCTTCAATACTGCCTTGAATGATTCGCTGTGTATGCAGGATACCGTGTATGATAAAATGGCCGCAAAAGGCTGGTATCCCACCGAGCAGGCGGAACAAAATAAAATTAGTTCCGTCAAACAGAAATTCAGCGCCCAGTAACCCCAAAAAACGCAGCCCGGTTTTGATGTGGCTGCGTTTTTTCTATCCTTTTTTTGGAAAGTATGGTATGATAAAAGAAGTCTCAGAAAGGGGATAGACCATGATGAACAACTGGCAGCAATTACAAAGCGAATGTCAGGCCTGCACAAAATGCGGCCTGTGTGAAACACGTACCCAAGTGGTGTTTGGGGTTGGCAACCCCCACGCTAAAGTGATGTTTATTGGGGAGGGACCCGGCGAACATGAGGATCTGCAAGGGGAGCCTTTTGTGGGCAAAGGCGGTCAATTTTTGGATAAGCTCTTAGCGGCTGTTGACCTTGACCGGAAGGAAAATATTTATATCACCAACCTCGTCAAATGCCGGCCGCCTCAAAACCGCGACCCTCTCCCCGAAGAACAGGAAGCCTGCCTGCCATGGCTGCGGGCTCAGGTTTCCCTGCTGCGGCCCAAAATTATTGTGTGCCTTGGACGGATCGCCTCCATGAAGCTCATCCGCCCGGATATCCGGATCACCCGCGAACACGGCATCTTTTTCGAGAAAAACGGCACCCTCATGATGCCGACCTTACATCCTGCCGCACTCCTTCGTACCCCATCTAAAAAGCCAGACGCCTTTGAAGATTTTTTACAGCTGCGGGAAAAAATTGACCAGCTGCATCTCCTGTAAAAAACAGGCACACTCCCAACCTTGGGAAGTGTGCCTGTTGTATTTTATTTAGTTCAGTGGTTTTTTCTCATAGGGCTGTGCGTAGCTCGGATACACATATCCATAGGTATTTCTTCCATAGTTTTCGTTGCCGGGGGTTGCACCGGTGTAATCACCAAACGAGAATACTTTCGCTTCCCCTAACCGGCGGTACACAAGCCCTGCATAGCAGGTGCCTCCAGCGGTACTCCAGCGTACTGCCTCGCTCCCAAACGGGACGGCATCGGTATAATTGAGGTCATGGGTTACCGCGACGCTCGACGCAAAGCGGACATAACCGGATTGGATCCAGCCTTCGGTACCGTTTGCAAGGCGTACACGGTACCAGCCGGCATGGGTGGAGCTGTCGTAGCTGCACGAGAGAACCGTCAGGCTGACCCCGGAAGTGAGCGCTTGTTGTTTGGTACTGCTTGTACTCTTGTCCTGATACAAGTAGGTGTTCAGGGAAGTCGTGGCAGGCAGGCCGCTTGCGGGGACGGACGGAGGAACAACGGCATTGAGCATGACGGTACGCATATCAAACGCAGCCGATGCATTATTCCAGTAGCCTGCGCCGATGTTGTAGGAGAAGCTCACCATGGCGTCAAATTGCTGCTGGTTGGTACGCAGGTTGTTGGAGGTGATAAAACGGTTGACCTCGGAGGTATACGCTTTGGTATTGATCGTGTTGCACAAAAGCGACCAAGCCTCTGTTTTGGTGAGGTTGTTGTAGAACTGGGCGCCAGCTGAGAACGTATGCCCATAGCCAATGGTTGGGATATTGTTGGCTAAGGTATCCGGATAGACTGCGGCGCTGTACCCTTCCCATTTTCCGATAATTTCCAGCATTTTGTCACTGATGCGGCGCTGTTCCACAGAAGTGGTGGTCTCATCTTGGGTAGACACAACATACGCACTGGTGGAGAAGGCAGAGGTACTGCGGGTTCCGTTTTTGTAGGAATATACTTTAATGGGATATGTCCCCGCCGAATTAAAGGTAATATTGGCACGCCAGACACGGGTATTATTGGTGGCAAGGCCAGTGTTGGCAGAGCTTTCTGAGGTAAAGGTCGAAGCGCGCACAGTCTGGGTACGTCCGCCGCCCATGTCCACCACAAAATCTACGGCATTGCGGGTGTTGTCGGTCACGGCGACCAGCTCGACACTTTTATTGACACTCGCAATATTCGGATTGACATACGCAGTTTTCACTGGTTCAGCCGCAGTGATCGTAACGGTCATGGAAGCCCGGGTACTGCCAGTTGGGTCCATGACGGTAATGGTAGCCGTACCGGGGTTGGCACCATAAATATACCCGTTGGAAACCGTTGCCACATCGGTGTTGCTGGAGCTCCACAGCCCAGTGATTTTCTTGCCCGACTGGGTGGCGGTCATATAGAGGGTTTTGCCCTGTGGGATAGAAGTTGAAATGGAGTTTGGCGACGGGCTTAACGCAACTTGGGCAGCTGTTGTCGAGCCGTCGGTGAACACATATGTGAGGTATTCGGTGCTGACATACCCGACCCGTGAATCTGCGGTACGCACTTTGAGCCAGCCATTGCTGGTAAAGTCGAGCGGGGTCAGCTGGGCGTTGGCGGCCAGGGTGGTGATGCGTTCGTAAGTGGTAGCAGGGCCGCTTCGTAGGTTCAGTTCGGTGGTAGTAATGGCTGTTTTGACCGTCTTTTTACTAATGGGGTCTACCACATTGCCCACATTGCCATTTACGGTGTTGGTGACTGTAACTGGCAGGGTAGCCGATTTGCCGTCCACGGATACCGTAATGACCGCACTACCAGGGGAGACGGTTTTGAGAGTATACAGGTAGCCGCGGGAATCCTTGGAAGTATAAGCAACCGTAACCACACTGTGATTCGAGGAGGTTACAGAAGGGGTAGTGCCAGAACCGCCGCTAACCCGCGCTAAAAACTGGTAGGTACTGCCCGGACCGTTGGTATAACTGCTGGTATCCAGAGAAAGTGTGGCATTGGTTGTAGGCGTGCTGCTGGACGGATTGCTTGAGGATGGGTTGCTGGTAGAGGGGTCGCCGGCAACCGCCCCTGTGACAGTGACTGGCATGGTAGCCGATTTGCCATCCACTGTTACGGTAATGACCGCACTGCCCGGGGCAACCGTGGTGATATCGTAGAGATAACCGCGGGAATCTTTTCCGCCATATGCCACCGTGACCACACTCTGATTGGAAGAAGTGACGACTGGGGCAGCCCCGGAACCGCCAGTGATACGGGCAAGGAAACGGTAGGATTTTCCGGCGGCATTAGTATATTGCTTGGTATCAAGGGAAAGGGAAACATTGGATGCGGGTGGTGTACTGGAGGAGTTGTTCCCAGTGACAGTAACCGGCATCGTTGCAGAGGTACCGTCAACGGAAACCACAATGGAAGCGTTTCCCGGTGCGATGGTTTTGATATCGTAGAGGTAACCGCGCGCGTCTTTTCCACCATATGTAACGGTAACAACATTAGGATTAGAGGAAGCAACGGTAGGGGTGGTATTGGAACCGCTGACACGAGCAAGGAAGCGGTACGATTTTCCAGCCGTATTGGTATATTGTTTGGTATCAAGGGAGAGGGAAACATTGGATGCGGGTGGTGTACTGGAGGAGTTGTTTCCCGTGACAGTAACCGGCATCGTTGCGGAAGTGCCGTCAACAGAAACCGAAATGGAAGCGTTTCCCGGGGCAATGGTTTTGATATCATAGAGATAACCGCGAGCGTCTTTTCCACCATATGTAACGGTAACGATATTAGGATTGGAGGAAGTAACCGTCGGGGCGGTATTGGAACCGCTGACACGAGCAAGGAAGCGATACGATTTCCCGGCCGTATTGGTATATTGTTTGGTATCAAGGGAGACCGAAACATTGGGATTCGGGGTACTGCTGGAACTATTATTATCGCTACTCGAACCAGTAACGGTAACAGGCATGGTTACCGAAGTGCCGTCAACAGAAACCGAAATGGAAGCGTTTCCCGGGGCAATGGTTTTGATATCGTAGAGGTAACCGCGCGCGTCTTTTCCGCCATATGTAACGGTAACGATATTAGGATTGGAGGAAGTGACCGTCGGGGTGGTATTGGAACCGCTGACACGAGCAAGGAAGCGGTACGATTTTCCAGCCGTATTGGTATATTGTTTGGTATCAAGGGAGAGGGATACGTTGGAAGGCGGGGTAGAGGGAGAATGATTGTCGCCAATCGCGAGGTATTCCCTGCTGCAATAGCCTTCCTGACCGTTGGAGGTGCGTACCCGTACCCATTGTGCATTGCTGTTGTCTACGACGGTTACAACCGTGCCAAGAGGGAGGACCGTCAATACCGAATAGGTGCTTCCCGGACCCTGCCGAAGATTGAGATGGTCGGTTGTGGTAGCAGTGGCCGCCGCCGCGACTGCCGTATTGCTGATGTTCAAATATTCCCTGCTGCAATAGCCCTCCTGACCGTTGGAGGTGCGTACTCGTACCCATTGTGCATTGCTGTTATCCAGAACCGTCACCACAGCGCCGGTTTCTAATACGGTTAGAACGCGAGATGTAGTGTTGGGACCTTCTCTGAGATTCAGACGGTCTGTGGTGGTTGCACTTTGGCTGGTCACAGTCGCAGTCGTCTGTTGTGCGACTGCAAGATCCTGTTCAGCAAAAACGGTGGCGGGGGGGAGTGTAGAGACCAGAATTGCCGCCATACAGATTACCGACAGTACAGACCCCATAATTCGATGGGAATGTCTTTTATGGGATGTTTGAAATGATTCCATAATCTTCCTACCTTTCCTGAAATGCTGGACATTCCGGGAAAACTGTTTTCCACAGAATTCAAGAATATATAAAAAACCAGTCATTATTTTTTACAGATATACAAATTATACCCTATAAATCCAAAAGAAACAACCTTATTCAAGCAATATTTACAATCTCTTTGGAGAAAAATTTTACCATTGCATAAAATTTTTTAAAAAAGTTCTAATATTTTCCAGATTATTGTCATTTTTACCCCTAAAACTGAAAAAATACTTGCTTATGCCCCAAAATCATGATATAATAACAACGTTCAATATGTATCCGGTCAAAAAACATATGGGCTCGTAGCTCAGCTGGGAGAGCGCTGCGTTCGCAACGCAGAGGTCGAGGGTTCGATCCCCTTCGGGTCCACCACGTTAAAACCCGCATATCACCTAGGTTTTCCGGTGATTATGCGGGTTCTTTTTATGTTTGAATTTACGTCATTTTCAGTGATATTCAGCGGTTTTCACGAAAAAATACAGGTAAAATACAGTCAGTAAAATCATATCTATCCCTGATTTGATAAGTAATCGTCTAATTTGTTCATACTGTTCCGTTTGTACTTTTTATCCAGATGAGTATAAATTTGTAGGGTGGTTTTGATATCCGAGTGTCCCGCCTGTATTTTTGCAGTCATGACATCCACCCCAGATAGGTACATTAAGGAAATGAAAGTATGTCGAAGCCAATGCGCTGTAATGTGGGGAATCAGGAACGGCACCCCATGAGGGTTGTACTTGCTTTTGATATCCTCCGGTATCCCACCGTGAAGGAAGTTTATTTCAGTAAGGTAACTTTCCCACAATCGCCGCCAAGACGATTCGCTCATAAGCGTACCTTTAGCAGAGGGCAGGACAAGGGTGTTGGTAGGATGGTTTTCTTTGTAGTTTTGCAGGAAGTCTACCAATTTGTTTGGAATGTCGATTGTGCGGATTGCGCATTGTGTTTTACCAGTATTCTTCTGCTTGGACTGCCCTCGGATGATTTCTACGGATTTATTTACCGATATCGTCCGGTTTAATAGGTCGATATCGTCCCACGTTAAGGGAATCAGTTCCCCCCGCCGTAAGCCCGCATACATCATAATCATAGCCCCGATCTGGGCGCGGTGGGGAGTGGTTAATATCCACTGTTGTTCTTCTTCGGTTAAAGCCCTACGGTGTTCCTCAGGGGCTTTTGTGGGTATCTTTAAAAAGGATGCTGGGTTGTACTCCACCACGCGGTTTTCAAACGCTAAGTTGAAAATTTGAAATGCCGTGCTTTTTACGCTTGCGAGCGTCTTTTTAGCGGAAGGTCTCCCGGTATGCGGATTGCAGGCTGCCAGATCGTTAATGATATCCT
>CATJNB010000067.1 GCA_949741605.1 uncultured Eubacteriales bacterium | reverse complement strand
CGGGATTTGCGGGACCCATTTTTCTGTGCTGATCCATGGGGAGGAGGAACAGCCGGGAGCGTTTTTTTTTGCACAGCATTCCCACAGAAATTTGCAGGAAATTCGCGGGATGGTTTTAGGCTGGGACCTTCCAGAACAGGTGCAGGAGCATATTTGTGGAGTTTATGATCTGCTTGCCGAGGCAGAGAGCCAAGTGCATGGACGTCCCATAAACGAGATCCATTTTCATGAGGTGGGGAGCCTGGATGCCATAGCCGATATTACGGCAGTATGCCTGCTGATGGAACGGCTTGCCCCGGATGAGGTGGTGGTCTCACCTGTGCATGTGGGCAGCGGTTATGTGGCGTGTACGCATGGGAATTTACCAGTTCCCACTCCGGCTACAGCTCTCCTGTTGCGGGATGTCCCTATTTATGGCGGCAGGATTTCGGGGGAACTGTGTACGCCAACCGGAGCGGCACTTTTGAAGTATTTTGCGACACGGTTTGGGGATATGCCTGTGATGAAGATGCAGGCAATCGGTTACGGGATGGGAAAGAAGGATTTTGAGTTTGCAAACTGTGTGCGGGCCATGCTGGGGCAAACCGCAGGGCAAACGGATGATATCGTCGAGTTGTCATGCAATGTCGATGATATGACAGCGGAAGAAATCAGTTTTGCAGCAGAATGTTTCTTTGAGGCAGGCGCACAGGAAGTATACACGGTTCCAATTGGCATGAAAAAATCCCGCCCGGGCACATGGATTCGGGTGATGTGCCGCAGGGAGGATCGCGAAAAGATGGTCCGGCTGCTGTTTACCCATACCACGACCCTTGGGGTGCGGGAGGCTGTGATGCGCCGGTATGTATTGGATCGCCGTCTGGAAACGGTTCAGACCGGTTATGGGGCGGTGCGTTGTAAGAAATCGTTTGGGTATGGCGTCTCCCGTGTGAAGTATGAATATGATGATTTGTCCCGGATTGCCAAAGAACAGCATATGACGCTTGAGCAGGTCAGGAGATGCCTGAAAGACGGTTAGAAGGTCCCAATAAAAAAGAAAACACCTATTGTTATCCAAACCTCAAGGGTTCCGATTTCAATAGGTGTTTCTTTTATTGAAAGACGGCTAACAGGAAACCTGCCGCGACGGAAGAACCAATGACACCTGCGACATTTGGCCCCATTGCGTGCATGAGAAGGAAGTTGGAGGGATTGGCCCTCTGACCTTCCAACTGGGAGATACGCGCTGCCATCGGTACTGCGGATACCCCCGCTGACCCGATGAGGGGATTGATTTTGCCGCGTGTGATAATGCACATGAGCTTGCCAAGCAGAAGGCCGCCAATGGTACTGAACATAAATGCGATCAATCCCAGTCCGAGAATGAGCAAAGTTTCTGGACGCAGGAAGTTATCGCCGCCAGCCTTCGCACCCACTGAAATCCCAAGGAAAATCGTAACGATATTCATGAGGGTATTCTGGGCAGTATCGGAAAGGCGTTGGGTGACCCCACATTCACGCAGAAGGTTGCCGAACATCAGCATACCGATCAGCGGTGCTACCGACGGCAGCAACAGGCAAATGAAAATCGTTACAATGATCGGAAACAGGATCTTTTCCTTTTTGCTGACAACGCGCAGCTGTTCCATTTTGATCTCACGTTCTTTTTTGGTGGTCAAAAGGCGCATCAGAGGCGGCTGGATCATGGGGATCAGCGCCATATAGGAGTATGCTGCTACGGCAATCGCCGGGAGCAGATATTCTGCAAGCTTGGTGGTGACAAAAATGGCAGTCGGACCATCTGCACCGCCGAGGATTGCAATGGAAGCGGCTTCCGCAGGGGTAAAGCCCATAAGGTTGGCGATAATGAACGCAACATAAATCCCAAGCTGTGCTGCCGCCCCCAAAAATAAACTACTGGGGTTTGCAAGCAGTGGGCCAAAATCTGTCATGGCACCAATGCCAAGGAAGATAATACACGGATAAATATTCCAGCTGACACCCTTGGACAGGTAATAAATCAGCCCGCCCGGGTCAGTCAGGCCGGCAAGCGGCAGGTTTGCAAGGAGCATACCAAAGGCAATCGGAATCATCAAAAGTGGTTCATATTTGCGGAAAATGCCAAGGTACAGCAGGGTGAGCGATACCAGCAGCATGACGCCCTGCTGCCAAGTGATCCCGGCAAACCCTGCGGAATTCCAGAGGTTCAGGAGGGTAGAGCCAATTTCCATACTGGATCACCCGGCCTTTCTTTCAAGGAATACGAGAGGATCGCCGGTATTGACTGCATCGTTCGCTTTTACCGCAACCTGTGTCACAGTTCCGTCAAAGGGGGCGAAGATTTCGTTTTCCATTTTCATGGCCTCGAGTGTTACGAGCAGGTCGCCCTGTTTGATCTGCTGTCCGGCGGAGACCTTCACGCCGGTAATCGTCCCACCCATTGGCGCTGGTACTGATTCCCCGCTGCCTGCTGCTGCCGCTGGAGCAGCGGGGGCGGCTGCTGGCTGGTCTGAAACGCGGGAAACCGCCTGCTTTGGCTGATTAGGCTGGGCTTCGGAGACGTTCAGCATCTGGGCTTCGCCATGCTCGACCTCCACTTCATAAATTTTCCCTTTCAGGGAGATGATGTACTTCATTTTATCATCCTTTCCATCCCATACCGCCAAGATGCCGGCGGCAGGAAATTATATTATAGGGAATGATGCTCGTGGGAGGCGATTTCCTCATCGGCCTCCTCGGGGGACAGTTCCCGGATTGAGCGGAACACCAGCTCATTGAGGGGCAGGCGCAGTTCATCGGCGACAATCGCCATGACCATCGCCGCTGTGGGATCATCCACATTATGCAGCAAAATATCGCCCGCAGAACCCGGTACGAAATTTCCCTGCGGTGGTATGGCAGCCGCTGGCGCCGCAGGGACTGCCGGGGCAGATTTTGCTGCTGGGGCACGTTCCACGGCGCGCACAATGACGGAAAGCAGCCGGATAAACAAACTCAGTACGATCAAAACCGCAAAGACCAGTGCGATCCCGACGAGTGAGAGCAGAATGCTTTCCCCAAAACCCATATGTTCCATTTATCATCACCCCCTTTAATCATCCAGTTCGATGATCGTATAATGGGCACAATTATTTTCCTGTTCGCGGCGGTGCTGGAAAAATTTCTCTGCAATGGCCGGGAACGCGGCATACGACAGCACGTCTTCGTCGCACTCGGCAAGATCCCCAATTTCAGCTTTGGCCGTTTCGAACCCATCGGGCAGGGTATCGGCAAAACGTCCGGTAAAGGGCTGCTCCTCGCCCAACACCTGTTTTTGCAGGGCAGGGTCAATAGAGGCTGGCGGGGTGCCATATTCGCCGCGTACATACGACTGGACTTCCTTGCCAATGCTTTTGTACCGTTCGCCTAACAGCACATTCGTGGTAGCCTGCACGCCAACCATCTGGCTCATTGGGGTGACCAGCGGCGGATAGCCCAAATCCTTACGTACTGCCGGGACTTCCTGTAAGACGGCTTCAAATTTATCGAGCGCATTTTGGTTTTTCAGCTGGGCAAGCAAGTTAGAGAGCATCCCGCCGGGCACCTGATAGGTCAGCGCGTCGGTGTCGGTTCCCAGAACCTTTGGCAAAAGAAGGCCGTCTGCCAGATATTTTTCTTTGAGAGGTTTGAAGAAATCATTGATTTCCTTGAGGACTTTGGTGTCAATAGAATGTTCATAGCCGAGCTGCTCGAAAGCATATACGAGCGTTTCCGTGGGTGGCTGGGACGTACCGCCTGAAAAACAGGAAATGGCGGTATCAATCACATCCGCACCAGCCTCCACCGCTTTCAGACAGGTCAGCGGCCCGAAACCCGTGGTACAGTGGGTATGTAAAATGACTGGCAGGGAAACGGTTTCCTTGATGGCTTTGACCAAGTCATACGCTTCCTGCGGGCCCATAATCCCGGCCATATCCTTTACGCAGATGGAATCGACCCCCATGCTTTCCAGTTGCTTTGCCAGCTGCTGGTATTTTTCCAGGGTATGTACCGGGCTGGTGGTATAGCAGATGGTGCCGGATGCATGGGCGCCGCGTTTTTTGGTTTCGTCCACGGCGACTTCGATATTGCGAAGGTCATTGAGGGCGTCGAAAATACGCAGGATATCAATGCCGTTGCCGACCGAATACTGCACAAATTTACGCACAATATCGTCTGGGTAGTGTTTGTACCCCAGGATATTCTGGCCTCTCAAGAGCATTTGCAGTTTGGTGTGGGGGAGTTTTTCCTTGATTTTCCGCAGGCGTACCCAAGGGTCTTCGTTCAGGTAGCGCAGGCAGGAGTCAAAGGTGGCGCCGCCCCAACATTCTACGGAATAATACCCCGCGCGCCCGATGGTTTCCAGAATCGGTTCAAAGGCGGAGAACGGCATCCGCGTGGCGATCAGGGACTGGTTAGCGTCTCGCAGGACGGTTTCAGTAAACTGGACTTTCATCTTTCAAAAGACCTCCATCTTTCTATATTTAATGCTTTAGCATGAATTGACAAAAATTTAACAAATTTGCCTGTAAAATTTGGTTATGATTTTCTCATCCCGTGAAAAAGTTTTCTGCAATCCTATTATAGCAGAAAAAATGACAAATTTCAAAAAGATATGTCAGAATCATCACAAAATTGTAAAGGTGAAAAAAATCGGCAAGCCCTTGCGGGCAAGATTCGTCGAATGGTATAATAAAAGGCAGAAAAAAACACTGGAATTTCCAAAAATCAGAAATTCCGATTTCACGAATCAAGGAGAGAGGATAACATGAAAAGACAAACACGTTTCTGCAAAAAACGGTTGCTGGGATTCTGCATGGCGTTGCTGGTGGGGATCACCACAGGGGTAGTGGCAGGTACAGCGGTGGTGGCAAACACACAGCCGGCATCCACCGTATACGCGAACGAAACGCCTGCATCGGCGCAGAAAGCGGCATCCAAAGGAAAAGGGTCCATCACGCTGGATACTGCCTCCTATACGATGGCCCCCGGCGACCGCTATACCATTGGCGCTTCCCTGAAGGATGCGGACGGTACGCTGATGGACGCTGCCAAAGTACGTGCGCTGGCACGGGCCAAAGTGCTTTCTGTGACCGATTCCCGTACAGGTTCGGTTGTAGGGTTATCCCAGCAGACAAACGGCAACTTTATGGTCACTGGCAAACAGGAAGGAACTTGTTATATCGTATATGAAGTCGGTGGGACCCATGCATCGATCCGCGTGGATGTAAAGAAAGGGAGCAAAGCAGGCGGGTCGGCTGTACGCAATACCTCTTATTTTACCGCAGACCTACCCGAAGTCAAGCCGGTTCCCGAAGGCCCCATGATTGCCCTGACCTTTGATGATGGCCCCAACGGGAAAGTGACCCAGAAGATTGTGAATATCCTACAAGCAAACGATGCCAAAGCGACCTTTTTTATGGTGGGAAACCGGATCAGTGGTGATGAGGATACAGTACGCAAAGTGTATCAGGCGGGCTGCGAGATTGCAAACCATAGTTACAGCCATGCAAATTTAACCAGCCTGAACGCTGCCGGGGTACAACAACAGGTGCAAAAGGTACAAAAGCTGGTTGGGCAGATTGTACCCGAACCCCCTAAATTATTGCGTCCCCCATACGGCGCTTATGACGCAGGCACCAAAAAGGCTGCCGGTCTGCCACTTGTGTTGTGGAGCATTGACACCTTGGACTGGCAGCACCGGAACAGTGCCACCACCGTACAAAAGGTACTTAGTTCGGTGAAGGAAGGAGACATCATTTTGATGCACGATTTGCAGCCGTCAACTGCCACTGCTTGTGAAACCCTGATTCCAGAACTGAAAAAACGTGGATTCCAGTTGGTGACCGTCAGCGAACTTCTGGAGCAACGGAATGGTAAACCAGCATCTGCTGGGAACGTGTACCGCTAAAGGAGGGAAAGGCATTGACGGAACAGGAAAACATGTTAGCCGGAAACTGGTATCAGGCCGGCAGCCCGGACTTATTGGAACAGCGGCAAGCTGCCAAAGGGGTGTTGTTTGAGCTGCAAAACCTGCATCCATCGAACATTCAGGAGCGGATGGCACTGCTCAAAAAACTGTTTGGCAAAACCGGCGAAACCATCTGGGTCGAGATGCCATTTGCCTGCGATTACGGTACAAACATTTCGGTTGGCGAGTCGTTTTATGCGAACCATGGCTGTGTGATCCTAGATTGTGCCCCTGTTGTCATTGGGGACGGGGTTTTGCTTGGGCCGCAGGTCGGGATTTACACAGCGGGGCATCCCATAGATGCACAGCAGCGGTCACAGGGATGGGAAAACGCCTTGCCAGTTACGATTGGGGACCATGTGTGGATTGGCGGCGGCACGGTAGTGTTGCCCGGTGTGACCATCGGGGATCACAGTGTTATTGGTGCGGGCAGTGTGGTGACCCGTTCGATCCCGGCCCATGTGGTTGCAGCAGGCAACCCGTGCCGGGTTCTGCGGGCCATCACAGCAGCAGACCGTATCCCGCCTTGTGAACTCACAGGCAACCTGTAAAAAAGCCCGCCAGCCATTCGGAAAAGCTGGTGGGCACATTCATGGATACATTCAGGAAAATAGCCTCCAGCTACCTTCTATGTTATTATCTTATATAGAATAAAATATTTCAATAGTTTGCCTGAACAAAAAATCTAAATATTTATGGATGATTTTGGTAATTATTTTGTATCGTGTGCCTCGAACCGCCCTGTTTCCGTGGGGTTGACACTGCAAGAAGCTAACATTATAATAGGAAAAAGACTGATGCGGTCGATGGCAGTTTCCCGGACTGCCGGAACTGAAAGGAGTGGAACTCGTGATTAAACATGTATTATCCGTAAAACTTATTGATAACAGCCCAGAGCAATGCCAAAAGGTCAAGGAACTGTTTTTATCCATGCGGGGGAAAGTGCCGTGTATCCGTGAGCTTTGTGCTGGCATTGACTTTCTCCATTCGGAACGCTCTTATGATGTGATCCTCGAAGTGGTACTCGATAGCCCGCAGGCGCTCGAGGAATATCAAAAGGACCCCTACCATGCCGATGTTGTCAAGCCTTATATCCAGCAGGTTCGCAAAGCCAGTGTGGCGGTGGATTACGAGATGGATTAAACCAAAAACAATCACCAGGAGAATTTGCGTTCTTCTGGTGATTGTTTTTTGGGATTATTCTTCTTGGTGGATTTCAAACAAGTCATTTGGGGTACAATGCAACAACAAACACAGTGTCTCGATATTTTCATAGCGGATTGATTTTGTTTCATTGTTTACCATTTTATTGAAATTCTGGTAGCTCATCCCAAGCTGTTTGTATAGCCAATATTTTGTTTTCCCATTTTTCTCCAATAATTGCAGTACATTTAATTTTATCATGAGATACTTCCTCATTCGTCATTTGTAAGAGATAGTATCTCAATTTTTCTCTTTACATATAGACTAATCCATTATATAATGAATTAGTCTATAATCTAGCGTTTCGGAGGAAAATAGGATGATGGATGCTGCTGGAATGAAGTGGATACCCGGAAATCAGGGAACAGATTGCCCGGGAAACGGGTGTGATGCAGAATGCTGTTGTGACGAATGCGATTACATGCTTTGCTGCCTTGACACCCATCAGCCCCACATCTGTAAGACGTGTGCGGATATCCGATGTCCCCATGCAGGGAAATCGCCGGAAGGCACCACTTAAACCGCGAATCCCACCAAACGGGCAAACGTAGCTACTACAAAACACACGGTTAATCCCACGAGCGTGGGTACGGCAAAGGAAACCGCTGTCCATTTCAGGCTTTTTGATTCCTTGAGGATCGTCATGCACGAGGTCGAACAGGGCCAGTGCATCAGGGAAAACAGGATCGTACAAACCGCCGTCAGCCACGTCCAGCCGTTATTTTCCAGTAGGATTTTTAACTCGCCAAGGGCCGACAAATCCGTGAGCGTTCCCGTAGACAAATACGCCATAATAATAATCGGAAAGACAATCTCGTTGGCTGGGAAGCCCAGAATAAATGCCATTAAGATGACACCGTCCAGACCAAATAAGCGGGCAAAGGGGTCTAAAAAGCCCGCACAATGCGCCAGCAGGGTGGTGTCCCCGATGGTGACGTTAGCCAAAACCCAGATCAAAAGTCCCGCTGGTGCCGCCACAACTGCCGCCCGTCCGAGGACGAACAGGGTGCGGTCAAGGATCGAGCGCACGATCACTTTGCCAACCTGCGGACGCCGGTAAGGGGGAAGCTCCAGTGTGAACGAGGATGGAATCCCCCGCAGGATTGTCTGGGAAAGCACACGGGAAATCAGGAAGGTCATCAGGACGCCCAGCACGATCACCCCAGTCAGGATCAACGTGGATAACAGGGAGTTGAGCGGGGTCATCGCTGTGCCGACGAAGAACATGGAGATGATGGACAATATGGTTGGGAATCCGCCACCATCCAAACTGCAACCTTGTTCCTATCCAGCTACAAAAATGTGCAGCGTTTGACCATCCCAGACAATTTTTTCCACTAGCCTTCGCAGCAGAGCGCGTTTTTCCGGGACAGGCAGGCTTTGGGGGGCCTCCATCCACTTGGACAGTGCCATGGCAAGGGATGCCGTTTCCGGTTGCCGGACAGTGCCGCAGGAGATTTTTATGACCTTTTGTAAATGCTGCCGGTACGATTCTAAGCAAGGGGAGAGGTTGCGAGGTTTGTTCAGATAGGGAAGAAGCGCCTGCCAAAGCATACGCTCTGCCTGTGGACCGCTGAGGTTCTGGCAGGTGCAGCCTAGTGTGCCGCAGCGCAGCTTTTGGTCGCAAATGTAGTCGTATCGTCCGCTTTGACGCTTCTTTGCGAACATCCGGCTTTGGCACTGGCCGCACCAGATTATACCCGAAAGGAACGCATAATCATTATGTAAAAGCGCTGGTTTGTTCCCAGTGGGGATATTGTCTTTTAAAATGTTTTGGATTGCCACCCATTGTTTGCCGGGGATATGCCCTTTATGCCTGCCAACTGCCACAATCCATTGATCCATGGCCTGCCGTTTGGCTCCTTTTTGCCGGTAGTCCCGCTTATTGTAAGCTAACAGGCCGTTTTGATCCGAACATTCCGTTTCGTCAAAACAAACCTCACAATGTTGTGCCATGAAATATTCCCGCGCTTCCCGGTCCGCCATACAGTACACTGGGTTTTGCAGGATCTCTTTAATGCCAGGCAGCGAGAAGGGTTTCCCAGTCCGGGAGTGCATCCCTTGTTGTATGAGGTGTTTTTTCACACCCGATATGCTGTGCAGTTTCCAAAATGTACGGAAAATTTCATTGATGATTATGAGTTCTTCGGGATTGTCCTTGAGGGTACAGGAGGTTTTCTGTTTCCCGGTGGGACTGGTTTCCTCTATGCTTTCCGAAGTAAAGCCAGTAGGAGGGGTACCGCCCAGCCAGCGGCCGGTGCGTGCCAGCATCCTCATATTGTCCCGCACACGTTCGGCAATGGTTTCCCTCTCCAGCTGTGCAAACACAGACGCCATGTACATCATGGCTTTCCCCATAGGCTTTGACGTATCAAATTCTTCCCGGATACAAACAAACGAGATGTGTTCCCGCTGGAAGGTTTCGATCAGGGAGGAAAAATCGCTGACATTCCGGCTGATGCGGTCTAAACGGTAGCACACCACATAATCCGGTTTGTGTGTTTTCATATCTCTTAGCATTTGCTGGAACCGGGGACGGTTGGTATCTTTGGCGGAAAAGCCTTCGTCCTCATACACATAGATCTGCGCTTTGCTGGCATGGGGAATTTTGTGCGAAATATATTGCCGGCACATTTCCACTTGGTTTTCCACGCTTTCCCCCTTGCCCGTATAGACGGACTTACGGCTGTAAATATAGATCTGCAACTGGTTCCCTCCTTTTTCATGCCTTGCAACAGGGTATGAAGCCGGGTGGGAAAATATGGCAGAGGATACGGGGAAACGGCAACGCAAAAACCCGGCTGCTAAATTTGCAACCGGGCTTTTGTGTTGGAGGGGAGAACTTGGGCTTGCTCTCCCTGTATACATTGATATGGGGGTGGGCAGATGGTCCAGATTGCCTCATGGACCCTTCCTCTCACTGCTTTTTATTATACCGTATCATATCGCCAGCTTTTTAAACGAATTGTATCTCAATTGTAAATAATTTATGTACAATCGACGTTTTGTTTGGAAAAATGCTGAATTTTTCAGGGCATTTTCTGTCGTTTTTGGCGAGAATCCTTTCCTTTTCCCCTTGCTGCCTTGACAAACATGTGTATTTTTTTTAAATTTTTTTTAAAATTATATTGACAAATATATTTTTTTTTTTTAAAATGATAACAGCTGTTATAAAAAAGTTGCTGCCGTGTTTCAGAAGAATACTGCAGCCAAAAAAGGTGTTGATTTGAAAAACAGGAAAGGAGGCTTTATTTTACTTAACTCTGCAAATCAACAGGAAAAAATGAAACAACAGTGAAAAACACTTCGTGAAAAAAGAAATGGGGGAAAAAAATGGGCATCGATATTAAATCGTTACCAAGACCGGTGAGAGCTTTCTTTAACGGAATTGGACAGGTTGTTTTTATCGAAAACGTCATTTGTGGCATGCTGTTTTTCGTATCCTTCTGGATTGCCGGCCTCGAAATGCATGGCTGGGATTTCGGAGACTGGTACAGCTGGAGACCAATGGTATTCGTCTTTATCGGCGTAAACCTTGCAAACCTCGTGGCCTATCTCATGGGCGCTGACCGCGATGCGATTACATCAGGCCTGTTCGGATTCTGCCCGAACCTGATCTCAATTGGTGCGTGTACCTTCTCGGGTGCCGCAGATGCCAACGGCAACTGGTGGACTGCTTGGATCGTCCTGATCCTTGGCAACATGCTTGCTCCGCCGATCCAAATGATGATCAACCGCTTCTCCGGCCACTTTGGCCTGCCGGGCTTTACGTTCCCATTCATCGTTATGATGTGGTTCTTTACCGCCATCAGCTTCCAGACTGACCTGTTGGCCTTTGGTAACGATCCGGCTCTCAAAACCGGCATGAACGCATTCCTCGAGAACGGCCTGACCGGTAACGGCGGCAGCTGGATGACTGGCTTTGACTGGAACACCATGGGCTGGGATTGGGGTTCTATGACCTCTAACCACTGGGGTCTGTTCTTCCTCAATGCATTTGAAGAGATCTATGTTATCGACGGCTTTATTGCCTCGCTCATCATGGTGGTTGCATACTTCTGGTACAACTGGCAGTTCGCAATCAAGGCTCTCATTGCTACTGCATTCGCTATTGGCATGGGCCTGCTCTTTGGTACCGACATGGGCCCCATGGGTCTGTCGCTGTATGGCTACAGCTCCATCCTCACCGTTGGTGCTTTGGATACCTTCTGCAAGAGCAAAATCAACTCCGGCAGATACTGGTTCCTGTTCTTCCTCGGTTTGGTACTTACCAGCCTTATCAACTTTGCTGCACCAACCGTATTGGGCGCATTCGGTATGCCGAGCTGCACCATCGCGTTTGTTACCGCTGGTTGGATCATGCTTGTTGTTGAAAACTTCATGGTCGATATGGCTGACAAAAGAGCTGCTGCAAAAGCACAAAACACCAATACACAAGAATAGGATTTCTGATTTGAGAGTGGACATGGCGTCCGCATAAAATTCAGAATCATAAAAATGCCCCGGCGTGGGAACCGAGAAATGGTTTCTGCGACCGGGGTGTTTTTTGTTGTGAGGGGAACCGTGTGCATGGGATGGAGAAGGGGCTCATACTTATAAAGTGTCCGTAATAGGGAGGGGAGAATGTGAGAAAGAATCTCGTGCAACAGGTGATGATTCATATACCAGAACAGGGGGATGTCCCATTTTTTTCTGCCAAGTTGTGTGATTTTTATTTTGAGATGGTACAAGGCCAGCTTGATGCTTCTGGCTTGACACCACAAGAAAAAATTGCGGTTGTTGATCAGCTTTTGGATCATTTGAGCAAAAGGGGGGATGGTGGGAGTTTGCCATGAGTTATTTTGGGAATGGCTGATTTATTTGCCCTTTGTATGGTGGCGCAAAACGCCCGTTGCATGGGACGAAATTGTTGGTAATCATGGCAATGAGACGTTCCCGTGGCGAATCAATAATCCGGCAGCCTACAATCCCGACAGCGTTGCAACCAAATCCTTGACACATTGTTAAAGCCTGTTTACCGCAGGCATTAGCTTTTTTGAAATATTTATCTAAGTTAAATGCCACACGGGGAAGATAGCCGAAATCCTCCAGCAAGGTAAATAGCGGGAAGAAAATCGCCATGGGAGGGAGCATCACGGATACTACCCATGCTAGTACCCGGTAAATTCCCATCACCAAAACTCCATGCAGCCATTCGGGAGCGTTTACCCAATGGAAAAAGTCAGTTAAGCGGTCCTGCACCCAAAACAGTCCATCCGACAGCAGCTGCGATGGATAATTTGCCCCGCTGATAGTAATCCAAAAAACTAGCATCAATAGCAGTATCATAATGGGAATCCCAGTACGTTTGCTGGTCAGGATTCGGTCAATTTTACGGTCACGGGCATGGCAGCGGCAGGATTCGAAGGTCACACAATCCGCACAGATCCCTTCGGCCGTAATCACATAACACGCCACCAGCTTATCCTTGACCATTTCTAAGGCGACCCCACAATCCTCTAATTGTTTGCGGGCTTGCTCACGCTTGGTTTGGATTAGGGGGTCCTGCGTGATCACGTCACCAGTGAATTGTGTCAGGGATTGTAAAATGGATGCATCATCATCAATCAGGCGCAGTGCGATCCATCGGCTGTTCCATTTACCTTGTAAAGCTTGCTGGACGGCTGGCTCTAAGATAGAAACAGCATCTTCCAGCTGCTGCACATACCGCAGGTG
>CATJNB010000066.1 GCA_949741605.1 uncultured Eubacteriales bacterium | reverse complement strand
GAAAAAAACACAATAGGAATTATCCTTTGCCATATTATCCACGTAAGAAAGAATCGTTTGTTGCGCTTTTTCATTTTCACTTTTCGCAAGACGATATGCCCTACGAAAAATACCTGCCACTTCCGCCGCGTGTGCCGGCAAATGTTTTTTGCGGAATCCCCCTCTTTCCAACTCACACCAACGGGCACGGATCTGCCGGAATTTAGCCATAGCAAAATGGGCACGCCAATCATCCGGGCAAAGATCAATCGCTAAAGTCGCCATTTCCGATTCATCGCATCCCACTACATTGGAAACAAGTTGAAAAATTTCCGGACGCTCTTTTTTCAATGCTGTATTAAATTTCCGCACAAAAGCAGCCCTTAAATGCTGGTCTGGCAAACATCCCACCATACCCACAAAGGTGTCAACTTCCTGCTGTTCTCCTCTCGCCGCAGCATATGCTCTCCGATATGCACGGAGTTTGGCTAAATACCCTGAGTGATCACCGCCTGTACCTGCATATCCAAACCAGGCGCTCCAGCAATCTGGTTCAATATCGATCGCTCTTCGGAACTTTACGTTCGCTTTTGTATAATCTCCCAGTTCAAGAAATTTATAACCATCTGTCAGTAGTTCTTCCACATCTTTTCCTTGATAGCCATATACGTGCTTGGTTATATGCTGTGTGATTTTTTGAATAATTTTGTCTTCTTTAATAACAAACTGTGCATAACAATATTCGCAAGTACCAATCTCGTGGGAATCATCTAAAATGATATTTCCTCCACATTGTTCACAGGTTAAACTAATTTTAGCCATAAGCCCATCCCCCTATCAGACAAAACAGGCAGAAGTTTCGCCATATCTATTTCTGCCTGTTTTAGAATTTTATTTTGTAATTTGGCGTTTTTCGGGTTTATAACCGCTATTAATCTGTTTGAGTCCAAGAGCATGAAAAGCAGATTCGGTCGCTTCTACGGCGGCACTGAAAGCTGCATTCCTTTTCTGCTGCTTAAATACATTATCAGTCATTGCAGAAAGTGCCGCAAAAAATGAAATTTTTTCCCGTACCATTAAATACACTTCTACATAGAGGTAAGTTCCTACTGTGGTATTTGAAATTGCAATTTGAGCTTCCTTATCTACCTCAATTACTACACATTGCTCTTTGGTTCCAAATAAAGCACCTACTACCCCTCTACCTGCTTTTATGGTATTAATGGTTGTTCTTAGTGGATACTGCTTTTTCTGCAGTTCTGTCAGGATGGTCTGCTCCAACTGATCTCTCATGCCCCCTGCACCATCAAAAATGTACGAACTGCTAGATCCCGTAAACTGTTTTTTTGCCATCTTTCATTTTCCTTCCTAAAATTTATATTTTACAATAGCTGTATCTGTTGATCAAATACAGTTCAGTAAAGGCAATCATTTTGCTACATATGCTTTCTAAAATCTTGAAAATATTTTCCTTTTTACCTCCCTGCTAGAGATGCCATACTATGGGTTCAATCTAATTGTTCAGCAGGTAGAAAACGCGGGGAGTCCTCGCACATACCGTTGCAATAGGCACAAGCCTCAAGGCTGTTCCCTTGTAAAACCTTCTGCATTTTTTTACGCTGGTCATCTACAGAAAGGGCATCGTCATACAAATTGATATATTCGCTGTAATTGTCTACAAGCCCTAATTCCCAACAGCGACGTGCTGGGCCACAGGGGAACATATATCCGTCCGGCCCAATCGCGAAAGAGAAGCCAAGCCGGTTCGGATAGGCACATTTAGAATATTTTTCCTCGATTTGTGCCTGCGTATCGTGTTTTTTTTCAGTCAGGTCACCAAAATCGACCCAGCCTCCACAGTGGGCATTTTCGTCCTTGTAATTGCGGATACTATGGGAAATTCCAGTTTTTTGGAGCACCTCTTTGATTTCGTTAACCCTGCGCGACTTATCATGGCCATAGTCATCCACCAAAACCCGAAAACAGTCTTTTTCGTACCGTCCCATACAGTCCAGGAGTTTTGGCGAGGGGATGATAGTCCCATTCGTCAGAATTTCCAACAAACCGATTTGGGGCATGTAGGCGTGGAGAAATTCTAAAATTTCTGTTAAATATGGGTAAAGGAGTGGTTCGCCACCGCAGATAGTAAACTTATCCACATGGGAAACAATCTGGAAGAACCGTTTCAAAGACTCTTTGGAGTGTTCTTCCGAGGGATGCTTGGCATCTGTATGGTAAGGCGAAAAAGCCGAGCAGAGCTTGCATCTCAAATTGCATACCAGAGAGATTAAAATGGTTGCGTGTTCCATAGTGAAAGCATTGGAATGTTTCATATTTCCTCCTTGTGTGAATTACGTGACGGCAGGGATGTCCCTGCTGCTGGACAGAGTTTCGGACTAGGTAAGTGCCGCGAGGATTTCGGGCGTATCCGCCCTAGCGACGCACTGTGTCACGCGCTCCCCCAGGACCTGACGGCTTTGTGTACGATCTTCATATAGTTTGGAAAACGCTTGCCATAATGAAACGGGCGTCACATCCTCCACCGGGAGCGCATAAGAGTCCTGTCCCAGATCCTCGGCGATCCCTCTTGCTTTGGTGCTATATGCCATTACGAGGGTGGGAGTGCCGCTACCCCATGCCGCAATTGCCACATGAGTACGCGCCGTCACACAAAGCTCGGCCTTGGAAAGGATATATTTATACTGTTCGGATTTCAGTCCTATTGGTACCCGAAACAAACGATTTTCTGGTGCTTTTAGTAAAGAAAGGGCGTCTACGTCGCTGTCGACGGGAATTTCCACATGGGGGACAAACGCTAAATCGTATGTAGTCTGTGCAACAATCTGGTCAATCAGGTACTGGTATGCTGCCTGTACCTGCGGATTTTTGCGTAAGATCAAGGGACTGAGATTAATGGCCACGTAAGGTTCTGGCGGAAGTTCGGCTGGCAACGTAGGCAACAGGAATGCCATATCGACGCTCTGCACCACCTGGGAAACACCCCGATCCTTGAGCAGACGGAAGGTGACAGATTCTCTCGGTGTAATCAGGTGGTGACTTTTGACTACCTTTAGCATTTCGTCCGTCAGGGAAGATTCATCCAAGGAACAGCGCCAGAGAAAGCTTTTTGCGCCGCGTTCCAACGCGGCGTAGTGGATCGCGGCATAGCGTTCCCAATTCGAATAGCAATAGATGTCCCCACCCACGCTCAGGCAGATAGTTTCTGGAGTAATGCACTGGATAGTTTGAGTGTATATTTCTTCATAGGTTTTTCCATCCGGATTGCGCCCAATGATTTCGTCAGCCTGCACGCCAAAACGCTGGTCATAATCTGGGAAATGGGAGGACAAGGTGATGCGGCAGCCAGGGGACAGCTTACGTAAAAAGGCAATTTCACTTTTGGCCGAGGCTTCACTGCCATGGTTACACGCGCCCCCATACCCATATAGTAAATAATGTTTCATAAATTCCCTCTTTTTCTAAATGGCATACAGCATTGTCTTGCTGCTCTGCCAGATATTTTTTTGTCTGAGATATATTTTGTACTCAGGCTGGCATTCCAGAAGGAACGGGATCATTTCCCATACGTCGTTTTCCTGGCACCCAGCCCATTCGATGATGACAGCTGATTTCTTCTCCCGGAGGATGGATTCACAGCCTTTCAGCACGTTCATTTCCCCTCCCACCAACACAATTTTTATCATTCCGATATTTTCCTCCGGGTCAACCAGATGATCCAGACGGTCAGCAGACTGACGCACGGTAGCGTATGTGCTGATGTTTTCCAATTCATCTTTCCTGCGGCTACATGGGTTATCCTTACGCCATGCGGAGGTGTCGGCGTTTTCATACAACACGTCATCGGAGGAAATGTCATAAGTATAAAATTCCAATTTCGTTTTTTCATCCCATAGCAAACCTTCATGGACAAAGGTGTCCCGGATACGGGTATGATCCACCATCTTGCGTAACCAAGCACAATTGTTATGGTCACCCTCAAACAGTCGGATTTTGCCATACCTGCCCTGACAGAAACAAAGGAATTGGATCATGGTGTCGCCTGAATACGCCCCGCAATCAATATAGGTATCTCCCGACTCCCAACATTTTGCGAGGAGAGGGTCAAAATACCCGTCCCCCTCGGAAATGGCCAGCAGCGGGGCAAGATCGCCATTGAGTTTGTAATTTATGGCCGCATGGAACACCTCTCTGGAAGTTTCATCGGCTAAAGCATTTGCCATTTCCTGCAACACCCGATGCTGTGCATCATCTGGGAAGGCAAGCATTTGGGGGTCAACCTTGAAGGGGTAGCAACAGGAATACACGCGGCACCCTCTGAGGCTTTGCACAACCGCTGGATAATTACCCGCCGACACGCACAACACATAGACTGCGTTGGGATACTGCTGTCGGCACTGTTTCGGGCTAAAGATATCATACTCTCCTGAGGGGGTAATGTGCAATTTTCCCCACTTAGCAGGGTCATTGTCGCAAAAACAGGCTGGGGAAATCCCATATGATAACAGGATTGGCAGAGTGCCTCTAGATTTTTCACCTGTCCCGAACATGATGATTGGCGCGCCACCTTCCTGGATTTCCTTAACTCGTTCTTCCATACTTTTCAATTTCAGCAGCATGGTTTTCCCTCCTGTATTCTCATGCTTGGTTTTTGAGCGCAAGGCGGTCTATTTTTCCGTTTGCATTGAGTGGAAGTGTGTCTTTGCACTGTATTTTTGCGGGAAGCATATAGATAGGGAGGTGTTTTTTCAGGTGCATATAAATGTCTTTTTCCATACCTCCTCCCGTGCTCAGGACACAGTAGAGTATGATTTGTTGCTTCTCCTCGTCATACACCGCGCAGCACTGTTCCATCTCCGCAATACCATAGGCGACCGCCTCGATTTCCCCAAGCTCAATACGATGCCCCCGGTGCTTAATCTGGAAATCCTTGCGCCCAACATATAGGATTTCCCCAAACTCGTTTTGGCGCACTAGATCCCCGGTTCGGTAGATGAGGTCGCGATACTTAGTATGCAGAGGGGATTGGACAAACGCAGTATTTGTCTTTACGATATCGCCGTAATATCCTAGGGACAAGCTGCTCCCACGCACACAAAGCTCCCCGGTTTCCCCTGGCGATACTTGTTGATCCCATTCATTCAAAATCAGAATTTCGGTATTTTGGCAAGGCTTTCCAATCGGTAAGGGCTCCGTATCAGGAAAGTCTCGGTCAATTACATAATAGGTACAGGCATATGCGGTTTCGGTGGGTCCATACAGATTGACAAAAACAGTGTCTGGATAATATTTGCGCCAAATATTTAGATGTTTTGTCGGCATGACCTCACCGCAAAACATTACAAGGCGCAATCCCTTTATAGTGTTTTGTGCAAAATAATCCTTCGCGGTGAGAAGCATCAAAGCTGACGGCACCCATATCAAGGTGTTGACTTGATTTTGGTTCAGAAATTCCACAAGTTGGTTTGGGAACAGGAAACGTTGATTTTCCAGAAGTGTTAAAGTTGCCCCGCACACTAATGGGGTATAGATATCTGGCATCGACGCGTCAAAATGGAAGGGGGCTTGGTTGGCTAATATCGTACTTTCATCAAAATGTAATGTGGCGCATTGCCATTGCATATAGTCAATGACTGCCCGATGACTGATGACCACACCCTTCGGGATTCCAGTGGAACCGGAAGTAAATAACAGGTATGCAGGGTCTACATCCAGAATTTTCTCTCGCCCAGTTGGGACTTCCACGTCCGATTTCAAAGGTATTAAGGCATCCAACACGATAGTCCGACCACAAAAACCAGCTGCGTTGAGTGCATCTATCCCATTGGGGGAGGTCAAAGCGAGCCTTGCTCCCAATGTGGAAACGATTAACTTGAGTCGGTCAATTGGCATTTCAATATCAATCGGGACATAGTAATTCCCACTCCATAGAACTCCAAGCACCGCACAATAGGCAACCACGCTTTTTGGGGAAAAAATGATAATAGGAGAATTGAATAACCCTGGTTCCATATCGACAATCTTTTGTCCAATCCCATTGACCTGCTGGTAGAGTTCTCCAAAGGTCAGGGTCGTTTCCCCGTCTTTTACCGCAATTTTGTCTTTTCTAAGCCGGTTTTGTAGGTCAAGATATTGTGTTAAATTTGTCATTATAATCTCTCCTAAAGCAATCTTTTGACTAACGAAGCGATATCCGTAATAGTAGCAAAATCCTCTGCCTTCAAACGCTCCAGAGGGATTGCAATAGCATAGGTTTTCTCTAATTCGTTGATTAAAAGGATCATCCCGATGGAATCCAAAATCCCCTCCTCAAGAAGTTTCGTGTTTGGATGGATTTCCACATAGGGAGCAATGGTTCCCAAGATTGCCAAAATTTCTTTTTCCATTATCCCATCTCCTCCACTGCATCATAGAGTAAGCTGGCCACCTTTTCCCGGCCTTGATCGTTTGCCGTTTCACTTGGTGTCACCATTGTAGCAAACAATGTGGAGGGTAGGCAATAGCTCAAATCCAGAACTGTTGCCCCATGCGCCTGTATAACGCCGCGGATTTTTGCAAGGTTGCTCTCGTAGCGCTGGGAGAACTCATCTCCCAAAAGCCTTTTACCCAATTGGTAGTTGACCGGGGGGATGAAGGGCAGGATTTTAATGTGTTCGGCGGCGGTCTCATCTAAAATTTTCTCCAAATACTGGATGCCTTCCGATTGAACATCAAGGTCATACAGGTAGTTGAGACGCAGATAATTTCTCGCTTTGACATCTGACAGATTCTCGCTGTATTCTGGCCCGACAAAAAATTCCATCTGTAAGTTTTTACTGCGTTCTCGTGTTAACTGTACATACTCGCGAAATTCCTGCGTAGGATGTTTCTGAACATTCAACAGCATTTCCAACAGCTCGGTATGCTGGGAACGTGGCAGCAAATGTTGTTTGCCTGTGAGCGTGTCAAAATTGACCATTAGGACAAAACATTCCGGTTTCATCCCCTGCAAAAGTTGCGCGTGGAAAATGTTGTATTGGGCTCGCAGTCCCATTCCGTGCATGGCCAGTATTTTGGTATTTTGCTTGCCATAATGCCGATATAGTTTTTCCTTTAGACTATCGTGCCGGGTGTCCTGCATAGAAATGGTGGTAAATTCGCAATCGCCCATAATCAAAAATTTTTGCTCATATGGGCGCAGAAATTCCTTGACATAGGATGCATATGAATCAGTTTCGACCGCGAAATAATCTTTGTTTTTGTGATATCCCCTTTTGTCCAGTTCGCGTTGGATATTGACACTGTTTTCCACGGAAATGAGGATAAGCTGTTTTTCGTTTTCCCGTCGATGTTCGAGTTCGTTGGGGGAAAGGATAGGAAAATTATCGATATATCCTCCCCATTTTTCAGCGTTGGTGTCCACAAAGAAG
>CATJNB010000065.1 GCA_949741605.1 uncultured Eubacteriales bacterium | reverse complement strand
GGTGGAATTATCATGAAACTTGCCATTATTGGTTCCAGAAGCCTGCGTATTGAAAACTTAGGAGATTACCTGCCGGAAAACGTCACCGAGATTGTGTCCGGCGGCGCCAAAGGGGTGGACACAAGCGCACGCCTGTATGCCCGCGAACACGGCATCCAGCTGACCGAATTTTTCCCGGATTACGACCGGTACGGACGCTGCGCCCCCCTCAAGCGAAACCTGCAAATCATCGACTATGCCGACGCTGTGCTGGCATTCTGGGACGGGCAGTCCCGGGGCACGCGGTTCGTCATCCAGGCTTGCCGCGAAAAGAACGTAAGTATCCGCATTTTCCGCAAAAAATAAAAGGCGTACCAGAACATGGTACGCCTTGTTTTTTATTTACAGGGACAGCATCCATCCCGACCATACCCCCAGCGGCAGGTACAAAAACAATAAGCTCAACAGCTCCCACAATCCCTGCCATTGCAGGATGGTGCCGGAAAATTCCCTGCGCCGCGACATCCGGCTGAGCGCATAGGCTAAAATGCCCATCACCGCCGAAACCAGCATCAAAGCCCCTGCCATGCGCGACACCCGCACCCAAGGCCCAAACGCAAACGCATACGCCGACAGCACCAGCACCCCAAACTGCAAACAGAAATACCCGCTGAAACGGAAAATCCGGTACACCGTTGCGGGCGCCCAGTCCACATCGTACACATCGACCACGCTCATCACGCCAAGCCCCATGCGGCCCAGCACCCCGTAAATGACCAGCATCACCAAAAGGGGCAGGCCCCACAGGCCCAAAAGCTTCCAAAGCGCGATGCCACCCACAATCATCACCCCGCCGGACAGCACCTGCCAGCTGCGGTAAAACCACTGTACCGGGCTTTTGGGATTGCTCAGCTTTCCCAAACCGTCCCGCAGGATGTGATATTTTTTATAAAACCGTCCCAGGATAGCCGGCGCCAGAAACTCGCCTGCAATCCCCACCAGTAAAACGATCCATTCGATCTTTAATTCCATACTGATCCCATTCCCCTTTCCCTGTTCATTCTATCTTAAATCTGCCATAAAATCAACCTCTTTCTCCCATTGTGCTAGCGTTTTCCAGAGGTTTTATGATAAAATATTCCTAAAAAATGTTTCTCTTTCAGAAAGGATGTTTTGCTATGCCACGCTTTTTTATTGACCACTCCCCCACACCGTCCCAAACCGCGGCTCTGTACGGGGAGGACGCCCGCCATATCGCCCGTTCGCTGCGGATGCACCCGGGCGACCCTGTGACCCTGTGTGATGCCAAGGGCCATGATTTTTTGTGTGTGATCGCCTCGGTATCCGATGACTGTGTGACTTTGGATGTCCGGGAAAGCGTCCCGAGCCAGGGCGAGCCATCGCTGTTTGTCACCTTGTACCAATGCCTGCCCAAAACCGATAAAATGGATGCCATTGCCCAAAAATTTGTCGAAGCCGGTGGCAGCGCTTTGGTGCCCGTGGTTTCCAAACGGTGCGTTTCCCGTCCGGACGAAAAATCGCTGTCCCGCAAAATCCAACGCTGGCAGAAAATCGCCGAAGAAGCCGCCAAACAATGCAAAAGGGGCAAAATCCCGGAGGTGCTGCCAGCCCTCCCGCTCGAACAGGCCGTACTGCGTGCACAGAGCGACCCCAACAAGATTTTCTTCTACGAGGGCGGCGGTACCCCGCTGCGGCAGCTGCTCCAGCCAGACGCCAAAACACTCTCGATTTTTATTGGTCCCGAAGGGGGCTTTGAGCCGGGTGAGGTAGAGTTTGCCAAACAACACGGGTTTTCGGTGGCGTCCATGGGGCCGCGCATTTTCCGCACCGAAACCGCTCCCATTGCCGCACTCTCTGCGATTATGTTTGCTTCCGGCAACTTCTGAAAGGAGGAAGAAATCATGCCTGTTGCTCTTGTTACCGGCGCTTCCCGCGGCATTGGGGCTGCGGTTGCCAAGACCCTCTTTGCACAGGGGTTTTCGGTTGGGGTCCATTATCACCAACAGCAAGCCCGCGCCTGCCAGCTGGCCGATACACTCAACCAGTCCGCACAGGGGAACTATGCCTTTGCGGTCGGTGCAGACCTTGCAGCATTGGAGCAGGTGCAGGCGATGTTCGATACCGTCAAGCAGCACCTTGGCGCAGTGGATGTGCTGGTCAATAATGCCGGCATTGCCCAGCAGAAACTGTTTCAGGATATCACGCCGCACGATTGGGACGCTATGCTGGGGGTCAACCTGTCCGGCACCTTCTATGCCTGCCAGTGCGCCCTCTCCCATATGCTCCCGCGCCATACAGGGAAAATCATTAATGTTTCCTCCATGTGGGGGCAGGTGGGCGCGGCATGTGAAGTGCATTATTCCGCCGCCAAAGCTGGGGTCATCGGTCTGACCAAGGCTCTTGCCAAGGAACTGGGGCCTTCCCAGATTACGGTCAACTGCGTTGCACCCGGGGTAATTGAAACGGATATGCTCGCCGGTTTCTCCCCCGAGGACCGCGCAGCCCTTGCCGACGATACCCCGCTCACACGCCTCGGCTCCCCGCAGGAAGTGGCGGATCTGATTGCGTTCCTTGCTTCGCCAAAGTCTGCATTTATCACCGGGCAGGTGTTTGGCGTAAACGGCGGCTTTGTCGTGTGAGCGCGCCTCCTTGATTACAGGATTGATACGAATTGCCCCTATATTTTTTAACAAATTAGTGATATAATAATACAATATTTGAGAAAAGGATCAAAGGGGTTGTTTGCGTGAAAATCAGATACTTGCTGGTTTTGGTCGTGTTATGCGGTTTGCTGACTGGCTGTTCCGTGGTCGGCTTGGAACCGCAGGGGCTCATGCAGCCGCCCCGCGCTACGGGGGATAAACAAAATGTCTATGACGCTTTGGAACAAACCGTTGGCAACCAGAATTTTGCCCTCAAATACCCCCGTACCGGCGATTACCGTTCCGCCATTATCATGCACCCGGTCAGCGACGCCAACAGCGAAGACGCCATTGCCCTGTATCAGGTGAAAAACGGCGAAACCTCGGGAACGTATATTACCTTTTTGAGCAAGCGTAATTCCGTATGGACCAATATCGGCACCTATCAAAGCACCTCCTCCCAAGTGGACCGCGTGGCCTTTGGCGACCTCAACGGCGACGGGCGCGATGAAGTGGTAGTCGGCTGGGGCAATGGGGTCACAAGCCTTGCAGAATTGAGCGTGTACGCCTATGACCCGAAGGATCAGAAAATCCACGAAACGACCCCCAAGGACGCTTCTATGCGCCAGTTCTATAATGAATTTGTGCTGTTTGATTTGGACAACGACGGCACACAGGATATTTTTACCGCCTCACTGGGCACAGCCGACCATCCTGCAAACGGCAAGCTGTTGAGCCTGTCGGCGAACCATACGCTGGAAGTGCTCAGTTCGGTCATGCTGGAACGCGACGTGATACAATACAGCCATGTAAGCGTTGGGAAGGTGGACGCCCAAACCAACGGAATCCTTCTGGACGGCACCACCAGCTCCTCCCAGCTGCTCACCGAGCTGATCTATTGGGACGCTTCCCAGCAGGTTTTAAAAGCCCCCTTCACGTCTGCGAGCATGCCCCCGGATACGGCCCCCTCAAATCATCCGGCAAACCCTACCATCCGCAAAGCCCCGGTGTATGCGACCCTGCGCGGCGACCCTCCCCTGCTGCAGTTCCCCATGCTCGAGCTGCTCCCCGGGTATCCGGCCGACGAGCAGGAACCGGATGCGTTCCTGACCCACTGGTACCATTATGATATCCGGCAGGGCGTATCCAAACAGGAACAAGTCCAATATATCAATTTTACGCATTGGTATGCGTTTACCATCCCGCAAAGCTGGCTGGGGCATGTGACTGCCCAGATCGGGGAGGACCGGCAGTCGGTGACGTTCTACCAGTGGAAGAAAGAAGAAACTGCCAGCCAGACCGGCAGCCGCGGGGATGCGCTGTTAAAATTACAGGCTGTCCCGCAAAACGCATGGGCCGCCAGTGAGCAGGACCCCGCTTTATCGCTGCTCCTCGAACTGGGCGACACACGCCTGTATGCCTCCCTGCCAAACCCTGCAAACCCTTTATCCTTGACGCCCGATCAGTTAAGATTACAGGTCTCCCCGTTCCAGCAGAACCCATAAGGCTGGGAGCCCGGAAAGGTATGACATTTGTTATGAAAAAAATTCTCGTGGCCGAAGATGAACAGGCGATCCGTGAATTTGTGGTGATTAATCTCAAACGTGCCGGTTATGACGCCTATGAAGCCGAAAACGGCGAACAGGCTCTGGAAATTTATCAGCGGGAAGGAGGCTCTTTTGATATTGCGGTCCTGGATATCATGATGCCCGGCCAGCTCGACGGCCTTGCGGTGTGTAAGGAGCTGCGCCGGCTCAGCGGTTCGATTGGCATTATCATGCTCACGGCCCGCACACAGGAAATGGATAAGGTCACTGGCCTGATGATGGGTGCGGATGATTATGTGACAAAACCCTTTAGCCCCTCGGAGCTGGTTGCCCGGGTGGACGCCGTATACCGCCGGGTCGCGCTCTCGGAGATGCGCTCGGACAATAATTTTAAGGAAGAGCTGCGTTCCGGGGAATTTTCCCTGAATCTGCGTAACCGCTCGCTGCTCAAACGCGGGCAGCCCATTGAGCTGACGCAGGTGGAGTTCCAGATTATGGAATACTTCTTCTCCAACCCCAAAACCGCCCTGGACCGCCGGGATATTTTAAAGCATGTGTGGGGGGAGAATTACTATGGGGAAGAAAAAATCGTGGATGTGAATATCCGCCGCCTGCGGATGAAAATCGAGGATGAACCTTCGAACCCGAAAAATATTGTCACCGTCTGGGGGCTGGGGTATAAATGGGAGGCTTAAAGCAGGCGCGCCGTCTCAAGCCAAAGGGCCTTGTGCGCCGCTGGATTTTTAATATTCTCGGAGTGGTCGTGGTGGTGCTGGTGACGGTCATCCTGTCGCTTTCATTCGCGGTACAAAGCTATGTATACAACGGCATCCTGCAAGTGCTAAACGGCAGTTCCTCTGAGCTTGCCCATATGTTTTCCGACTATCAGGACAAATCCTCCGCAGAATTTCTGAGCATCGCGCGCGGGTATGTGGAGGACGCTGCCAACAAAGAACGCATGGAGCTGATGGTGGTCGCCCCCAACGGCCATGTGGTGGTCACATCCAGCGGCTTTGCGCCGGATTCCACTTTGCCCCTCGATGATTTTGAGGCGGCCTGCAACGACCCGGGCGGCTACGGCAACTGGACCGGAAAGCTCAGCTCCGGGGAAAAGGTCATGTCGGTCACGCGCATTATCCGCAGCGATTCCGGGCAGATCCTCGGCGGGCTGCGCTATATGGTGTCGCTCTCTGCCGCCGACGCCCAAGTGATTACCATTGCTGCCATCCTGACGACCATTGGCGTGGTCCTGCTTTTGTTTATTATTTTTTCCAGCATGTATTTTGTGCGTTCGATTGTCAATCCCATCAAGCAGGTCACAGCGACCGCCAAGCGGATTGCACAGGGCGATTTTGACGCCCGCATCGACAAAACCCGCAACGATGAGGTCGGCCAGCTGTGCAGCGCTATTAATGATATGGCGGTGGAGCTGGGCGCTTCGGAAAAAATGAAAAATGAATTTATTTCGTCGGTTTCCCACGAACTGCGTACCCCTCTGACCGCTATTAAAGGCTGGGCGGAAACCATGCAGATGCAGGGCGGCGATATCGACCGCCAGACCTTTGACCGCGGTATGGGGGTCATCATCCGCGAATCCGAACGCCTTTCCGGGATTGTTGAGGAACTGCTCGACTTCTCCCGGATGCAAAGCGGGCGTATGAGCCTGATGATGGACCGCATCGACATCCTTGCCGAACTGGGCGAAGCCATCTATATGTTCAGCGACCGCGCGGCGGCGGAACATAAATTCCTGCTCTATGAGGAACCCGCGATGCTCTCGCCGGTGTATGGGGATATCAACCGCCTGCGCCAAGTGTTTATCAATATTGTGGACAATGCCCTGAAATATACCAGCGAGGGCGGGACGGTCAATGTGACGGCAGAGGAATCCGATGGTTATATCCGCGTCATCATTGCTGACAACGGCTGTGGCATCCCGCCGCAGCATCTGCCGAAAGTCAAAACCAAATTCTATAAAGCCAATCAGACGATCCGCGGCTCTGGCATCGGGCTGGCGCTTGCCAATGAAATTATGGAACTGCATTCGGGCAGCCTGCAAATTGAAAGCCAGGAAAACCTTGGTACCGCTGTCACGATCCTGATCCCCACGTTAAAAGAGCTGGAAGCCTGTGACCCCGGCGAAGAAAGGAATTTTGATAACCATGCCTAAACATCAAACCAAATGTATTACCTCCATCGGCGGACAAGCCCTCATCGAAGGGATTATGATGCGCGGCCCGCAAAAAACCGTTGTGGCTTCGCGGCTCCCCAATCAGGGCATTGACATTGATGATATGAATATTACGCCCCTGAAAAATAAATGTAAAATTCTGGGCTGGCCCTTTATCCGCGGCATCACCGGCCTGATCGAATCGCTGATGATCGGCTACAAGGCCCTTGGCATTTCCGCTGAAAAGGCCGGGATGGATGAATCTGTGGAACCGAGCAAGTTCGACCAATGGTGCAACCGTGTGTTTGGCGATAAGATTATGGCTGTGATTATGGCGTTTTCCGGCGTGTTTGGCATATGCGTAGCCATTGGGCTGTTCTTTTTCCTGCCGGTCCTTTCCTTTAACGGCATCAAAGCCCTGGCCGGCAGCCCCGAAGGGCTGGAGCCATGGCGGTCAACCATTGAGGGCTGTATGCGTATTTTAATCTTTATGCTTTATCTGCTGCTCATTTCGGTGATCCCCTCGGTCAAGCGCATGTTCCGTTACCATGGCGCGGAGCATAAGACCATTTTCTGCTACGAAAATGAGGAGGAACTCACGGTCGAAAATGTCCGCAAATATAAACGCTTCCATCCGCGCTGCGGCACCAGCTTTATGGTCCTGATGCTGGTGGTGGGGATTGTGGTGGGATTCTTTATCCCCTTTCAGGAGCCGATCCTGCGTACGTGCTGTAAGCTCTTGTGTATGCCGGTATGCGTTTCGATTGGCTATGAACTCATCCGGATTTGCGGGCGGCACGATAATATTGTCACCCGGATCATCGCCGCGCCCGGCCTGTGGATGCAGCGCATCACCACCCGTGAGCCTGACGATACCATGATCGAGGTAGCCATTGCTGCCATTCAAGAGGTCATCCCGGAAAACGGAGAGGATCTGGTGCGCCTATGACCCTCCAGCAACTGTATCAGCATGCAAAAAAAACCTTCTCTCAGGCAGGGCTCGAAAGCCCTGCCTTTGATGCTATCTGCCTGTTGGAACATGTCTTTGGCCTTGGCCGCCAAGCCCTGATCCTGCATGGCGATGAGCCTGCCCCATCCCAACAAATCCCGGCTTTCCTGTCCCTTGTGCAGAAGCGCGCCGCACGCCAGCCCCTGCAATACCTGCTGGGGGAATGGCCGTTCCTCTCGCTCACGCTCTCGGTTGGGCAGGGCGTGTTAATCCCGCGGGAGGATACCGAGCTTTTAGTCCATACCGCGGTGCAGCATCTCCCGGAGAGCGTCCCGCTTACGGTGCTGGATTTGTGTGCGGGTTCGGGGGCGGTCGGGCTGGGGGTGGTGTCGATGCGGCCAAAAGCGCGGGTCACTTGTGTCGAACGCTTTGATGCGGCATGGCATTATTTGCAGCAAAATACCGCAAAATACCAAACAAAATTCCCTGTGCAAACCATACAGGCCGACATCCTCGACCCGCTCACACCCACACAGTTTTCCCCCGTAGATGCTATCCTCTCCAACCCCCCGTATATCACTACGGCGGATTTAGCGTCGCTTCAGGCGGAGGTTTTGCGCGAACCGGCCACTGCCCTCGACGGCGGTCCTGACGGCCTGCTCTTTTACCGCGCCCTTGCCAGTCTGTGGGCGCCGCTCTTAAAACCGTCTGGCTTTCTTGCTGTGGAGATCGGCGAAGGGCAAGCGCAGGCGGTACGGCAGCTCTTTTCTCATGCCGGGCTTGCCCATTGTGAAACCTTTTGTGACCTCTCCGGAATGGAGCGCGTAATCCTTGCCTGCCGTTCATTGTAAACCATTTAAAAAAAACGGTTTACAATTTGCGAAAAATATATTATAATGGGAAAAAATTGGTTTACACAGGAGGTCCTTTATGACTGGTACTCAAACATCCAAAAAAATCCGTGTGCGCGAACTCATTTTATGTTCCCTGTTTGCTGCGTTGATTGCCGCCGGCGCCTTTATCAAAATCCCCATCCCGGTTGTCCCCTTTACGCTCCAATTCCTCTTTACCACCTTAGCCGGGCTGCTGATCGGCCCCATTTGGGGGCTGGTGAGCGTATGTGTGTATCTCGCGCTTGGCCTGATCGGGATTCCCATTTTCGCGCAGGGCGGAGGCTTTGGGTACGTCTTGCAGCCCAGTTTTGGCTATCTGATTGGCTTTGCTGTGGGCACGTTTCTGACCGGCCTGATTGCACACCGCGTCCCAAACCCTTCCTATAAACGCCTGTTTGCGGCCTGTTTCTCCGGGCTGGGCGTAGTGTACGCCTTTGGGATGGCCTATTATTGGGTCATCAGCAACTATTACCTTGGGGAACCCCTTGGACTGTGGCCGCTCTTTTTATGGTGCTTTTTGCTGGCTGTCCCCGGTGACATCGCCCTGTGTGCGCTCAGTGCGGTGCTGGGTAAACGGTTGATCCCCATTCTGAATAAGCCGTCTGTTTCCCCAGACGCATCCTAAAACAAAGGAGGGAAATGCCCTGTGAAAAAAGGGATTTTTGTGATTGGTACGGGCACAGATGTCGGCAAAACCTACGTTTCCGCTTTGCTGGTCAAGGCGATGCGCGAGGCGGGGATGAACGTCGGCTACTACAAAGCCGCCATCAGCGGTGCGGATTCGATCCCCCACAGTGACGCCGGGTATGTCAAGCAGGTGTCCGGCATCCAGCAGCCCGACCATACCATGGTTTCCTACCTCTACCGTACCGCTGTGTCCCCCCACCTCGCCGCCCGCATGGAGGGCAACCCCGTAAACCTGAGCCGGGTGATGAGCGACTTTAACTGGGTGGCCGAAATGCACGATTTTGTGGTGGTCGAAGGCAGCGGCGGTATCCTGTGCCCGATCCGGGACGATGCGCATACCTGCCTGTTTCTGGAGGACGTGATCCAGGCCCTCGGGCTGGATACCCTGCTGGTCGCGGACGCCGGGCTAGGCTCGATCAATGCGGTAGGGCTGACGGTTTCGTATCTCAAACAAAAACATATCCCCACAGTCGGGCTGCTTTTGAACCGGTTCAACGACAGCCTCATGCATACCGATAACCGCACCATGATCGAAAAGCTCACGGGCCTGCCTACCCTCGCCTGTATCCCCCAAAATGCCGATTGCCTGCCGCTGTCCCCCGATGCCCTGAATCTCATCAAAGGAGTTTGATTATGCGGATCGAAGACAAAGATTTACAATATATCTGGCACCCCTGTTCCCAAATGAAAGACTATGAGGATTTGCCGCCCATTGTCATCGACCATGCCAAGGGCCTGTTCCTCTATGATATCTACGGCAACGAATATCTGGATGTGGTCAGTTCGTGGTGGTGCAACCTGCTCGGGCATTGCCACCCCAAAATAAATGATGCCATCAAGAACCAGCTCGACCAGTTAGAACATGTCATTTTTGCCAACTTCTCCCATCAGCCAGCGATCCAGCTTTGTGAAGAATTGTCGCAGATTGTGCCAAAAGGACTGGTGAAATTTAACTTTTCCGATAACGGTTCTGCCTCGGTGGAATGTGCCCTGAAAATGGCGTTCCAATACCAGTTTCAGACCGGGCATCCTGAAAAGAAACGCTTTTTGTGCCTGTCCGACAGCTACCACGGCGAAACCATTGGGGCCTTGTCGGTCGGCTCGCTCGACCTGTATGCACAAATCTACCAGCCCATGCTCCTTGATACCATCCGCGTCACCGCCCCGGACTGTTTCCGCTGTCCTTACGGGAAATGCCGTGACTGCTGCAATACCGAGTGCTTCCAATTTGCACAGCAGGCGTTTGAACAGTATGCCCATGAATGCTGCGCCATGATTGTAGAACCGTTGCTTCAGGGAAGTGCAGGGATGCGGATGTATCCGCCCGCCTACCTCCAGAAGCTGCGCCAGCTTTGTGACCAATATGATGTCCTGCTCATTGCCGATGAAATCGCCACCGGGTTCGGACGTACCGGCAAGCTGTTCGCCTGTGACCACGCCGGGATTTCCCCAGACCTTATGTGCGTTTCCAAAGGGCTTACCGGCGGCTATCTGCCTATGGCCATTACCATTACCACCCAGAAGGTCTTTGACGCGTTCTATGCCGATTACCGCGAAGGCAAAGCCTTTATGCACAGCCATACCTACAGCGGTAATCCATTAGGCTGTGCCGCCGCTCTTGCGGTACAGAAAATCCTGCGCGAAGATAACATTTTACCAAACGCCCAAGCGCGTGCCCCCTATCTCACCCGAATCCTAACCGACCGCTTGGGGGATCTGCCCTATGTTGGCGAAATCCGCCACCTCGGACTGATCCATGCCATCGAACTGGTTCAGGATCAAGGCTCCAAAAAACCGTTTGATCCGGGTTTGCGTGTTGGTTATCAGATTTATCAGTTTGCTTTGAAACGCGGTTTACTGCTGCGGCCTTTGGGCGATGTCCTTTACTTCAATCCGCCCCTTACCATCTCGGAACAGGAAATGGAACTTGCTGTCCAGCGTTGTGCCGATGCCATTCATGATTTTTTCGCTTGCTAAAATCGGGAACGCCATAGGCGGGTAACGTTTTCGTCAACCTTTGGGGAAAGGTTGTGGGGTGTCGGGGCAACGCCCTGACTCGACCGTCGCAACGGGCGAAACTTCCTAGCCTTCCCAACGCTCAGGGCGGGATGGTGTGCCGCCCGAAAGAAAAAAGAAAGCAATCAGGAAATGGGTTTGTTTCCTGATTGCTTCTTTTTCTCTAGGCAGGCTGCACAGGCAGGGAAATACGTGTTACATATTCCCTGCTGTCCACCACATCCAGTTCACTGACCACATATTCCTCGTACCCTTCCCCTATCATCTCCCAGCCATGCCTGCGGGCATATTCCAGCATACGTTCATACCCATACCGCAAATCCATGCCCTTTTCATATCCCACTAAAAATTGCCCGGCTGGCTTTTGTTCGATGTGCCCGATGCCTTGCAGGTGTTCCTCTGTGAGGCTGAAAAAACAACGCGGATGGTCATAAATCCCCTGTTGGATACGGTCCATGGGCATCACAGCCCCAAGACCAGACGTGACGGTTTCGGCAAAAAATTTACCCAATAAAATCAGCCCGTCCGCGCTGCACTCGCTGGGGATTTCAGGACTGCAATACAGGGATTGTTCCCGTTCGTATACAAGGCTGATGCGATTGAGGTCAACATCCTGTAAATTACGCAGCTGGTGCAGGTGGCTTTTCAGAAAATACCGGATCTTTGCCAGCTCGTCAATTTGGCTTTGCACCTGTTCGAGCTGGCTCTGCAGCAGGGTTTCCAGACGCTGCGGGGTGCGCTGCTCCATATATTGCTGGATTTCTTTTAAAGGCATGCCGATTTTACGCAAATAGGCAATGGCCAGAAACTGCTGGAGCTGAAGGTACGAATACGCGCGGTAGCCGTTTTCTTTGATAACCGCCGGGCAGAATAACCCAATTTTATCGTAATAAAACAGGGTGTTTTTTGTGGTGCCTAACATTTTTACTAAATCCCCGGTCGTAAAATCATTTTTCTCATACATAAAAAAATCCCCCTTGACTATATGGTTACAATATGTTTTATAATGAATCATTATAATCTTTTATCAAAAATAAAGTCAAGAAAGGAGTTGTTAGGATGGACAATCACACCACCGACAACCAGCTCGCCCGCCCCTTTAACCTCAAAACCATGGCACGCTTTTCTTTGCCAACCATGGCCATGATGGTAATGCTTTCCCTGTATACGATCGTCGACGGGCTGTTTGTTTCGAATTTTGTTGGTACCGATGCGCTCTCCTCCATTAATATTTTAATGCTCGTGATCGCCCTCATTAATGGGGTCGGGATTATGTTTGCATCAGGCGGCAGCGCGATTGTGGCCCGCAAACAGGGGCAGGGCATGAACCAGCGCGCCAATGAGCTGTTCACTTCCATTATCCTGACCGCCATGGGCCTTGGGTGTATCTTCCTGATTGTGGGATGCTCCCTGAATACCCAAATCTGCCAGCTTCTCGGCGCAACCGACCGGCTGCTTCCGTACTGTACCGATTATGCCCTGTTTTTGTACCTGTTCGCTCCCATTACCATCTTTAAGAGCCTGAGCGATACGTTCCTGATTACGGCAGGCAAACCCAATATGGCCCTTGTGGCATCCATTGCCGGCGGTGTGACCAACGTACTGCTCGATTACCTGTTTATCGGCGTCCTTGGGACCGGCGTCATGGGTGCGGCCATTGCCACCGGGCTGGGCCAGGTAGTGTCGGGAGGCATTGCGTTGATTGTGTTTTTAAACCACAAAAATGTCCTGCACCTGACAAAACCAGTCTTTCGCATCCGCAGCCTGCTCGAAACAGTCACAAACGGTTCTTCGGAGCTGGTCACAAGCCTTGCTTCCGGGATCACGAGTCTGCTGTTTAACTACTCCATGCTCCGTTACGTGGGCGAGGATGGCGTTGCAGCCATGACCATTGCAAACTATTCCATTTTCCTCATCCTGCCCATGTTCATGGGGATGTTTATGGGGGTGGCGCCGCTCGTCAGCTACAACTACGGCAAGGGCGATAAAAAACAGCTGCATAAAATTTTCCGTACCTGCTGTGTGATCCTTGCGATTTTTTCCGGGATCTTCTTTGCCCTGCTGGAACTGATCGCCCCGTTGATGATCCAGATGTTTGCAAACGGCAATGAGGCGGTCGCACAACTGGCGCGGCATGGGATGGTTATTTTTAGCTTCTGCATGCTGTTCCTTGGGCTGAACATCTTCTCCTCGAGCTTTTTTACATCCCTCTCCAATGGGCTGTTATCGGCTGTGTTATCGTTCTCGAAAAACCTGATCTTTGTCGTTGCCGGGATCTTCCTGTTGCCGCTGATGTTTGACCTCAATGGCATTTGGCTGACCATCCCGGTATCGGAATTCTTTGGCGCGATTTTGTCTGTAACGTTCCTTTTGATTTACCGCAAGAAATACGGGTATGGCGGCAAATATGTGGAAACGCCCCCTGTGCTTGACAGCGCTTCCGAGATGTGATACAATATTTCCAAAGTAAAATAAGGGAATGAAGTGCTCCCTTGGCAGTTTGCCAAAACCGCTTTGTTTTGAGAAAAGCTGATGACTTCTGTGAGATTGGTTTCACAGGGGTCATTGGCTTTTTTGTTTGAAAAAAGGAGTTGTTGTTTGTATGGGTCTGAGTATTGCGTGTTTGTTTCTGTGCGGCCTGACGCTGGCTGAAATTTTTGATAAGCTGCGTCTGCCGCGCCTGTTGGGTATGATTTTAGCCGGGATTCTCATTGGTCCCGGGGTGCTGGGGTGGCTGCACCCTTCGTTGCTTGGCATCTCCCCCGACCTGCGCCAGATTGCCCTGATTATCATTCTGACGCGTGCCGGGCTGTCCCTGAAAGCCGCTGACCTGAAAAAAGTCGGGCGTCCGGCGGCACTGTTATGCTTTGTCCCTGCGTGTTTTGAAATCGGCGGTTTCCTCCTGCTTGGCCCGCCGCTGCTGCATATCTCCCTGCTTGATGCTGCTATCGTTGGTGCTACGCTGGCTGCCGTTTCCCCGGCGGTGATTGTCCCAAGGATGCTAAAGCTAATGGATTCCGGCTATGGCGCTAACAAGAGTATCCCGCAAATGATTCTGGCTGGTGCGTCCGTGGACGATGTTTTTGTCATTGTGGTGTTTGGCTCTGTGACCAGTCTTGCCCAAACCGGCAATTTTTCTGCACTCAGTTTTCTGAATATCCCGGTATCCATTATCAGCGGGCTGGGCGTGGGGTTGCTGTGCGGGGTGGTGTTATTGATTTTGTTCCGCTTCGTCCGCTTGCCGGATACCATCCGTATGATTCTTATGCTCTGTGCCGGACTGCTGCTCGCCGCTTTGGAAACCTTCCTTAAACCATGGGTGGCCATGTCTGCCATGCTGGGGGTCATGGCGATGGGGTTCCTTGTGTTCCAGCGTGCGCCCGCCATTGCTAAACCTCTCTCTCAAAAGTTTTCTACCTTATGGGTGTTTGGGGAGATTGTGCTATTTGTCCTCGTGGGCGCGAACGTCGATTTGCACTATGCCATTTCCGCTGGGTTTGCACCTGTGCTGTTGATTTTGGCCGCCTTGGTTTTTCGTTCCGTTGGTGTACTCCTTTCCCTCATCGCTACTCCTCTTACCTTGAAAGAACGTCTTTTTTGTGTGATTGCCTATCTCCCTAAAGCGACTGTTCAAGCGGCGATTGGTGGTGTGCCTCTTGCCATGGGGCTGCCTTGCGGACAGCTTGTCCTTACCGTTGCGGTGCTTGGGATTTTGATTACAGCACCCATTGGTGCGATTGGGATTGATTTGACTTATCGGAAATTTTTAAGCCCTGCTAACGCAGAGAACGCCGCAGGCGCATAAAGTTTTCGTCAACCTTT
>CATJNB010000064.1 GCA_949741605.1 uncultured Eubacteriales bacterium | reverse complement strand
TTTCATACGCATTTGCTGACCTAAAGCAACCGCTTCATTGATAATGGCCTGCTCATTCCACGAACCGTCTGCATTGTAGTAATAATGGGACTGTGCCGCAAAGCGGACAGGTTTTGTAAAATCACCTGCAAACGACCAGTAAGAAGTGTTCCGGGTAGCGGCACCGCCAGCCGACGCACCGTCTTTTACGTCTACCCGCAAAGAAGCATGACAGCCGTTAATCTCGAAAAGAATATATGTTGTACCGGCTTTTTTAGCGGTTATCTGGAAATTTCCATTGGAAAGCTGTTGTAAATCTACAATAGACCCGCTTCTGGAGTCGCTTACCTGCAAAACATCCGTATCAAGAAGCCATTTGACTTCCTCCGCAGACAGTTTATTTCCGTCCCCGTCCCTGATTGTCACGCCAATCTGATACTTGCCGCCCTGAGTTGGCATTGTGTAACTGGTAGTATCCACCATGACAGAACCAGCTACCGAGTAATTCTGTACCCGGATATCCCGTTTTTGACCGTTGTATTCTACGTCAATGTAAGCAAACTTTGTCCCCATGGGCCCCTTTATTGCACCGCTGTTATTGGGCTGGGCGGTAATTCGGTACTTCGCACCGCGAGGATCATTCGCGTCTATGAGTTGCACCGTGGCAACACTGGTATTATTGGAAGTCACCTTGATTTTCGACGCATCGTTCACACCCAGCACATAGAAATCATAGACCGAACCGCCTGTCTTTCCAATCATCATGACATCCGTTGTAGACAGCCCTAAATCGCCTTTCTTAGAAACAATCACATCACAACTGCCGCCGCCACCGCCCCGGTGGTCTACATTGATTCTCGTGGTTGCTTCTCCGGTGCGTACTGTTTTCTGTGCTGTGCCTTTGAGATTTGCCGTAATACGGAACTGGAACCCTTTCACCGCATCAAAACCGATATACTGTACCGTTGCTACATTGCTGTCCTCCGAATAATACCGCATTTTTTCTGCGTCGCTTTCCTGCAAAGACGTGCCCGAAATGTAGAAGTCCATAGACTGACCGTCCATAAGCCGGATTTCACTGGCCGAGCTTTTCAATTCTTTCATTGGCGTATTGTCCATAAAATTCTGCGTTACATTTCCTGTGACATTCACCGGCACAGAAGCCGCAAAAACGGGGACTGCGCTGCCAACGAGCAAAGCGCAAATTGCTAGGGAGATTATGGCGGTTTTCACTGATTTTTTCATGATGATTCTCCTTTTTTTCACTCACACAAATTAAGCCACTATCAAAACTCTGTGGTTAATCTTTGCAGGGCTTCCTCAACCACAGAATTTAAAGAACACTGTTTTGCAGCAGCATACAGGGCAATTTTCCGATGCAAGTCTGGGGCAATTCGGACATTAAAGCTGCCCTTGTAGGTTTTCTCAGGTTCCACTCCCTGTTGCCCACACATTTCCAAGTAATCATCCAGTGCTTGATGAAAATCCTGTTTTAACTCTGGAATACTCTTGCCTTCATAAGAAACCAAGCCTTGCATCCCAATTACTTTTCCAAACAGCACATCATCGGTCGGAGAATATTCTACTGTTCCGTAATACCCTTTATATTCCATGACATTATTCATAGCAAACTCTCCTTTTCTAAAATTTCTATGATTTGCTTGATCTGGTAGCTGAGAAGTTCTTTTCTGGGGTGGGGTTTATGCAGAATAATGGGAATATTGCCTTTGATAAATTTTACTCTTGATCCACTGGTTTTTCCTTTTTCATATCGCTGAAAACCGAACGCTTCTAATAAAGTTTGCATTTCATCAAAAGTAAAATCTTTAGGGTTGGATTTTAATTTTTGCAATAATTTCTCTTTTTTGCTCATGTGATCTCTCACCCCTTTTTCTTTATTATACCATAACCTTTTTAGAAAAGCAACTATTTTTTAGTTGCATTTTAAAATTTAATAAAATTATTTTTACCGCTATAATAATGTCAGGAAAAAGTCTAATTGGTTCTGTCTATTTCCAATAAATCGTATTGCGAACCGCCTGCCCTTGTGCCGCCACATCCAGCTGGACAGTAATCTTAACAGAAGCACGTACACCGTTAATCTCATACAACACATATGCGACACCCTCATTCTTGCCAGTCACTTGAACATTACCATTGGCAAGCTGGGTGAGGTCAAAAATAGAGCCTGTCCGGGAATCCTGTACCTTGAATTTTCCCGTATCAATCAATTCCCGAATCTGTTCTGATGTCAGTGCGTCCCCGTTTTCGTCTTTGAGGAATGTACCAATCGTATACGAATCCCCCGGAGCCATGAGATAACTGGACGTATCCAACGTCAAAGAACCTTTTGCGGGTACGATTTCCACCTGTATGGAGCTAGTCCCCCCTGATAGGTCACGTTAATCTGCACCCTACCAGCCGCCTTTGCTGTTATCCGGTATTTTGCCCCACGCACATCATTAGCATCGTCAAGGGAAATACTCGCAACCGCCGGATCACTGACCGTTACTTGAATGTTTGCGATATCATGATTATCATTCACTAAAAAGGAATAACTACCGCCATTTGCAATCTGGACTGTCGATGTGTCCAACTGCGGCAGGTTGGTAACACCTTCCGAAACAACACCGTCTGCTGGCTTTGTTTCAATGGTGCCATCATCCTCATTAGTTTTGTTTTGTAAGGAATTTCCGCTGCTTTTCTTGCCGGAACTGCCGCCGCTGCTCTTGCTTTGATATTTTGTGGATACCGTCAGCGGCTCACTTTCTCCGCTATCGTTGCAGGCTACAATCTGATAAGAGGTCGAAGAAGATAGTCCTGTGAACGTAACACTTCCATTCACAGGTGTCTGAACGGATAACGCTTTGCCGGAAGAATCCTTCAAAATAACTGAGGTCACACGGGTAGGCAGGCTGTTAATGGTGAGCCGGTTAGTAGCGCGTTCAACATTGCCCAAAATAATTTTGTTTGGTTTTTGGGATTCTGGCGGGTTTTGTAAATCGGTTGGGGAAAGGTTTGCAAGATTCACCACACCAGAACCATATTTTTCATCCCAGCCAGCATCACCAAGGTCATCGCTGCTTTCTGTTAAAAGGCTCCCGATTTTTGAAGAGGTTGCATCCGGCAAAGCCGTTTTAACTAAGGCGGCGGCAGCGGCTACATGGGGAGCCGCCATCGAAGTACCACTTTTGTAACCGTAACCATTCGGAACCGCGCTTTGAATACTTACGCCCGGTGCGGCTAAATCTACCGCTGAGCCATAATTCGAGAAAGACGCTAACTGGTCTTTGGAATCAATGGCACTGACACAAAGCAATTCCGGGATATGTGCTGGGCAATACAAATCCGTTTCCGATGCGGCATTGCCAGCGGCGGCTACAACGACCACCTGATTCGCGACTGCCTGA
>CATJNB010000063.1 GCA_949741605.1 uncultured Eubacteriales bacterium | reverse complement strand
GATTAGCCATAATTTGGAGAGTTTTGTAAAAAATTATTTAAATTTTGGTCTTGCTACATAGGAAGTATGCAAAATATGATGGGCACGTTCGCTGCCGGGCTTGCCGAGGAACTCCTCGTAAACCTGTTTGACAATGGGGCTATCATGGCTCTTGCGTAATGGCAAATTCTTATCCTCATCGTACAGCGTCTTAGCTCGGATGCCTTTAAGATCCGTAAAGCTGCGTACCACAGATGGCTGGGTAGGCTGGCCGCCGCCATTGACGCACCCGCCTGGGCAGCCCATAATTTCAATAAAGTGATACTCCACTTCCCCGCTGCGAACTTTTTCCAGCAGCTCATTGGCATTCTTCATGCCGCTTGCGACAGCAACCTGAATTTGCTTACCAGCAATCGTGTAAACCGCCTCTTTGATCCCTTCGGTACCGCGCACTTCCTGATATTCGATCGCATCCTGCGCCTGTCCAGTCAAGGTATCGGCAGCAGTACGCAGGGCAGCTTCCATAACGCCGCCTGTTGCGCCGAAGATCGCACCAGCACCTGTTGTGATGCCCATGGTTGGATCGAAGTCCTCATCTGGAAGGTTGCAGAAATCAATTCCAGCACGTTTAATCATACGGCCAAGTTCCCGGGTTGTCAGCACAATATCGACATCGGGAATCCCGTTTCCAGCAGCATCCTGATGGTCACGCCCGATTTCAAACTTCTTGGCTGTACACGGCATCACGCTGACCACAACCACATCGCTTGGGGTGAGGTTGTGCTTCTGGGCATACCAGGTTTTGGTCAAAGCGCCCTGCATCTGCTGCGGCGACTTACAGCTGGACAGGTTCGGGATCAGGTCTGGGAAATAATACTCGCAGAATTTGACCCATCCGGGCGAACACGACGTAATCATGGGCAGAGTACCGCCATTTTGCACCCGTTCGATCAATTCATTGGCTTCCTCCATGATCGTCATATCCGCACCGAAATCAGCATCAAATACTTGGTCAAAGCCCAGGCGGCGCAAAGCTGCCACCATCTTCCCTTTGACATTCGTGCCAAGCGGCATATCGAAACATTCCCCAAGGGTTGCGCGGATCGACGGGGCAACCTGTACCACAACATGTTTTTCTGGGTTGTGGATCACCTCAAGCACCTCGTCCACCTGATCCTTTTCGATCAGTGCGCCGGTCGGGCAGCTGACAATACATTGCCCACAGGAAATACACGCCACACGGTCAAGCGGAAGCTCAAACGCACATGCAATGTGGGTATCAAAGCCGCGGCTGTTGGGGCCAATGACCGCTGTATGCTGTTCCTGACAGGCAGCCACACAACGGCGGCACAAAATACATTTGCTGTTATCGCGGATCATATGTGGGGTACTGTCATCGTAAACGCTCTCCGGCATGGCGCCATCAAACGCATCCTCCCGGTCAACGCCAAGGTCATGGCACAATGCCTGCAATTCACACGTTCCACTCCGCACGCACGACAGGCAGCTGCGGTTATGTACGGACAACAGGAGTTGCAGGGTTGTTTTTCTGGATTCCAAAACTTTGGGGGTATTGGTGTAGATTTCCATACCGTCGCTGACCGGATGCGCGCAGGCAGCCATCAGCGAACGCGCGCCCTTGACCTCTACCACACAAACACGGCACGCGCCAATTTCATTAAGCCCCTTTAAAAAACACAGCGTTGGGACATGGATCCCCGCATAGCGAATCGCCTCTAAAATCGACACACCCTCCGGGACAGAAAAGGGCATATCGTTAATTTTAATCTGGAACATAGGTTGGACACACTCCTTTCTTAACCCTTCAAGATGGCGTCAAACTTACATTTTTCCATGCAGACGCCGCACTTAATACATTTGGACTGGTCGATGAGATGAGGCTCCTTGACCGCACCGGAAATCGCACCAACTGGACAATTCCTTGCACACAGGGTACACCCACGGCAGGTATCGGTGATGATGGTATAACGGGTGAGATCTTTACAGGCCCCTGCCGGACACCGGTGTTCCTCGACGTGCGCCACATATTCATCCCGGAAATACTGGAGCGTGGACAAAACCGGGTTTGGGGCGGTCTGGCCAAGCGCACACAGCGAATTTTCCTTGATATAATAGGAAAGCTCCTCTAAGCGTTCAATATCGCCCTTTTCGCCATTGCCGCTGGTGATTTTCTCGAGGATTTCCAGCAAGCGTTTGGTTCCCACTCGGCATGCCGTACATTTACCACAGGATTCATCAACCGTAAAGTTAAGGAAGAATTTGGCAATATCAACCATACAGGTCGTCTGATCCATGACGATCAAACCGCCCGACCCCATCATGGAACCAATCTCAATGAGGTTATCGTAATCAATCTCAACATCAAGGAACCGCGCCGGGATACATCCGCCGGAGGGGCCGCCGGTCTGGGCTGCCTTGAAGGTACCGCCGTCGGAAACACCGCCGCCGATTTCTTCAACAATTTCACGCAGCGTCGTGCCCATCGGGACTTCCACCAAACCTGTATGTTTGATCTTACCACCCAACGCAAACACTTTCGTACCTTTGGAACGTTCGGTGCCAATAGAGCGGAACCAGTCCGCACCCTTCAAAATAATCGGCGCAATATTGGCATAGGTTTCCACGTTATTGAGGATCGTCGGTTTGCCAAACAGCCCTTTGACAGCGGGATATGGCGGACGTGGCTTTGGTTCGCCGCGGCGACCCTCAATGGAAGCGAGCAGGGAGGTTTCCTCGCCGCACACAAACGCACCCGCGCCAAGGCGCAGTTCGATATCAAAATCAAACCCGGAGCCGAAAATATCCTTGCCAAGCAAACCAAGTTCACGAGCCTGTTTAATAGCGATTTTCAGACGCTGGACAGCGATCGGGTATTCGGCACGGATATAAATATAACCTTGGGAAGCGCCGATTGCATAACCGGCAATCGCCATGGCTTCCAGCACCGAATGGGGGTCGCCTTCGAGGACGGAACGGTCCATAAACGCGCCCGGGTCGCCTTCATCGGCGTTACAGCAGACATACTTCTGGTCGGCATGGTTCTGGGCAGCCAGCCCCCATTTGACACCAGTCGGGAAGCCGCCGCCGCCGCGCCCACGCAGGCCGGAATCCTTGATGGTCTGGATGACCTGCTCCGGGGTCATTTCGGTGAGTACCTTGCCAAGAGCGGCATAACCGTCCAGGGCAATGTATTCTTCAATAATTTCCGGGTTGATGACACCGCAGTGGCGCAGGGCGATGCGGACCTGTTTTTTATAAAACGGGGTATCGGTCAGCGAATGGATGGTATCGTCATCGGAGACCGTCTCCTGATAGAGCAGGCGTTTGACAATGCGGCCCTTGAGCAGATGTTCCTCGACAATTTCGGGGATATCATCCGGCGTGACCATACTATAAAACGCGCCCTCCGGATACACAACCATAACCGGGCCGAGCGCACACAAACCAAAACAGCCGGTACGCACGACGTTGATTTCTTTTTCGAGGCCCTTAGCCTCCAGCTCCTCTTTCAGACGGTTGATGATCTGTTCGCTGTTGGATGAGGAACAGCCGGTACCGCCGCACACGAGGACATTGGAACGAAACATGGCAGATCCCTCCTTTTATTTGGCGTTAGCGCCGATGGTATATTCCGATACGACATTGCCGTTGACAAGATGGTCATTGACCATACGCACCGCCTTTTCGGCTGTCATTTTCACATAAGTCACTTTATTTTCACCTGGCGCGACTACTTCCACTACGGGTTCAAACTGGCAGATCCCAATACACCCGGTCTGGGTTACGGTGACATTTTTCAGGCCCCTCTTGGAAATCTCATCCATAATAGCGGTCAATACCGGACGCGCCCCTGCGGCGATCCCGCAGGTAGCCATCCCGACCAGTACGCGGATATTATCGTCAGACTCTTCGCGCACACTAATTTGCTGCCGGGCTTTTTCCCGGATTGCTTGAAGTTCGGCTAAGGACTTCATAAGAAATCAAATCCTTTCTAAAGTAAAAATAATATGAACCTTGTTTTCTGCAAACAAGGGGATTAGCAACGTGATTCCCCTTCTTCGAGGGCTTCCCGGATCCACTGGGTGACTGCCGGGTCATTGAGCGGTACCTCCCCGCCCAGCACTTCCCGCAATTCACGGGTATCGAGCGTAAAGGTGGTTTCATCGGTATCATGGATAAAGACAAAATCAAGATCAGGATTACAGGTAATGAGAAGCAGGATCGTCTGGTTCAGGTCGCCAAGCGGGATCATATCCACGTGCGACGTGACAAACTCTGCTTTGAGGTGTGTGCCAATCCCTGTTTGGGAATCAATCGAAAACATCCCGCCGGTCAGCTCGGCCTGCATTTTAAAGAGCGGTACCCCCAAACCGACTTTGCGCGTAGTGCGGGTCGTAAAAAACGGGTCTGTCACATGGGCAAGCTGCTCCTCGGACATCCCTTTCCCATTGTCGGAAATCTCCACGGCTAGACGGTCGCCATGGCAGGCCGCGTGGATGGTAATGAGGGTCGCGCCGGCAACAATCGAGTTTTGTGCAATATCCATGATATTTAAGGATAATTCCTGCATTAGCGGTATTTCGCAAGGATGCCCGGGATATCATCTGCTGTGACACGCCCGTAAACTTCCTCATTAATGGTCAAAACCGGGGCAAGGCCGCACGCACCAATGCAACGGCAGGCAGTCAGGGAAAACAGGCCGTCCTCGGAACATTCCTCGGGCTGGATGCCGATCATCTCGGTAATCTTATCCAAAATGGCCGCTGCCCCTTTGACATAACAGGCTGTCCCAAGGCACACAGAGATATCATATTTGCCTTTTGGCGTCAGAGAAAACTGGGAATAAAACGTCGAAACGCCAAACACTTCCTCCAGCGATACCCCCAGCCGTTCAGCTACCATGGTCTGCACCTCAATGGGCAGGTACCCATAAATTTCCTGCGCCTCCTGAAGAATCGGCATAATCGCGCCCTGTTCTCCTTTGCGCTGGTCAATGACCGCAAATAATTTTTTCTGCTGCTCCTCGGTGCCCCGAAAAGCCAGATTGCTAATACGTTTTTGCATTGAAATTTCCTCCCTTAAATCACATTCCCACAAAAATAGTAAAATCACGGAACCATAAGCATGACAGTCCCGAAAGGTATTGCGTATCTATCATATCACAAAACACGGATAAGAGATAGTAAAAAATATGTTCGGGCTAAATATCCCAGTCTACAAAAAATTTCCCATTGAGCGCCTCAATCAGGCACTCGGCAGAACACTCCGGCAAATCCAGCCACGCAAACGGGTCTGGGATATGCTCGAGGTAATGCGCGTCCGAATTACGCAGCAGGATTTTCCCCTGGATTTCAGGGTTAGTCTTTTTGAGCAGCCCCACATCTGCACTGGGGCTGACCTCCACAGCCGAAAACCCAGCGTCCTCCGGGATCACGCCGAGACTTGCGATTACACTGTAAGCGGTCTTGTCAATATGTGCCGGGAATGCAGCCCCATGGTATGTATGTGCAAGCTCCACAACCCGGCTGACACTGATCTGCGCTGAGTTAATCAGCAGGCAAGGCTCCTCCAGCAGGACCTTATCGGTATCGTCCATCACTAATTGTTTTCCGAATACCTCCGGGTCATTGGGCATATGGATGGTATGCTCCTGCACGTACGCATGAAAACCCATGGCATCGTCCACACTGGGGAACAGGCACACCACATGGGCTTCCTCCTCGGTACAAAGCTCCATGCCCGGCACCACAAGGAGGCCCGCATGTTCCCCTGCCTGTACTGCGGCGCCGCAATTCAGGCACGAATTATGGTCGGTTAAAGCGATCATGTCAAAGCCTACAAATTTCGCCATGTTTACCAGATTATACGGGGTCATATCGTTATCACCGCACGGCGACAGACAAGAATGTAAATGGAAATCATAATAAACCTTTGCCATTATGCCAACCGCTCCCCGATCCTAACCGCTAACGCATAGCTGCTTTTCTCTGATGCCAACACAATCAATTCCTGTTCCTGTGCTTTTTCGAAAGCCTCGGGATCAAGCCGTGCGCCCTCTGCCAATACGATGCAAGCCGCATCGGTGAGGGCGGCAACCGCTAAGGCATTGACATTTCCCATGACCGTCACCCACACGTCGCCAGCGGAAATTTTGCCCATGGCCCAGCTCAAAAAGTCTCCAAGATAGCACCCGGTAATTTCCCGGCTCCCGCCATTGGGTGGGGCAGTCAAAACCGTCAGGTCACAATGTTCGCGCAATTCATCAATGGTCATGTTGCATCCTCCTTTTTCTCCTGCGGCGGGGTCAGGCCTCCCATGGACGAGAGCGTATTGGCGACCTGTTTAATCTCGTCGCGCAGGACAAAAATACAATCGCTTTTCTTGGCAAAGCCCCGCACCACATCCTCGGCAAAGGCTTGGCACGACGGCGCACCGCATGACCCGCAGTCCATCCCCGGGAACTGGCGGCACATATCGTCAATTTCCATCATCATGCGCACCGCCTCGCTGACGTTATCCGAAAGCTTGAGGACAGGTGCAAATTCCAGATTTTCCTGCCATTCCATACACGCCGGGATTTCATCGCGCAAATGGTTCTGCGAAACCGGCAGGTAACGCCGCAAGCGGTTCAGGCGCGCCTTGGCTACATAAGCATTCTCCACACAGAACACCCCGCCAACGCATCCCCCGGAACACGCATTGAGCTCTACAAAATCCAGGCCCCGGATGCGTTCGTCCTCGAGTTCCTCCAGCACCCGGATCACATTCTCGATCCCGTCGGCGGCAAGGTAATGGTCATTGAGAAGCCCGGCTGCCTCGCCGCCGCTCGAAGCCCAGCCAACCCCGATAACCCCGGATTTTGCAATGGGTTCGATTTCGGTCAGATGGCTCATAGCATAACTCAGGCCGGGAAAAATCTCGCTGATTGCAATGGCCCCGTCTACCTCGGATTTTTTTGTGCCAATCGGCACACGGATATCCGTTACTTTTGCCGGGCAGGGCGTAATAAAAAATGCCCCTATTTTCTCTTTGGGTATCCCCAGCCGTACCGACGCTTCCTCTTTGGCAATGCCGGCAGCAGCCTCCATGGGCGCGTTGAGAGGCAGCACATGGGAACACAGGTCGGGAAAACGCACCCGGATCAGGCGCACCACCGCCGGGCAGGCTGAACTGATAATCGGTTTCGACAGGTCGCCGCGGCGCAGGATTTTGCGCGTGGCTTCTGAAACCAGCTCGGCTGCCCGCGATACTTCAAATACCTCGTCAAAGCCCAGTGCTTTCAGGCCCGTCAGGACAATATCAATATTATCCAAATGGTTAAACTGTCCATACAAAGACGGGGCGGGCAAGGCGATTTTATAGCCAAATTCCTGGATGACCGAAAGACTGTCATAATGGGCTTTCTTGGCGTGGTGCGGGCAGACCCGGATACATTCCCCGCAGTCAATACAGCGTTCGGAGGTAATCACAGCTTTGCCGTCCCGCACGCGGATCGCTTCGGTGGGACACCGCTTGATACAATTGGTACAGCCCACACATTGTTCCTCGTCCAAAATGACAGAGTGAAAAAAACGATGCATTAAGAACCCCCCTTCTGGTTAGCGGCTAGCGGCTATTTTTCTGCGGGACGGATGAGCATGCGTAATGTAGTCCCCTCGCCGACAACCGATTCAATGCTCAGTTCGTCTGTATATTTCTTCATGTTCGGAAGGCCCATCCCAGCCCCAAAGCCCAAAGCCCTGACATTATCCGGGGCCGTCGAATACCCTTCCTCCATCGCTTTTTCCACATCCGCAATGCCGGGGCCGTGGTCAACCAGAGCGATCTCCACACGGTCTGGGTACACATCCACAAAAGCGTCGCCGCCGCCGCCATGGATGACCAGATTGATTTCGCCCTCGTACATGGCAATGGCAACCCGCCGGATGGTATCGGAATCAAACCCCATGCGTTTGAGGATATTCTTGACTTTACTGGACGCTTCCCCCGCACGGGTAAAATCATCGCCGGGCACATGGTACTCCAATTTTAAAGGTTTCATTTCCTCTCGCACGCTCCTCTGATCCCGTTTTGATACAATAGCCCACAGGCGGTAAACATGGTAAAATTGGTTTTTAAAATGCTGATGCCTTTCTGGCTGGCCAGCGCGGTGATTGACTCATCCACATTTTTCCCCCGCACAAAAATAACCGCGCACATGTCCATCATTTCGGCTGTACGCACCACCTGCGGGTTCATCAGTCCTGTCAGAAAAACCGACTGGGTTTTAGCAAAAGCCAACACATCACTCATCATATCGCTGCCGCAGGCGGTTTGTACCTCTGCGTCCATATTATCGGCTGAGCTGACCACTTCTGCCTGTAAAACATCAACAATTTCCTGTAATTTCATACCGGACTCCCCTTCTCAGATTCATTTTTCTCCATCAGAAACAGCCGTCCTTTTGGCGGTGTGCTGGCATCTAACATCACCGGTTGCCCCGCTGCCTGGACGGACAGTTGGAATGCAAAATCCCCTTGCGCGACGCGCACAGCCACACCGTTTGCGGCATGATCGTTTCTATTATATCATAATACGTTAAAAAGTTCTAGTATTTTTACACGATGTTGTTGTAGAAATTAGCAATTTGACGATTTTTTTCCAATTCCCTGCCAAAATTGTCCCTGATTTTCCCCATGGCTTGGCATTCTCTCGGATAAACCCTGAAATTTCGTTTCCCATTTGGATAAGCCTTCTAAAAAACATTGACTTCATTTTGTCAAAGTAATATAATGATATTGTGTATTGCAAGAAATCCGGCAAAATTCTTGCAGACCGGTTCCATTCATGCTTGAAACAATCGAAATCTGGAGGTAATTAATCTTATGAAACGTGTCTATAATTTTTCGGCGGGCCCATCCACTTTGCCAGAAGCCGTACTCAAAAAAGCTGCGGATGAAATGCTCGACTATCAAGGCAGCGGCCAGTCTGTGATGGAAATGTCCCACCGCTCCAAGGAGTTCGACGGCATCATCAAATCTGCCGAGAGCCTCATGCGCGAAGTGATGAACATCCCGGACAATTATAAAGTGCTGTTCCTGCAAGGCGGCGCATCCTCCCAGTTCGCGATGGTCCCGCTCAACCTCATGACCAAAAACGGCAAAGCCGACTATGTCCTGACCGGCCAATGGGCAACCAAAGCGCAAAAAGAAGCATCCCGCTACGGCGAGGCAAATGTTGTCGCTTCGTCCAAAGACAAGACCTTCTCCTATATCCCGGAGCTTGACCCTTCCACCTTCAGCAAAGATGCAGATTATTTCCACATCTGCATGAATAACACCATCTACGGCACCAAGTACCACACCCTGCCTGACACCGGCAACGTCCCGCTGGTAGCTGATATTTCTTCCTGCATCCTTAGCGAACCCATTGATGTCAGCAAATTCGGATTATTATATGCTGGCGCACAGAAAAACATGGGGCCTGCTGGCCTGACTGTTGTCATCATCCGCGAGGATCTGCTCGGCGAACCCATGGAGAAAACCCCAACCATGTTCGACTACCGTACCCATGCGGATAACGCCTCCCTCTACAACACCCCACCGTGTTACTCGATCTATATTTGCAAGCTCGTACTCGACTGGATCAAAAATGACATCGGCGGCCTTGCCAAGATGAAAGAAATCAACGAAAAGAAAGCAAACCTGCTTTACCATTTCCTTGACCAATCTAAACTCTTTCGAGGCACTGTGGTTGCCAAAGACCGTTCGCTCATGAACATCCCGTTTGTTACCGGCAACGACGAACTCGATGCTAAATTCGTCAAAGAGGCTGCTGCCAACGATTTTGTCAACCTCAAAGGCCACCGCAGCGTAGGTGGTATGCGTGCTTCGGTCTATAACGCCATGCCAATGGAAGGCGTAGAGAAACTGGTTGCCTTCATGACCGAGTTCGAGAAAAACAATCAATAATTTTTAAGATAGGTGATTACTAACATGTATCAAGTAAAATGTCTCAATAAAATCTCCAAGATTGGCACCAGCCGTCTGACCGACCAGTATACCTGTGGGGATGCCATCGAAAACCCAACCGCGATTCTGGTGCGTTCCGCTGCCATGCACGACATGGAACTGCCGGAAAGCCTGCTGGCGATTGCCCGTGCCGGCGCTGGCACCAATAACATCCCGGTTGACAAATGCAGCGAAAAGGGCATTGTGGTATTTAACACCCCCGGTGCCAATGCCAACGCGGTAAAAGAGCTGGTAATCGCTTCCCTGTTCATGACCTCCCGGAAAATTACTGCTGGCATCGAATGGGCAAAAACCCTCAAAGGCCAGGGCGCAGAGGTCGGCAAACAGGTCGAAAAAGGCAAATCTGCTTTTGTCGGCCCGGAAATCACCGGGAAAACGCTCGGTATCATTGGCCTTGGCGCCATCGGTATCCTCGTTGCCAACGCCGCCAAAGCACTGGGCATGGAGGTTTACGGCTATGACCCATATCTGTCCGTAGAAGCTGCATGGCATTTGGACCGTTCGGTGAAACCAGCCCTTTCTCTGGACGAAATCTACGCAAACTGTGATTATATTTCCATCCACGTACCACTGACTCCAGATACCAAAGGTCTGATTCACAAAGACACGATTGCCAAAATGAAGGATCAGGTTCGCATTTTGAACTTTGCCCGCGGTGACCTCGTTGTTTCCGCTGACATCATTGATGCCCTCAAGAACGGCAAGGTAGCTGCTTATGCAACGGACTTCCCGTCTGATGACCTCCTTGATGTGGAAGGCGTACTCCCGATCCCACATCTGGGCGCATCGACACCGGAATCAGAAGATAACTGTGCCTGCATGGCGGTAGATCAGGTGATGGACTATCTCGAGAACGGCAACATTAAAAATTCGGTCAACCTGCCGAATGTTTCCATGCCCCGGGATGCTTCCACCCGTATCTGCGTCATCCACAAGAATATCCCGAACACTCTCACCCAGCTGACTGGTGCAGTTAGCCTCAATATTGAGAATATGCAGAGCAAGTCCAAAAAAGACTACGCTTATACTCTGCTTGATGTCAACGGCGATGTCAATGATGCTGCGGTTGCTGCTTTGAAAGCAGTGGAAGGCGTCATCGCTGTCCGTGTCATCTAAATCTAATCCCTACCAAATGCAAAAACGGCAATCCCTTTTTGGGACTGCCGTTTTTCTTTGTTTAGTTTCCGTACATCCAGTCGCGCTGGCTCCTCGAATCGTACTGGCGGTTGCCCGCTTTGGGAGGCTGTTCGTCGCCATTTTCCCCACGGATCACCCAATGGATTTGTTCAGGATCATCGGCTTGCATCTTGGCATCACTGAGCAGGAAGTACTCATACGTGACATAATCCTTCATATCCGGTATCGGATCATCCCGTGTGACATCCACATGATACCATTCCCCATCCATCTGCACCATGTTCCACGCATGCTTGAGCTCGTCGCTCACCACTGTCACACATGGGATGCCGATCTCCTCCATGAGCATCTCAAAAGCCAGCGAATATCCTTGGCAAACTGCTGTCTTGCGTACCAGCGCACCGTACGCGGTGTACGATACCTTAGGTAACGTGCCATTGCGGTAATTGACATCATCGTAAACCGTATTGCGTACCAGCACATCATGCACAGTTTTCACCTTCTGCAAATCAGAAGCATCCTCATCCAAGAGCCCGGCAATGCGCTGGACTTCCTGCTTAAGCTGCTGCTGTTCTTCGGGGCTGCTCCCAATATCCTTGAGGGCAGAAACCATGATCGTCCCGGCAAACATGCGGTTGGAATCGTTGCCGCGCGCAAAGATATTCAGCCCGGTAAAGGGCATAATCACCACGAGAAGCACAGAGAGCAAAAACGCCCATTCCAACCCAACTTTTACAATGGTCAGGGCAGACTTTGGCCCCTTTTTCTTTCGGGAAGCAAATCGAATTTTTTTCATTACGTCGCCTCCTTGTTTCCAATACCAGATTACTTTCTTTTATGATACTATATATTTTGTTACATTTCAAGGGATATTTTATGGATAATTTGTAAAATCTGTGCCGGTAAACAAAAAAGCATACCACAAAACAGATCCATCTCTGTTTCTGGCATGCTTTCTATGAAGAAAACGGTTCTCCGTTTTTAGATCAGTTCAATGATTGCCATTTCCGCAGCGTCACCGCGTCTTGGGCCAAGGCGCGTGATGCGGGTATAGCCACCATTACGGTCGGCATATTTCGGGGCGATCTCTGAAAAGAGCTTGTGGGTTACGTCCTCTTTGGTGAGGAAGGACATCACCATACGCTTGTTGTGCAGCGAATTGTCCTTGGCGATTGTCAGCATTTTTTCTGCGAGCGAACGTACCTCTTTGGCACGGGTCACAGTGGTTTCAATTTTGCCGTTCTCAAAGAGGAACGTTACCATTGCTCTGAGCATCGCTGTCCTGTGGCTGGTAGCTCTTCCGAGCTTTCTGGTTCCGGGCATCGAATATCACTCCTTTACCTTGGGTTTGCATACAAGGAATTTATTCTTCTTCCTTGTGAAGATTAAAGCCGAGGGAAGCCATTTTCCAAATGACCTCCTCTAATGATTTACGTCCGAGGTTACGCACCTTCATCATATCCTCTTCGGATTTATTGATGAGGTCCTCCACCGTATTGATTCCTGCACGTTTCAGGCAGTTGAAGGAGCGTACAGAAAGGTCCAGTTCCTCAATGGTCATCTCGAGGACCTTTTCCTTGCCTTTGTCGTCCTTTTCCACCATAATCTCGGTGCTGCTGCCGGTATCGGACAAGTCAACAAAGAGGTTGAGGTGTTCGGTCAGGATCTTCGCTGCAAGCGATACCGCTTCCTGTGCGCTAATGATCCCGTTGGTCCACACATCGAGGATAAGCTTATCATAATCAATGCTCTGCCCGACGCGGGTGGGCTCAACGTTGTAATTGACCTTCAGGACCGGGGTATAAATGGAATCCACCGGCAGTTCCCCAATCACATTCTGGGCACCGGCTGCAAGGTTCACTTTATTGCGCTCTGCGGGAATATACCCGCGGCCGCGGTCCAAAGTGATCTGCATGGAAAGCTTTGCCCCGTCGCTCAAAGTAGCAATGTGCATATCAGGATTTAAGATTTCGACTTCGCTGTCGCATTTGATTGCGCTGGCGCAAACGGCACCGGGACCCTGGGCATCAATCTCGACGGTTTTCGGACCATCGCAATGTAGTTTGGCAATCAGCCCTTTAATATTCAGGACGATTTCCGTAACATCCTCTTTGACCCCGGGGATCGTAGAAAACTCATGTACCACGCCGTCAATCTTGATTGACGTTGCAGCGACACCCGGCAGCGACGAAAGCAAAACCCGTCTCAGGCTGTTGCCAAGGGTGATGCCAAAGCCGCGCTCAAGCGGTTCCACGATAAATTTCCCATAGGTACCGTCATCCGACAAAACGTCAGTTTCAATTTTTGGCTTCTCAATCTCAATCATTCGCGAACCTCCTTCACACATCGGCAGCCTGCAAAAGCCAGCTGCCCTCCATGTCTCTTACTGCCTGCTGGCCATGCAGCAAAGCATCTGCAAAGCCAGTGGAAACGGGCATTACTTGGAGTACAACTCAACGATGAGCGTCTCGTTGATATCAAAGTCAATATCGTCTCTGGAAGCCAGCGTGACCACTTTGCCGTTTAAGGTATTGCGGTCAAGCTCGAGCCACGTTGGGATCGGGGTAGCGGCGTTTTGTTCGAGGACTTGTTTCACCCGTACGGAATTGCGGCTTTTCTCGCGGATCGAGATAACCTCCCCAGGGGTGACAAGGTAAGAGGGGATATTGACCCGGCTGCCATCGACCGTAATGTGGCCATGGCTGACCATCTGGCGGGCTTCCCTTCTGGTATTGGCAAAGCCAAGACGGTACACAACATTATCCAGGCGGCTCTCCAGAATTTGCAGCAGGTTTTCACCGGTCACGCCGCTTTTCTTGGTTGCCATCACATAATATTTACGGAATGGTTTTTCGAGTACGCCGTAAATGAATTTGGCTTTTTGCTTTTCATTCAATTGCATGCCATATTCACTTTGCTTTCTTCTGCCTTGTTTTGGGTTTCTGCGGGTACTCTTGCTCACGCCCAAAACAGTTGGGTCAATGCCCAAGGTTTTGCATCTTTTCAGGATCGGCTGCGTATTTTTTGCCATTTCCTAACCTTCCTCCTTTTCGTTGATGTTAGCTGTTAGACACGTCTTCTCTTTGGAGGACGGCATCCGTTGTGTGGGATCGGGGTCACGTCTTTAATCATGCTGACCTCGAGCCCTGCGGTCTGCAAGGCACGGATTGCGGCTTCCCGGCCTGCGCCCGGCCCCTTGACATAAACCTCAACCGTTTTCATCCCATGTTCCATTGCGGCCTTTGCGGCGGTTTCCGCGGCGGTCTGGGCGGCATACGGGGTCGATTTTCTCGAACCACGGAAACCCAGTTCCCCAGAGCTTGCCCAGGAGATTGCGTTGCCCTGGACATCGGTGATGGTGACAATGGTATTATTAAAGGTGGACTGGATATGTGCAGCGCCGCGCTCAATATTTTTGCGCTCGCGGCGTCTGCGGACTGCGGTTTTCTTCCCGCCTTTTTGTGCTGCCATCTTGATAAATCCCTCCTAACCTGCTTTATTTCTTCTTATTGGCCATGGTCTTTTTGGGGCCTTTTCTGGTACGTGCGTTTGTTTTGGAACGCTGCCCTCTGACCGGCAAGCCTTTGCGATGACGGATCCCGCGATAGCACTGGATTTCAATTAAACGCTTGATATCAAAGGCGATATCCCGTCTCAGGTCGCCTTCCACGCGGTAATTATGCTCAATATATTCTCTCAGCTTCGAGGCGTCGTCCTCGGTGAGATCCCTTACTCTGGTATCTGGGTTGATGCCAGTAGCCGCCAGAATATCGGTGGCGGACTTGCGGCCAATGCCGTAGATATAGGTAAGGCCAATTTCGATGCGTTTATCTCTTGGCAAGTCAATACCTGCGATACGCGCCATAATGGTTGCACCTCCGTATGAAATAGGTTAAACTGGGTTGCGCCGCGGGCATTAACCTTGACGCTGTTTATGCTTTGGGTTTTCGCAGATCACCATGATCTTACCCTTACGCTTAATGATTTTGCATTTTTCACAAATTTTCTTGACAGAAGGTCTGACTTTCATTTGTGCGCCCTCCCTTAGTAGTTACGTGAATTTATTTCGAGCGCCATGTGATCCGCCCGCGTGTCAGGTCATACGGGGACATCTCCACGGTGACCTTGTCGCCCGGCAGGATGCGGATAAAGTTCATACGCAGCTTGCCGGAAATATGGGCTAAAATCGTATGGCCGTTGGGAAGCTCCACCTGAAACATAGCGTTTGGCAGGGCCTCTTTTACCGTACCTTCAATTTCAATTACGTCCTGCTTAGACATAGAATAACCTCCCTTGTGGAACATCACCCGGCCCCCAGAAAGGGGCGCAGGGCATTGCGGATTTCACGATTGGACCGCATCGAACTATCTGGCAACACCGTACTCGTGGGCGACAAATGGATCACATTTTTCTTCTTTGGCCGCTCCAGCGGACGGTGCCTGCCGTCACAGATCAGGGCGGTACGCCCACAGACCGCAAGGACCAGGAAAAACCCGCCCTGCTCGCGGCCTGCGCCGCACCGGACAACCTGCCCTTTTTTTAATTCCATAACCCACCTCAGACTCAATCAGGCAGGGTCAAAATGACCGGGCCGTCCGAGGTGATCGCCACGGAATGTTCAAAATGGGCGGACAGCTTGCCATCCGTTGTCACCGTACTCCATCCGTCCGACAGGGTGCGTACGGTATGGACTCCGGCATTAATCATGGGTTCGATTGCAATTGTCATTCCTGGCAACAGGCGCACACCACGTCCGGGTGTGCCATAATTTGGTACAGTTGGTTCTTCATGCAGCTTCGCGCCTACTCCGTGGCCGACGAAGTCCCGTACCACCGAGTAGCCGCGCGCCTCAACATACCGCTGCACCGCGCTGCCGACATCCCCAATCCGGTTTCCGGGCTGTGCCGCCCGGATGCCTTCAAAGAGGCTTTCGCGCGTGGCGTCCAGGAGGGCCTGCGCTTGCTTGCTGACATCCCCACAGGCGAACGTCCAAGCGTTGTCGCCGTGGAAACCTCCATAATAAGCGCCGATATCAATGCTGACGATATCGCCCTCTCTCAGGACCTGGCTTTTTTTCGGTATGCCGTGGATGACCACATGGTTAACGGAAATACACGCGCTTGCCGGGAAGCCGTTATACCCCAGAAACGAGGGGGTTGCCCCCTGCTGCTGGATATACCGGTGGACAATGCGGTCGATCTCTGCGGTGTTGACACCCGGCTCAACCGCTTCCCCAGCCAGCTTTAACGCCCGTGCTGAAATCCTGCCGGCCTCTCGCATGGCTTTGAGTTCCCGGCTTGTTTTAAGCACGACCATAATCAGGCCTCTAACGCCTGAAGCGTCATGCGGGTAATATCCTTGATATCCCCCGTCCCTGTTACCACACTGAGCTTGCCCTGCTTTTCATAATAGCCTTTGAGGGGCTCGGTCTGGTCGTGGTAGACCTGAAGGCGTTCCTTTACGGTATTTGGGTGGTCATCCATACGCTGAATCAGGGTGCCTGCACAAGCGTCGCACACACCTTCCTCTTTGGACGGGTTAAACGTCACATGGTAGGTTGCGCTGCACTTCTCACAGACACGGCGTCCGGACAGACGGTTGATGATCTCCTCATCCGGCACGTCAATATCGACCACCTTGTCGATTTTCACGCCCATCTTATCCAGAGCCTCGGCCTGCGGGATCGTACGCGGGAAACCATCCAGAATGAAGCCGTCTTTGCAGTCGTCTTCTCTCAGGCGTTCCTGGATGATGCCGATGACGACCTCATCTGGAACGAGCTTTCCTTCGTCCATATAGGACTTGGCGCGCAGACCCATTTCAGTACCGCTTTTCAGCGCCGCACGGATAATGTTACCCGTAGAAATTGTAGGGATTTTTAAATGGTCGCAAATGATTGCGGCTTGTGTTCCTTTGCCGGCGCCCGGTGCGCCAAGAAGTATGATATTCATATTCTCTTTACTCCTTTTCCGCCGGACCTTAATCCAAGAAACCTTTATACGTGCGCATCATCATTTGCGATTCCATTTGTTTGACTGTCTCCAAAGCAACGCCTACCATAATGATGATTGACGTGCCGCCAAGGCCAAGGTTCTGCATCCCGGCCGCGGACCCATACACAATGGGGAGCAATGCGATAAATGCGAGGAACAAAGCCCCAATCAGGGTGATCTTGGACAAGATCTTCGCAATATAGTCAGAAGTGGGTTTGCCCGGACGGATGCCCGGAATCGCGCCGTGGTTCTGACGCAGATTATTGGCCATTTCCATCGGATTATACTGGATCGTAATATAGAAGAACGCAAACATTACGATCAGCACAAAATAGATGATACAATAGATCCATCCGCCCGACGAAAACGCATCAAAGAAGCCTTTCCAGAAGCCAGTCTGGCCGGCATCACCGATGAACATTTGGATCGTGCTGGGGATGGAGAGGATGGAACTTGCAAAGATGACCGGCATAACACCCGTGGCACCGATCTTAATCGGGATGTGGGTGCTTTGTCCGCCATACATTTTCCTGCCAACCACACGTTTTGCATACTGGATCGGGATTCTGCGCTCGGCGTCGTTCATGAAAACGATGACCCAAACCAGAATAAAGAAGATCAGGACAAAACACGGCACCAATGCGTAGAACTGAACCTCGCCCAGATAGATCGCGCGTTTCATATAATCTACAAGGTGCATAATGATGGATGGCATCTGGGCGACGATACCGGCAAAGAGAATAATGGAGATACCGTTGCCCACGCCTTTTTTATTGATCTGTTCCCCAAGCCACATCAAGAGCGCAGTGCCCGCTGTGAACGTAAGGATAATCACAATAGCAGAAAATACCTGTGCGCCGCCCTGATGATACAAGACGACTGGCTGGCCTTCCCAAGTGCTGCTACGCAGGTACAGATAAAACGCTGTGCCTTGCAGCAAACCCAGTCCGACCGTCATAAAGCGGGTGATGGCCGTAATTTTCTTCTGGCCCTCCGCGCCTTCCTTTGCCAACCGTTCTAACGGCTTGATCGCGATGGAAAGCAGCTGCATAATAATGGAAGCATTAATATACGGCGTAATGGACATCGCAAAAAGCGAGGCGCTGGCAAAAGCGTTACCAGAAAGCATATTCAGGTAACCCAAAGCGTTGCCGCTGCCGCTGATTTCGTTCATCAGCCCGGAGAGGGCTTCGGTATTCAAAAACGGCACAGTAATGACCGAACCGATCCGGAAAACCACAATAATGAACAAAGTAAACAGCAATTTTTTTCGCAGTTCAGGGACCTTCCAGGCGTTCCGTATTGTTTTAAACAATTCAGATCACCTCGGCCTTCCCACCGGCAGCTTCAATCTTTTGCTTGGCATTTTCGGAGAAAGCCGTAACTTTGACGGTGAGGTTTTTCGTCAGTTTGCCGTTCCCGAGGATCTTCACCCCGTCACAGCACTTCTTGATTAAACCTGCGTCGCACAGTGCCTGGATATCGACCGTAGCACCGTTGTCGAAAGCTTCCAGCGAGCCAACATTGATGGAAAGGATCTCCTTTGCAAAAATGTTATTAAACCCACGTTTTGGGATACGTCTCTGGAGAGGCATCTGGCCGCCTTCAAAACCGGCTCTAAAGCCTTTGCCTGCTCTGGCTTTTTGGCCCTTATGGCCTTTGCCGGCGGTTTTCCCTTGGCCGGAACCATGCCCTCTGCCGATGCGTTTTGCCTCTTTGGTAGAGCCTGGAACCGCTGTCAGATCATGCAATTTCATTGTGTCGCACCTCCTTCTTACGCTTTGCAAACGTCGATGAGGTGGATGATTTTGGCCACCTTGCCGTTGGTCTGCGGGTTATCGGGCTGAATGGTTTCATCCCCGATTTTCTTCAGGCCAAGCGCCCTGGCAGTTGCAATCTGGTCTTTCTTGCTGCCAATAAGGCTCTTGACGAGCTTAATTTTAAGCTGTGCCATTCCTGCCACCCCCTATTCCAGAATTTCTTTGACGGACTTGCCGCGGGTAGCGGCAACCTGTTCGGCGGTACGCAGGCTCGAGAGCCCCTCAAGGGTTGCGCGTACTACGTTGCAGGGGTTATTGGAACGCAGAGCCTTGGTTCTGATATCCTTGATGCCGGCAGCCTCGACGACCGCACGCACCGGGCCGCCCGCGATAACGCCAGTACCGGGAGCAGCTGGTTTCATCAGTACGCGGCCTGCACCAAAGGCGCCGAGTACTTCGTGGGGGATGGTCGAGCCGCGCAGGGAAACCTGCATGAGGTTTTTCTTTGCGTCCTCGATGCCCTTGCGGATCGAATCCGGAACCTCGCCGGCTTTGCCGATCCCGAAGCCTACGATGCCGTTGCCGTCACCGACAACCACTAAGGCTGCGAATTTAAAGATACGGCCACCTTTTACGGTTTTGGATACGCGGTTGATAGCGACCACGTGTTCTTTGAGGTCAAGAGTTGAAGCGTCAATTCTAGCCAAAAATATCCCTCCTTACTTAGAAGTTGAGGCCACCCTCGCGGGCGCCTTCGGCCAGTTCTTTGACACGGCCGTGGAAAATATAGCCACCGCGGTCAAAAACGACCTCAGTGATGCCTTTTTCTGCTGCACGCTCGGCGATCATCTTGCCGACCGCACGGGCAGCTTCTTTATTGCCGCCGTTTCCAGTGAACGCTTTGTCCAGGGTAGACGCCGCTGCAAGGGTAACGCCCTTAACATCGTCGATAATCTGGGCGTAGATGTTCTTGCTGGAGCGGAACACGTTCAGACGCGGACACTGTGCGGTACCGGAAATTTTACCGCGCACTCTGCGGTGGCGTCTTTGACGGGCTGTATTCTTATCAGCCTTATTCACCATGATGAATTCACTCCTTTAATTACTTCTTCGAGCCCTTACCGGCTTTGCCTTCCTTACGGCGGATCACTTCGTCCACATACTTGATTCCCTTGCCCTTATAAGGCTCTGGCAGGCGTTTCTCGCGGATCTCCGCAGCAAACTGGCCAACCTTCTGCTTATCAGGACCAGAAACAATAATCTTGTTTGGGGACGGACATTCAATCGTAATCCCATCAATCTGCGGCATGATGACCTGATGGGAATAGCCGATGTTCATGACAAGGTCGTTGCCGGTTTTCTGTACACGGTAACCAACGCCATTGACATCGAGTTCCTTTTTAAAGCCTTCGGTGACACCAACCACCATGTTGTGGATGAGCGTGCGGGTCAGGCCGTGCAGGGAACGGTTCTCCTTGTTGTCGTCCGGGCGGGTAACGAGGATTTCAGCGCCCTGAACCGCTACGGACATATTGGGATGGATACGCTGTGTCAGCGTGCCCTTCGGACCTTTGACAGTCATAACGCCGGCATCCATTTTCACATCTACGCCAGCGGGAATATTTATGGGTTTTCTTCCAATTCGCGACATAATAGCAGCACCCCTTTCTTTACCAGATAAATGCGAGAACTTCGCCGCCCACGTTTTCCTTGCGTGCCTGACGGTCAGTCATCACACCCTTGGAAGTCGAGATCACAGCAACGCCCAGGCCCTTGATGACCTTTGGCAGTTCTTCTGCATTGGAATAAATGCGCAGGCCCGGCTTGGAGACCCGGCGCAGGCCCTTGATGGCGGGGGTTTTCCCCTCACCGTATTTCAGGTTGACTTTGATAATGCCTTGTTTGCCGTCCTCAGTGACGGTAAAGCTCTTCACATACCCCTCATCCACCAGAATCTGGCAAATTGCCTTTTTCATGTTGGAAGCCGGGATTTCCACGCTGTCATGCTTTGCAGAGCTTGCGTTGCGGATACGTGTGAGCAAATCGGCGATTGGATCCGTAATCTGCATACCGTTTACCTCCTTCTAGCTTACCAGCTTGCCTTTTTAACGCCCGGGATCTGGCCTTTATATGCCAACTCCCTAAAACAGATGCGGCAAATACCGAACTTGCGCAGGTAGGCATGCGGCCTGCCACAGATTTTGCATCTGTTGTATTGACGAGTCTGGTACTTCGACCCTCTCATCTGTTTGACTTTCATTGAAGTTTTGGCCACAATATTCCCTCCTTATTTCGCAAACGGGGCACCCATCAGGCTCAAAAGCTCGCGGGATTCCTCGTCGGTCTTTGCGGTTGTTACAAAACAAATGTCCATGCCGCGGACCTTGTCAATTTTATCGTAGTCGATTTCCGGGAAAATGAGCTGTTCTTTAATGCCCATGTTATAGTTGCCGCGGCCGTCAAAGGAATTTGGGTTAATGCCTCTGAAGTCACGGACTCTTGGCAGGGCAATGTTGAACAGACGGTCCACAAACTCATACATACGCTCGCCGCGCAGCGTGACTTTGACGCCAATGCTCATGCCTTCTCTGAGCTTAAAGTTCGCAACCGATTTTTTTGCTTTGCACACCATCGGCTTCTGGCCGGTAATGGTTGCGATATCCGACATAATCGCATCAATTGCTTTGGCATTATCCTTCGCTTCGCCGGCGCCCACGTTGATGACCACCTTGTCGAGCTTCGGGATCTGCATGACGCTGTCGTAAGAGAATTTCTTCATCAAAGCCGGAGCCACGTCTTTTTTATAATAATCCTTGAGTCTAGCCATTTTGATCCTCCTTACAGCGTTTCCCCGCACTTTTTGCACACGCGGGTTTTCTTGTCACCATCAACGCCGTGGGCGATGCGGGTCGGCTTCTTGCAATGAGGGCATACAAGCTGGACCTTGCAGGCATACATCGCGCCTTCGGCCTTTACGATGCCGCCCTGTTCGCCCATTCTGCGGGGGCGTACATGCTTGGTTACAAGGTTGCAGCCTTCTACAATGAGCTTTTGCTCCTTGGGGCTGACAGCAAGAACTTTGCCTTCTTTGCCGCGATCCTTCCCACTGAGAATGGTGACGGTGTCGCCGGTTCTGACATGAATTTTGTTATTCATAATGTAGCGCGCCTCCCATCACAATACTTCCGGGGCAAGGCTCAGAATCTTCAGGTAATCCTTGTCGCGCAGCTCTCTTGCGACAGGCCCAAAGATACGGGTGCCCCTCGGGTTTTTGTCTTCCTTGATGATAACGGCTGCATTCTCGTCGAAACGGATATAGGTGCCGTCCTCACGGCGCACGCCGAAAGCGGTACGGACGATGACCGCTTTTACAACATCGCCTTTTTTAACAACGCCGCCGGGTGCTGCTTTTTTGACGGAAGCTACGACAACGTCGCCGATATTCGCATACCTTCTGCCGGTACCGCCGAGCACACGGATGCACATAAGCTCTTTTGCCCCGGTGTTATCGGCAACCTTAAGGTAGGTCTGTTGCTGAATCACAGTGCGTTCCTCCTTTATCTAACTCTGGCAAAACAACTTATTTTGCCTTTTCAATGATTTCCACGAGCCGCCATCTTTTATCTTTGGAAAGAGGACGAGTCTCCATGATCCGCACTTTATCGCCGATATTGCACGCATTTTCCTCATCGTGGGCCTTGAGCCGGATGGTGCGTTTAATAATTTTCTTATAAAGCGGATGCTTGACGCTGTTCTCGATGGCGACAACAATGGTCTTATCCATTTTGTTGCTGACAACCTTGCCAACGTCCGTTTTTCTCATATTTCTATCGCTCACAGTTTCCTCCTCCTTCCGTTACGCATTTTGTCCGCTTTTGATCTCGTTTTCGCGCAAAACGGTCTTGACGCGGGCGATATCTTTCTTCACAGCGGAAACACGCATCGGGTTTTCGAGCTGGTTAATGGCGAGCTGGAAACGCAGGTTAAACAGTTCTTCCTTGAGGTCCTTGAGTTTTGCCTGAAGTTCCTCAGTCGACATCTTTCTGATTTCTGTGGCCTTCATTACTGCTCACCCCCCGTTTCTTCCTTTTTCACGAATTTGCATTTTACCGGGAGCTTATGGGAAGCAAGTCTCAAAGCTTCTCTGGCTGTCTCCTCCGGTACGCCGCCGATTTCGAACATTACTCTGCCCGGCTTTACAACGGCTACCCAATATTCCGGCGAACCTTTACCGGAACCCATGCGGGTCTCGGCCGGCTTTTCGGTAATGGGCTTATCTGGGAAAATTTTGATCCAGACTTTACCAAATCTCTTACAGTAACGGGTCATCGCGATACGGGCGGATTCGATCTGGTTGGAAGTAATCCATGCCGGCTCGAGCGCCTGGATGCCGAAATCGCCGTTTGTGACTTTATTGCCGCGGTAGCTCTTACCGGTCAAACGGCCACGGTGAACTCTGCGGTATTTTACGCGCTTTGGCAAAAGCATTATTTGCTTCCTCCTTCCTTACGGGCACGGTTATTGTCCTGCAAAACCTCGCCTCTGTAAATCCAGACCTTAACACCCAGACGGCCATAGGTGGTAGCAGCCTCAGCGAAACCGTAGTCGATGTCCGCTCTGAGGGTTTGCAGCGGGATGGTGCCGTCATGATAGTGTTCGGTACGGGCAATTTCTGCGCCGCCCAAACGGCCGGATACCTGGGTCTTGATGCCCTTTGCGCCGAGCTTCATCGCGCGGCCGATGCACTGTTTCATGGCACGGCGGAACGAAATTCTCTTTTCAAGCTGCTGGGCAATATTTTCTGCCACGAGCTGGGCATTGAGATCCGGGGATTTTACCTCAACAATATTAATGAGCACCGGTCTTTTGAGGAATTTCTCACATTGGACGCGGAGCTTCTCGATCTCGGAACCGCCCTTGCCGATAACCATGCCAGGCTTGGCACAGTGGATGTGAACGCGGACTTTGGATGCGTCGCGTTCGATCTCGATTTTCGGGACACCAGCGGCAGCAAGTTGTTTTTTCAGCGTTTTACGCAGGTTATAATCTTCAACTAAGGTATCGCCGAAGGTATTTTTCTTTGCAAACCAACGGGAATCCCAGTCTTTAATGACGCCCACACGAAGGCCGTGCGGGTTTACTTTCTGGCCCATAATTTACCTCCTATTCTGCTTATTCCTGTTCCATGAGCACGAGGGTAACGTGCGAAGTTCTCTTGAGCACTCGGAACGCGCGACCCTGCGCTCTCGGACGGATGCGCTTGAGGATCGGGCCGGGGCTGACGAAGCACTGTGCCACGTACAGCCGCGAAACGTCCATATTATGATTATTTTCCGCATTCGCCATCGCGGACTTGAGTAGTTTTTGCAAATCTTCACAGGCGGCCTTTGGGGTATTTTTCAGGATAGCCATTGCCTTGTCAACTGGCTGTTTGCGGATCAGATCCAGGACAATTTGCACCTTACGTGGAGAAATGCGGGCATATTTCAGATAAGCCCTTGCTTCCATGATAGACACTCCTTTCGGCCGTTATTTGCCGCCGGTTTTGGAACCGGCATGGCCTTTATACGTTCTGGTTGGGGCAAATTCCCCAAGACGATGGCCGACCATATCCTCGGTCACATAGACCGGCACATGTTTGCGGCCGTCGTGTACGGCGATGGTATGACCCACGAAATCCGGGAAAATCGTGGAGGCACGGCTCCATGTTTTCACGATGTTCTTCTCGCCTTTTTCATTCATTTGTTCAATCCTTTTCAACAGCACCGGCTGTACATAAGGACCTTTTTTCACGCTTCTGCCCATGATTCAATCAAGCTCCTTTCTGTATGCCTTATTTGCCGTTTCTGCGTTTCACGATAAATTTATCGGAACGGTGCTTGTTAGCACGGGTCTTGTAGCCGAGAGCAGGTTTGCCCCATGGAGTAACCGGGCCAGGACGGCCGATTGGAGCTTTGCCCTCACCACCACCATGCGGGTGGTCGCATGGGTTCATAACGGAACCGCGGACAGTCGGACGCCAGCCGAGGTGGCGTTTGCGGCCAGCCTTACCAATCTTAACATTCTCATGGTCGGTGTTGCTGACTTGCCCGATGGTTGCCATACAGGTAGCGGATACGTTTCTCAGCTCGCCCGACGGCAGACGCAGGAGAGCCAGACCGTTTTCCTTTGCCATAAGCTGGGCCATGTTGCCGGCGGAACGTGCCAGCTGGCCGCCTTTGCCGGGATACAGCTCAATGTTATGGATAAACGTACCGGTTGGGATGTTGGCAAGCGGGAGCGCATTGCCGGGTTTAATATCGGCATTTGGGCCGGAAACTACGACGTCGCCAACCTTCAAACCGTTTGGAGCGAGGATATAACGCTTCTCGCCGTCCTCATACTGTACCAGCGCGATGAACGCGGAACGGTTTGGATCGTACTCAAGGGTGAGTACCGTTGCGGGCATGTCGTGTTTTTGACGTTTAAAGTCAATGATACGATATTTTTTACGGTTGCCGCCGCCACGGTGGCGCACGGTGATTCTACCATAGCTGTTACGGCCAGCCTTTTTGTTGAGCGGAGCGAGCAGGCTCTTTTCCGGTTCAACCTTGGAAAGTACCGAATAATCGGTAACAGACATATTCCGTCTGGAAGCCGTGGTAGGTTTAAAGTTGATAATTGCCATTCGGTTTCACACTCCTCATGATGGCTTTGCGGGGAGATGGCACAACCCCATACGTTGCCTCTGTGGTGATAGTAGGATGACGGATTACATCATACCTTCAAAGAATTCAATCGGCTTGCTGCTCTCAGTCAGGGAAACGATGGCTTTTTTCCACGCGGGGGTATAGCCTTCAGTACGGCCCTGGCGGCGCAGGTGACCTCTTACGTTCATGGTATTCACCTTGGAAACCTTCACGTCAAAGAGAGCTTCGACAGCTTTCGCGATCTCGACTTTATTGGCGTTTCTGGCAACTTCAAAGGTGTACTTTTTCATACCGATGCCAGTCATGCTGCGTTCGGTGATGATCGGACGGATGATAATATCTTGAGCGGTCATTATGCGTACACCTCCTCGATCTGTGCGACAGCGTCTTTGAGCACGATAAATTTATCAGCATTGAGAATATCGTAAACATTCAGGGTATTGACCATCGCAGTCTTTACGCCCGGGATATTTCTGGCTGAAGCGATGACTTTCTGGTTATGGTCCGCAAGGACGATCAAAGCCTTCTTTTCAGAACCCAGCGCTTTGAGCATAGCAGCGATGGTTTTGGTTTTGTACTCCTCCAGGGCAATGCTGTCGAGAACGATCATCTCGCTGTCCTTGACCTTGCTGGAGAGCGCCGACTTCATCGCCAGACGGCGGACTTTCTTATTGAGGGAATACCGGTATTCCCTCGGCTTTGGCGCGAACACGATACCGCCATGGGTCCATTGGGGCGCACGGGTGGAACCCTGACGGGCATGGCCGGTGCCTTTTTGACGCCACGGCTTTTTGCCGCCGCCGGAAACTTCCGCACGGGTAAGGGCGGACTGGGTCCCCTGACGCTGGTTCGCTAAATAATTTTTCACCATGTCGTGCATCACAGCGACATTGGGCTCAATTCCGAATACAGCCTCGGCAAGTTCGATTTTGGAAACTTCCTTGCCAGCCATATCAAGTACTGCTACTGTTGGCATATCAATTCCTCCTTCCCTTACGCTTTGACGCTGTCGCGGATGATAACGATGCCGCCGTTCGGGCCCGGAATAGCGCCCTTGACAGCGATCAGGTTGTTTTCAGCATCCACCTTGACAACGGTAAGATTTTGTACGGTAACCTTCTCAGCGCCCATGTGGCCAGCCATTTTGCGGCCCTTGAACACTCTCGAAGGATCGGAACACATACCGATGGAACCGCCGTGACGGGCAACCGGACCAGAACCGTGAGATTCTTTCAGACGCCCAAAGCTCCAGCGTTTGACAACGCCTGCGTAACCCTTACCTTTGCTGGTGCCGGTTACGTCCACTTTATCGCCAGCTGCGAATGTGTCTGCTTTAATCAAATCGCCGACATTAAACGCATCGGTGTTGTCCATACGGAACTCGCGCAGGGTGCGCTTTGGTGCGACATCGCCTTTTGCGAAATGGCCTTTCATAGGCTTGTTGACTTTATGGGCTTTCAGATCGCCAAAGCCAATCTGGATCGCCGCATAGCCGTCATTTTCCACGGTTTTCTTCTGCGATACCACGCAGGGACCCGCTTCTACGACAGTCACCGGAATCACCTTGCCTTTTTCATCAAAGACTTGGGTCATCCCAATTTTTTTGCCGATAATACCTTTTTGCATTTACATGACCTCCTGTGCAGGTTATTGGTTGACTTTCGTCAACATGACCCCGGCTGCTGGTTGGTTGATTTAGAGTTTGATCTCGATATCAACACCGGCAGGGAGTTCCAGACTCATCAAAGCCTCAACGGTCTTATTGGATGGTCTGAGGATATCAATCAATCGTTTGTGGGTTCTCATTTCGAACTGCTCACGGCTGTCCTTATACTTATGGACAGCACGCAGGATTGTGATAACCTGTTTTTCGGTTGGCAGCGGCACGGGGCCGGAAACTCTGGCGCCTGTACGCTGTGCGGTCTGGACAATTTTCTCAGCGGACTGATCCACCAATTGATGATCGTACCCCTTGATTCTTATCCGGATTTTTTCTTTGACTGCCATTCTCATCGCCTCCTTCATGGTAGTTGGCGGGCGGCGTTCTTTTGGTTCGCTACACTGTGCCGGGTGTTTCTTCCCGTTACATATAAAAACCGGACTCGCTTTTACAAAGCAGAATCCGGGCAGGTTCCAAGAAAAACGTCTGAAGAAACAGCGGGTACGCACAAAGCCGTGCGCCAACTGGTTTTTTCTTTGCCTAAGACAAAAATAACCAGTTTTGCTGTCCCTAAAAATATTTTTTCGCCCGGTTTAAAATCGGACATACTCCACGGAAAAACCAGCCTTTTGGCCGCAACCTCCCGCTTCAACGCATATCTATTGCAGTCTT
>CATJNB010000062.1 GCA_949741605.1 uncultured Eubacteriales bacterium | reverse complement strand
TTATGAGTGCCTGGAAAAATATGACCGGGAGGAAACGATTATCCCATTGACTGAATTTCTGAAATATGAAACCGAAAAAACATGGGCGGCCACCTTGGAACGTAACAGAAAAAAGAAGGAAAGAAAGTTTCTGGAAGAAATCCGATAGTGGAAAAGAGGTGAGAAACACATGGATAACCTTTATAGTTTACGCCTTTATGATCTGGAATTGATGCGATTTTCTATGGAGAAACGAGGGCTGGAAGGTCTGGTGGCCGAAATTGTGAGCATGAATCCAAACCTCTCCCACCTTATGCCACTGGATTTGGAATGCAGTAACGATGGCGTGATCCAATGGCTGAAGCAGCGTATCATTCCGAAAAACCGCATGTTTGTGGATGAGATTTTAAAAACCCTCGGCCTGAATCAAAATGATACCAAAGGGATTATTGATGTTTGTAAAGGACTTTCCCTGAATGACAGTTATTGGGTAGTACCAGCAGATTTCAAGGGAAAGTTTGCCGAATATAACCTTTATGAAAACCGTTTTTCGGAAATGCTTGCACTGGTGGCTTACACGGGAGCAGGACAAAGCCGAGAGGCGTTTACAACATCTCCGGAGCTGACCACCAATGGGATGCTTCCCAAAGCATGGCGTTTTGTGGAAGGGGACGGGATTTATTTGTACAAAGGCGGAACCAGCGGGGTATCGAATGCAGGCCGGGAGCCGTACTGCGAATACTATGCCAGCCAGATCGCGGAAACCATGGGGCTGCATGCGGTACGTTATGATTTGGAAAACTGGAAAGGGATCACGGCCTCAAAGTGTAAATTGTTTACCAGCTTGGATATTTCCTACGTTCCAATCAGCCGGGTTGTAAAAAAGGGTGGTATCAAAGCGTGTCTGGATTACTACGATTCTTTCGGACAAGAGTTCGGAGAACAGCTGCGGAGTATGTTGGTGTTCGATGCACTGATTTATAATGAAGATCGTCACTTTGGGAATTTTGGTCTGTTGCGGGATAATCACACTGGCAAGATTTTGGCACTAGCACCCATTTTTGATAACGGCCTATCCCTGTTTTGCTTTGCGGGAAAAGACGATTTACAAAATGTAGGTTCCCTCGAAACTTATGCCAAAACACGCTCTACGCCCTATGGCCTGTCCTTTGAAGAAATCTGCGCGAAGGTGATGGGAAGGAAACAAAAAAATCAACTGCGCCGACTCATCGGGTTTCGCTTTCGGCGTCATCCGAGCCTGAATCTTCCCGAAAACCATTTGAGAGTGATCGAGCAGCATTTGAAACACCGTATGCACATGCTGTTGGAGATACCGATGGACCTCAAACGAATCCAAACAAAAAAGAGTACCGAGAGATAGAAACCGAAACAGTTTTATCTCTCGGTACTTTTTTAGAAAGCGTGTAGGGATATCGTTGGGGGATTAGCGTTTGATCGATTCAAAAATGCCGGATAACTTCTGGCAAGTGGCGATATGAGCAGAAAGATAATTAGAATAGTTTTGTTTTTCCAGCGGTGGCATGTCGGGATTGCAGTCGTCAAAGATGCGCGAGTCAAGCCAGCCCAGGACTTTCGAGGAATGTTCCCATTCAATCTGGAGGTACTTTAAGAAATTAAAGTGACTGCTACGGAAAAAAGCAAACTCATCATATGCTTTATTGTAATCCGCATATAACTCAGCAGGAGCATTCATCTCCGCACCTTTTTTCCAGTAAGTACGGGCAACGTCCCCACCAGAAATGACATTTAGATGAGTAAGATCCGACATCAAATCATAATAGTCTTGATCACTCAGATTTTCAATATCATATTTCTCTTGTAGCTCCTCCATCTGCTGCTGTGTCAAAACATCGGTACCAGTTGCCTGCCAGTTGATGGTTTTTTCTCTGGAAATATGCTTTTCACACAGAAAATAATAATCGCTGCATAAGAAACCATCTACCATATATTTGGGAGCTTCTTGTATCTTTTTTTGTCGTTCAAAAAGCTGTTGTGGGGTGAGTTCCGATATACTTGGTGTTTCAGATTTTGCTGTATCGAAAGACTCTGCCTCTTGAATTTGTCCACTTAGCCGCAGAACGGTAGACAAAAAGTCTTGCCCAGAATTTGTAGATGGATTTGTGAATGCTTGGCGGTTAGAATAAGCTGTGATTTTTCCCACGGTGTTTATTTGCATGAGAATCTCCTCCCAATATTTGTTATCCCTATTATCGCACGTTGATTAGGATAAATAAATGCGGCCCGATAAGGGTTTGCCTTGTTTGATCTCAAACGAATCCAAACAAAAAAGAATACCGAGAGATAGAAACCGAAACAGTTTCATCTCTCGGTACTTTTTAGAAAACGTGCAGGGATATCGTTGGGGGATTAGCGTTTAATAGACTGAAAAATGCTAAAGAACTTCTGGTAAGAAGCGGTTTCCGAAGAAAGAGCATCTACATATCTTTGTTTGATTAGTGGCGGCATGGATGGATTATATTCATCGAAGCTGCGTGATCCGACCCAGTTGAACATTTCTAAGGAATGTTCGTATCGAAGCTGCATGAACTGCAATAGATTGGAATTTTCCCTAGTGAAATAATTTAGTTCTAAATGTCTTTGATTGTAATTGTGATACAGTTCACTAGGAGCAGCCATACAGTCAGGGGCATGTACCCAGAACAGACTCTCACAGTCGTGTGCGGAAACTACATTTAGATGAGTTAAATCAGACAACAGATCGTAGAAATCTTGCTTACTCATATTTTCGATATCGTAGCGTTCTCGCAAGTCTGCCATTTGTGTCTGTGTCAATACATCAGTCCCGGTTGCATTCCAATTGATTGTCTTTTCTGTCGAAATATTTCCCCAAACATCGATGCAACCCGCCAGTCTTTCATCATTCCATTCCTCACCATCAATGATAACAGATTGGGAAACCTTTTTAGGAATGGTAGGTACTTGCACTGAATTGGGGATTTGCCGATTTTCCTGAACATCCAATTTGGTAGATGAATCGTGGTGATTGACTGATGCCTGTTCGACTTGTTGCCGAAGGGCAGACAAAAACCCCAGATTGCCATTTACCTGCGAATGTTTTGAGGTTTTGAGGTTAGCATATCTTCCTGTCGCTTCTAATTCGTTTACTTGCATAAGATATCCTCCTAATGGTTTGTTATCCCTATTATTGCACGTTCATTAGGATAAGTAAATGTTGCCAGATACAGGTTTGCCTTGTGCTGGAGTAATATTATCGTAAAGAACGACTCTCCAAGTACTTGGAGTATTATTACCAATGTAAAATGGAATTGTATATGTGTTTCCTGCACATCCGCCACTTTCCGAGCGAACCCCATTTTTGTATACTTCATATCTGGTTACACCAGTAGAATTAATTTTAACTTCGACATAAAATCCATTACAGCCATTATTTTTATAATACTGATATGATCTACTGTCTAAAGTGACATTCAGGATCTGATCGCGTCCAGTTCCAGCATCATTGATTGTGTAGACGTTAGGGTCATATTGCTTGGTCACCCAATTAGCAGGATAAACCTTTACGCTGTAAAGGCCAGCATAGCCAGGGAACCGGGGCTGGATGGCGGTGTCATCCTCGGCGGCAAAGGCAGGCATGCAAAAGGCGAAGCACA
>CATJNB010000061.1 GCA_949741605.1 uncultured Eubacteriales bacterium | reverse complement strand
GGTTTGGAAATCACCATGTCCCCAGACCTGATGGCAAAAGCACGGGTGTGCATTGATGAAATGATCCGTCTTGGAAACTAAAAAAACGAGAAAGGCAGAATCCTTTGCCCTTCTCGTTTTTTTATTCAACAGGTGTTAATTTCCCCGTACGGGAATGAATCAAAAAGCCCTTGACTGTGACGTCATCCGGGATCAGCGGGTGTTTACGCAGCAGGTCAACGCCCTCGCGTACCGACATTTCCAAGTCGCTGAAGCCAGACAGCCAAGTATCAAAATCGACACCGCAAAAATCAATCAGCTTCAGGCTATCCTCCGAAATACCTCGCTCTTTCATTTTCTGGATCATAGATTTGCTGTCCATGCTCTGGGCTCCACAGTCACTGTGACCGACAATCATAATTTCCGTGACCCCGAGGTCATACACAGCCACCAGCAGACTGCGTACCACACTGCCAAATGGATGCGAAATCACACCGCCAGCATTTTTAATAATTTTGACATCCCCATTTTTAATCCCCAAAGCCGCAGGCAACAGCTCGGTCAAACGGGTGTCCATGCAAGTGACAATCGCAATTTTTTTATCTGGATATTTGCTGTCCGTAGCGTACTTTTCGTAACTCTTGTTGGCAACAAATTCCTCGTTAAACTTCAGGATTTCTTCTAACATCTTGTAACCTCCTTCAGGATTAATCGGCAACCTGCACTTCAAACGAATCCGCCACCCAAAGGGCGACATCCTGTGCCCGGAAGGGACGTTCGGTTTGCGGCACGTCGTTGGTGCGGGACGAACCCAGCGTTACCATAACATAGTATGGACTATCATCCCGGTAATAACTCAGTATCCGGTAACCGCTGGAGCCTTTGGAATCCTGATAGGTATTCCAATACTCGACCTCATAAATTTTCCCATGCGTCCCCTGATACACATTGGTACATTGGACATCCGAATACGTGCCCCTGTACTGGATCTCTGACTCTTTGGCAGAATCCTCATTGAGCCATTTTTCGAATCCCTGTGTATCGCCCTTAAAGAGCTTTTCATGGGCACTTTTTGCCCCATCATGAGCGCCATCCATATAGCTAGCAATACGCACATAGGATTGCAGATCCTCTGCAAAATCGGAACGATCCGCAATATCCTGGAAGCCAGCAATAATCTGATGGCTGGTGGGCGTACCGCAGCTCCAGTCTTCCGGGATCGACAACTGGTAAGACATAGCAGACCGGTAAGGGTCTGGAATAGTGACGGTCTGCATAGCCACCGGACTGGTGCCGAGTTCCTTTACAGTAAGGGATTGCCCGCCACATCCGGCAAACAGAAATACACAAAACAAACTGACCAATAAAAGAGAAAATTTTTTCATAACACCACGATCCCCTTTATTTAAAGTAGAGGTAAAGCTGACATTTTATCATCCCGTTATACAGTTTGCGGCGGCGGTCAGCCTGGCGTCCAAAACATTCCTCAAAGGAATCATCCGGGCTGATAACGGAATAACTCCAACGGGGTTTGCGTTCAAACACACGGCCCATCACACGGTAGATGCCGCGCGCCTGTTCCACATCCAAAAGGCGTTCCCCATAAGGCGGATTACAGATCACATAACCGCGTTCCTCTATGTTCTCAAAATCCCGGATATCCCGGCATTCGGTCTTGACTTTGGCGATCACCCCAGCTTTTTTGGCATTGTCCAGCGTGAGGGATGCCGCTGCCCTGTCGATATCGTAACCAATACCTTCAAATTTGGCATCCCGGCGCACCAGATCCTGAGCACGTTCCTTTTCACGCAGCCATATTTTGGGGTCAATCTGATCCCAGTTTTCCGCCGAGAAATTCCGGCGCAGTCCGGGTGCAATATTCATGGCATACAAGGCGGCCTCAATCAGGATAGTCCCGGAACCGCAGAAGGGGTCCACCACATGGCCATCGGCACGTACCCGCGAGAGATGCGCCATAGCCGCAGCTAATGTTTCCTTGATGGGCGCGTCGGTGGAATTCGCACGATAACCACGCTTATGCAGTCCCACGCCAGACGTATCAATCATGACACTGACCTGATCCTTGAGGATCAAAAACTGTACTTGGTACAGGGTGCCAGTTTCCTCAAACCAGCTAATATGGTAAGTTTGCTTGAGGCGTTCTACAATAGCCTTCTTGATAATGGATTGGCAGTCCGGTACACTCGAAAGTTTCGAGTTGAGCGACCGGCCTTTTACCGGGAAAATATCCGTTTTCCCGATCCAGTTTTCCCACGGCAATGCTTTGACCCCTTGGAATAATTCCTCAAAGGTACGTGCTGAAAAGGAACCCATTTGGATTAGTACACGTTCACTGTAACGGGAATTGAGGTTGGCGCGGGCGAGCATGGAAACATCGCCTTCAAAGAGTACCCTGCCATTTTGAGGCTGTACATTTTGAGCCTGCATGGCACGCAGCTCATCGGCTACAAGGCCCTCGATCCCCAGCAGGCAGGGACAAACTAAATGGATGGATTGCATGCAGATTTCCTCCGTTATGGGTATGAAGTTTGGCGGCACAAAGGGGGCCGTGCCCCATGTCACAGTCCCCCTTGCAAGGTTTATTCTTCTTCGGGTACGAGCAGGCCATAAGCGCCGTCATTCCGTTTATAGACCACGTTAATCTCTCCGGTATCCTCGTTGCGGAACATGAAGAATTCATGCCCGAGCAGGTTCATTTGGAGGATGGCTTCATCAATACTGAGCGGTTTGACAAAAAACTTTTTGGTTTTTACGACGTCATAGGACTCTTTCGATTCATCGGGGTCCTCGCTGTTGAAGTAATCCTGGATATACTGGTCAAGGGCGCCGGAATGATGAATTTTCTTTTCGAGTTTGGTTTTATTTTTGCGGATCTGACGGCCCAAAGCGCTAACCACTTGATCTAAAGCGTCGTTCATTTCAAAATCGGTTGATTCCGCACGGCACAGCATCCCAGGCTGACGGATGGTAATTTCGACCGTTTGACGGTTATGTTCGACCGTTACGACCACCACAGCTTCGGCATCGTCAACAAAGATCTTGTCGAAACGGGACAATTTCTTATGGACGAGATCTTTAAAATTATCACGCAAGTTCACTTTTCTGCCGGTAATTGTAATTTTCATACCAACAACCCCTTAATGTTAAAAAATTCGCGTTGGGACAAATTGGGGATGTCCCCCGCATCCTTATTATAACATAGTTACCAAATAAAGAAAAGAAGAAAATGTTAAATTGTAAGATTTTTATGACGCGTCACATGGCATCCCACATTTACCGCCACAGGAAGCCCGGCAATATGGGTCGGGTACACCTCAATGGCAACCGACAGCGCCGATGTATCCCCGCCAAACCCCTGCGGGCCAATCCCCAACGCATTGACCGCATCCAGCATGTCCCTCTCAAGTGCCTGATAGAAGGGATCAGGATGTTTCTGGGAGAAATCCCGGCAAAGGGCTTTTTTAGCCAAATAAGCGCACAGTTCAAAATCGCCGCCAATTCCCACACCCAAAAGCATCGGGGGACACGGGTTGCTGCCAGCCTGCCTTGCGACATCCGCAACAAAATCAATCAGATCCTGCCGGGTTGCGGAAGGCGTGAACATTTTAAGCTGGCTCATATTTTCGCTGCCAAAACCTTTGGGTGCCACCGTCACCGACACCTGTTCCCCCGGCACAATCTGGGTATGGATCACCGCAGGGGTATTGTCGCCTGTATTCACACGGCGCAAAGGGTCTGAAACTACGGAACAGCGCAATAAGCCTTCCGTATAGCCCTGCCGCACACCTTCGTGTATGGCCTCCTGTAAGTCGCCGCCTACCAGCATGACCTGCTGGCCGATCTCCAGAAAAATGACCGCCATACCGGTATCCTGACAAATAGGGATTTGCAGTTCCCGGGCAGCGTCCATATTGGCACATAAATCCTGTAAAATCGCTTGTCCTGTGGGATTCGATTCACCCCGGGCAGACTCCCGGATAGATTGCTCCAAATCCAGCGGCAGGACGCGGTTACTCTCCATACAAAGCTGTTTGACAGCAGCCGTCAGTTCGGCTACATGGATTTCACGCATAACCTCCACTCCTTTCCATTAAACCACACGGTTCCCATTGACAAATACCATTTCGGGCTTTGCGGACAATTCCAGCGGATTGCTGCGGAACACAACCAAATCCGCATCTTTTCCGGGTTCAATCGAACCAACACGATGAGAAATCTTACAAATCTTGGCAGGGTTACAGGTAATGGCGCGCATCGCCTGTTCTGGGTCCATTCCTTCCCGTACAGCCAGCCCGGCGCACAGCGGCAGATATTGAATCGGGATCACAGGATGGTCGGTAACAATCGCCATCGGAATGCCATGGCCAGATAAAATCCCCGGACATTTCGGCGTAAGATTCCGCAGTTCGGGCTTGGAACGGTCGGAAAGGAACGGTCCGGAAAGCACCGCAACCTTTTCCTGTTTGAGATACTCGGCAATGAGATGCCCTTCGGTCGCGTGGACGACCACAAAATCTAAATGAAATTCCTTGCCCAAACGGATCGCCGTAAAAATATCGTCGGCGCGGTGGGCATGGAAATGGACTGGTACCTCGCGTTTTAAAACGGGCAGCAACGCTTCACATTTCATGTCAAACTCCGGCGGATCAAGCTCATCCGAATCATCGTCCTCCGCACACTGGAGATCCTCCAAATAAGCACGGGCTTTCGAGAGCTGTTCACGGATGAGGGCGGCGGTCGCCATACGGGTCACAGGGGATTGGTTTTTGCCGTGGTAGACATTTTTGGGATTTTCCCCCAAAGCCATTTTGACCGCCACAGGCATTTTGACCACCATCTGATCCACACAGATCCCACACGTTTTCATGGCGACCATCTGTCCGCCGATGGGATTCGCACTGCCGGGGCCGCTCACCACTGTCGTGACACCAGCCGCCAGAGCCTCGCCAAAACAGCGGTCAAGGGGGTTGATTGCGTCAATCGCACGCAGATGCGGCGTAACAGGGTCCGTATCCTCATTGCCATCGTCACCTTCAAAATCGAGGCCATCCTCCCACATCCCAAGATGGGTATGGGCATCAATGAAGCCGGGATAAACGTGCGCCCCCTGCATATCCATGGTTTCCCCTTTCGGTGTAAGCGACGCCATCTCCCCTACTTCGGCAATTTTCCCGTTTTCGATGCGGATAAAACCATCCGGGAAACATTTCCCCGCCATAGTATGGACCAATGCATGGATCATTAACATAATATTCCCCCTTTTTTTGAAACAAAATAAATGTCATATTTTGCGAATTTTCCGTTATCATTCATACAAAAAAAGCAGGGTAAACACACCCTGCTGAAATGTTATCTGGATTGGCCGGAACCATGGCGGGAAAAGCCGCCGCGTTTGGACTCCATGCCCTTTTTCAAGGCAGACATTTTTTCATCACTGGTCTGCTTAAACTTGGACAGCATATCTTCAAAACTAGCTGATTCATTCCTTCGGCTCTGCCACTCATAATTGCCGGGGCGTCCGGCGGACTGGTTGCGGGGCGGATGCGGGGCACGCGGCGGCGGCGCCACGGCCTTTTTCATCGACAGGCTGATTTTGCCATCCTCGCCCATGCTCAGAATTTTTACTTTCACAGTCTGGTTTTCGGTGACATACTCGCGGATTTCCTTGACAAACGTTGGGGCGACTTCGGAGATATGTACCATGCCGGTTTTGCCCTCGCCAAGGTCGACAAAAGCGCCAAAATTTGTAATACCAGTGACTTTTCCCTCAAGGATTGCTCCCACTTCAAGCTGCATATTCAGTTAAACCCTCTCTAAAAACTTCAGGCCGGCATTAATCTCCGGAAATATTCACAAAAACACGTTCGTTTGGCTTGACATAATTTAATTCTTCGCGCGCTTTGCGTTCGATAAAATCATTACTGTCGGTGGAACCGTTCTCTAGGACGGATTTGAGTTCTTCATTTTTCAGGTTCTGAACCGTAAGCTGCTGCTGGACAACAGAAAGCTCCTGTTTTTTTTGCCCGATCTGGATCTGCTGGTTGACGATGGAAACGATAATATACACCGCAAATGCCAACAATGCAAGACGCAAAATCCAGCTTCGTCTGCGACGCTTGGGTTTTCCAGTGAGAAGTTTCATTCTTCCGTCGAGCCTCCCTTACCGTGGTGAGTTCCCTTATTTCTGCGTAGACCTATAAAGAGATTATACACCAAATGGGGTTTATGTTTCAAGGGATTTTTGTGATTTTTTTGACATTTTTTTGTAACTTTTTGTAGTGCTGTACATTTGTGCCAAAACCAGCGTGCCACAGCGGAGAAAAATGCAAAGATTGGACGAAAAAAGATGCGCCAGCAAAAACCAAAAACAGCCCGGAAGACCTTATAAATCAAGGTAGCGATGCGCCCCGTGATCTGCCCGATAGAAAGCAGGTACACACAAGCGCCGATGATCTCGCACGCAATGACATAAAAACGGATCATCCCATAGCTTACGGCCAGGCAAACCAGATAGGTAACAAAGGCGGCAAAGAGCATGAAAAAGAAGTCTTGGACAACCACATGGCACTTCTGCCCGGAGAGCAGCAGACGGATCAGACGAAGGGCATCATAAGCTGCACCGAGCAGCGCACCCGTTACCAAGGCGATCAGAATGCCGCTCCACTGGACTCCTAAATTGACATCCAAAGCACATCTCCCCTTTTCAAGTTGTCCTGCGTTTCAAACTACTTAAACAATTTTGAAAAAAAACCGCCCGTTGCAGAATCCGCGTCCGCATATGACATGGAATCAATTTCCCCCTCTAAGGTCAGCTCACCGGTTTCCATATTCAGGGTGTTAATGTTGAGATGTTCGCCACGGATGGTCAGCTCGCCTAAGGAGGTGCAGGCGACAACTGTCTGTTCATCAAAACTATCCACATTGGAAACACCAGTCGCTGTTAGGGTATTGCGGTTTTCAAGGATCAGACTATGGGGAATTTTCTGCGGTTTCCTTGGCTCCTCTGGAGATAAGATTGGCATAAAAAAAGACCTCCAACAAGTTCATACCAATACGTATGCAGCTGGAGGCGATAATATGCAGGAATTATTCGGGCAACAGTTCGTAAAGTTGCGCTGCGGTTTCACGGTTGGCGTACTCATTGATAGCCAGCACCTTAGCCTTGACTGTACGGCTTCCAAACTGGATTTCTAACAGATCGCCGCATTTCACATCATAGGAAGCACGCGCGGGCTTGCCGTTGACAAACACCCGCCCGGCATCACAGGCTTCGTTTGCAACAGTACGGCGTTTAATAATTCTGGATACTTTCAGATACTTGTCGAGTCTCATAGGGACGCTCCTTTTCTGGGTCAAAATAAAAAGGGCTGTAACCGGAATGCAGTCACAGCCAAAGACGGAATCGAAAAATTATGCTTGATTGGTGGCATCCTTAAATGCCTTGCCAGCTTTAAACGCAGGGACTTTCGAAGCCGGAATAATCATATCCTCACCGGTGCGGGGATTTTTGCCAAGTTTTTCGTTGCGGGTACGGCACTCAAACGTACCAAAACCAACAATCTGTACTTTATCCTCCAAAGCGACCGCATCCATAATGGTATCGATCATCGCGTTTACGGCATTTTCAGCATCCTTTTTGGAAAGTTCAGCTTTGTCTGCTACTGCGGTAATGAGTTCTGTCTTGTTCATGTTGAAACCTCCGTTGTTTTATAAATACGATCATGCATGAAGATTGTTACTAAGCGGACGTTGCATATCCTGTTCCTGACGTTCAAAAGCAGTAAGGAAACGTTCACAGGCGAGGGTAAGGGTATACTCCGGCTCAAGGCCAAGCAGCCTTACGGCATCGACCACAGCAAACAGAAAATCCCCTGCCTGCTCCCCCACCACCTCCCCGTCCACAACGCTTTGGGTCAGACGGTCCAGCTGCTGTCGAACCGTTTGCAACGCGTTTTCGGGCGATTCCGGGAGACGGGCAGCCTCGGGCAGTTTCCTTGCCTTTTTCTGGATTTTGGCAGTGCGCATCAAAGCAGGAAGGGCTGGCGATACGCTGCGTAAAACCTGCGTATGGGTTTTGTGGTCTTTGGTCTGTTGTTTGATTTTATCCCAATTCTCAAGAACCTCAGAAGAATCCTGAACCACGGTATCCGCAAAAACATGCGGGTGGCGGACAATTAATTTTTTCGCAATGCCATCGACAACGTCAGCAAACGAGAAAGCGCCTGTTTCAGCTTCCATTTGAGCATGTAGAAGAATCTGGAGCAATACATCCCCCAACTCCTCCTGCAAAAGTGGCAGGTTGCCTGTATCAATGGCTTCAATCGCCTCATACGTCTCCTCAATAAAATTGGCACGGATGCTCTGATGGGTTTGTTCCCGGTCCCAAGGACATCCCCCGGGCGCACGCAGCAGGCGGACAATCTCCAACAGATCTTCGATCCCATAATATTCTTTTGAAGCAAAGGCCACAATATCCCTCCTAGGAGTCAGCAAAAATGGATACTGTATTATATTACCTTATCCAGTTATGTTTTTCAAGTATTTTTGCAATTTTTTGACCCTTAGGCAACATCAAAACGTCTGTTTTACTAATACCTTTACAAAATAGTAAAGCAATTATATATACAATCACCGCAATGAACAGGGCAATCATCGTTGCCACGCGGTCTGGCAGGAACAGGGCAAGCAGAATTTGGGACACATAGGACACCGCACAACAGATCAAAGAAGCCACTGCGGGTTTTAAAAAGGCCGACAAAAAACTAGGTTTGATTTTTGTAACCCGGCACAAAAAGAAGATGCCAAAGCTGGTAATGACAAGGTAACAAAGAAGCGTACCAGCGCCGGAACCAAGGATATTAATTTGCGGAATACCCGAAAGGAAATAGTCAACGCCAACCTTGAGTACCAGCCCGACAGCCAAGAGTTTCACCGGTAAATCCACACGCCCGACCGCTTGCAGCATACTGTTAACCGGGGTACTCAGGGATGCGAAAATAGCTCCCAGCCCCATGATGACCAGCACACGGGACGTAATCGGGATCGACGCCCTTGCACCGAAAATCAGGCGGGCGACAGGGCCCGACATAACGCTCATCCCAAGGCCAGCCGGGATGCAGAACAGACAGGTAATCCGCAAAACAGATTCCATACTGGTTTTAAGCTGTACGCGGTTGCCGCCCGTCCACGCACTGGTGACACTGGGCAACGCGCTAATCCCGAACGCCTGTGTGACCGCCGGCACCAGCATAAATAATGTCATGGCCTGCGAATAACAGCCATATAAGAAGTTTGGCACAGTATTGGCCGCAATATTCACTTGTGGGATCATTCCTTCATACATTCCCAGCAAAATATCCGGGTTTGCCGCCATAACATCCCGAATCCGGGTCTGCAAAAAGGTCGTATCTACCAGCCCCGCAACATTCACAGCCAAGGCGCCAATCCCAATCGGGATCGCCGTTTTTATCAGCCGTCCTACTACGGTGCGGAACGGTTCGCTCATGGGAGCCGATGCAAGTTCCTGCGGGGTAATGCCATCACCGCGGGTCTTGTGACGGATCAGCAAAAACAGGTAGCCAAACAACGAACCAACTGTCACGCCAGCAATAGCCGCTGCGGCTGCGGCAGGCAATACCGCGCTCTGGGCATACGCTTCGGATACCATTGGCTGCCCAAAGACCGTACCGGAATTTTGGAATTCCTGCATCCCCCACTGTACCACCAGATAAGCCCCGCTTAATCCAAGGGCGAGCTTACAGGCGGCCTCAATAATTTCAGAAATCGCGGTGGGATACATATTGCTCAGACCCTCATAATAGCCGCGGTAAATGGCAGTCAAACAGCTAAATAGGATCGCCGGGGCGAGAAAATACATGGAAGCGAGCGCCCCTTGATTGCCGATTGCGTGTACATAAAAAGGTGCGCCCACGAGCATAATGAGCAGCCCGAGGGAACCAGTAATAATAAAAATCGGGATGGAAGCCCGATGGATCTGACGGATATCGCGGTACCGCTGGCGGGCGTAATTTTCAGAAACCATGCGGGCAATGGCAATCGGAAATCCGGCAGTCGCAAGGCTGTAAATGGGGCTGTAAAAATTATAGGCCGTGTTGAAATATCCAAGACCCTCCTCTTGGATGACCCAGGTAAGCGGTACTTTGAACATCGCACCGATCAACTTGACCAGCAGAATCCCGACGGTCAGGATTAAGGCACCGTGTAAAAAGCTTTGTTTTGTTCTGGCCGTTGGCGACGGGGATGGCGGTTTCATGGCAACACATCCATTTCTTCTCGTAAAAATCATTTGATGCCTGCGGCGCAATCAAAAACGCCTAACCAAATATATTCTTTGGTGCGGACCAATATGTCCACACAAAACAAAGAAAAGAGGGGAACGATTTTCCCCTCTTGAAGCACGGCTTACAATACGTTATTATTTTCCCCGGCAGCGTCACAGCCACAGTTACAGCCACAGGGCTCTTCCGTTTGAGCTGGGGCTTCCTGTTCGAGTTTGGTACCGCATTTCGGACAGAACATCGAAGTGTTTTCACTTTTCTCGCCGCATTGCGGGCACACGACTTTATTACTTAATTTGAGCAGCTGGGCATCAATCGCAGCCAATTGCTCATACAGCTCATCGATGGCGGCAACGGCTTGGGCAGTCGCTTCCGAAGCGTCTGTACCATTCTTTTTGGCCTCATAAATGAGCTTGCCTAACGCCTCGTAGCTTTTTTGGATATCGCTTTTCATTTCAGCAGCATGGATTTTGAGTTTCGAACTATCGACCAAATTACCAGCATTTTTTCCGACTACATGTGCAGCATTTTTGGTTTTGCCAACCAGATCATCAAAAAATCCCATAATAATACGCTCCCTTTTTTCATGAAAAAATAAGTTATCAAGGAGTATGAAATCCTTGTGAACATTATACCACGATTCCCATGGAAAATGCAAGATAACTGGTAGGAATTTCCCATGAAAAACAAAAAATTCACAAATTTTTAGCATCCAGTGTAAAACACCTGCACAAAGGCACCAAAAAGATCCCACAAAAGAGGTCAAAGTGACTGAGAATTTTTGAGATACCGCAGAAAAATATGTTTCGCTTTTTCCTTTCGCTCTAACATTTCCGAAAAGCGCGACTCATATTCGTGCGGATATTTAAAATTAAAAATACGTTCCAGCTGATTGGAATAAGGATCTTTGATTTTGGAAACCGCCCCGGCACCACAGGCAAAAATGGTATGGGTTTCATCCATGATGAACACATTATAAAAACTCTCATACCCCGGCTTGGACCATCCTGTATTCTCAAGATTCCCCACCATGCGGCTTTGCCGGTACAAATAGTAAGGCAAATAACCGGAATCTGTCAAAGCCTGTTGCGAATAGCCCAGCATCTGCCCAGCAAGATCCGCATCATGAAAAACCTGTATCTGGCCATTTTGATTCAGACGGGAAGAACGTTTCAGAGAAAGCGTATGCACTGTGATACTTTCTGGGGAAAGCTGCAAAAGACGGTCAATAGTTGACGAAAAACTTGGGAATGTATCTGCAGGCAGCCCGGCAATTACATCCATATTAATGTGCGTAAACCCATGCTGGCGCGCCAAAGCAAAGGCATCGAAGGTCTGTGCAGTGGTATGACCGCGGCCAATCGCTTTCAACACGGTATCGTTGAGGGTTTGGGGATTGATGCTGATCCGGTCTACCCCGCGCCCCTTCATCACATCCAGCTTTTCTGGCGTAACCGTATCTGGACGTCCGGCTTCTACGGTAAATTCCCGGCAGGTACTCATATCAAACGTTTCCGTAATCGTATCCAAAAGCTGCGCCATCTGCTCCGCAGACAACGTCGTTGGAGTGCCGCCGCCAATATAAACCGACTCCAAACGCAGCCCCAATTCTTTTGCTACCTGCGCGGTACAAGCAAGCTCCTCGCACAACAGTTCCACATAACGAGGCACTAAACGGGCAGTTTGTTGTAAGGTCTGGGCAACAAACGAGCAATATGCACACCGGGTCGGGCAAAACGGGATCGACACATACAAACTGAACGAATCCGGCCGGGAAAGTGACAAAATTTGCTGTTCGTGCCGCATCGTGCGGACGCTCAAAGCGGTTTTCTCCTCAGATACCAGCAAATCCTTGCGGAAATAGTCAATCGCCTGCTGCTCCCCCATTTCCTCTCTCAAGCGGCGCAAAAGCTTAATCGGGCGCACCCCGATCAAAACACCCCATTTGGGTTCATAAGAACACGCTGATACCAATAACCGGTACAGCAGCAACGCCATTTCCAACCCGCACCGGCGTTCAAAATCCGGCGTATCCAGCAAGCAATCCCCCTGTGTTTCCGACTGCTTGCCATCGAATTGCAGGGCAGCGGTCAAATGTGCTTTCCCATCCTGCTCCACATAGCCGGTATAAGCAAGGATCTCTTCCGTGTACTCCTGAAAATTAGTACGGTTTCCGTACACTACGGTCACTTTTTCATAAGGAAGGAAAATATCACACAAACTTTCCATCTCATAGTGATAATCATGCCCGTCAATAATCAAAATCATCGGATGCTTCCCTTAAATATAGATTATAGTTGCGTTCGTACTCCATGGTTGATTCGGGGCCATGCCCTGCATACACCCGGTAATCCCCCGGCAAGGCACGCAGTCGTGCTAAGGAACGCTGCATCGCAACAGGGCTTCCAGTCTGAAAATCGGTGCGCCCCATGGTGCCTTTCATGAGCGTGTCGCCTGTGAACAGCACGTCCTCCACGAGATAACAACTGCTGCCGCTGGTATGACCGGGTGTGTTCAGAAGCGTGACCTTCGCATCCCCAACCATGACAGAATCCCCTTCGTGTAATATCTCATCAGCGGTGAACGGTTCGCATTGCCGCTCTGCAATCAGACGGGATAAATTCAAATTGCTGTCTGAGGTAAACGGCGCGTCCTGCTCATGGATGTAGATCTTGGCACCGGTCATCCGTTTAAGGAGAGGCACCCCCATAATATGGTCATAATGGCCGTGGGTCAGCAGGATCGCTTCGATGTTTTCCACACCAACCTTCTCAACAGCCGCTTCCAGTTCGGCCGACACAAAGCCTGGGTCCACAACCGCTGCTTTCCCGGTCTGCTCGTCCACAAAGAGATAACAATTGGTGGGCAGCAAGCCGCCTTCGATGGTTTCTACGCGAATCATGGCAACGACTCCTTTCTAAAATCAGGACCGCCGGATGGATACAATATCCGGGATATTGGACAGACGGTTAATCACTGTCTGCAAATGGTCTTTTCCGTGAATGGTAATGGTGGCGGTCACAATTACGCTCTGACCGTCCTTGGAGCGGCGGGAATTTAAGCTGTGTACTAAAATATGAAGATTATAAAGCTGCTGGGTAATCTCCATCAAAAGCCCAGTCCGGGTATCGGCAACAATATGCAGGGTCGTTTGAAAATCCTCCGTGACATCCCCTACCCAATGCGCCGCTACCCAGCGTTCGGGCTGCGGGGCGAGTGCAAGGTCATCCGGTACGTTCCCGCACTCCTTTTTGTGGATCGACACCCCATAACCACGCGTGATAAAACCAATAATCTCATCTCCGGGTAATGGGTTGCAACATTTGGAAAACTTAATCAGGCAATTGTCCATCCCATCGACCAACACCCCAGTGACGGATTTTTTTGCTGAAGCATCGGTAATTTTCAGACTGTGGGGAGGCACCGGATTTTTATGTTTGAAGTATTCCTCTTTGATTTTGGGCAGCACTTTTGCAAGCTGAATCCCGCCATAGCCAATCGCACAATACAAATCCTCTACTGTGCTGCAATTATGACGCTTGGCTGCTGCTGCCATCATTTCCATGAGTTCCTCGTCGTTTACGGTCATGCCACTGCGACGGAACTCCCGTTCGACTTCCGCACGGCCTTCCTGGACATTTTCTTCCCGCCGCTCCTTTTTAAACCATTGCCGGATTTTATTGCGTGCCTCACTCGTTTTGACAATTTTGAGCCAATCGCGGCTCGGACCTTTACCAATTTCCTTGGTGGTCATAATCTCGACAATCTGCCCATTTTGTACCCGGTAATCCAGCGGCACAATGCGTTTATCAACCTTGGCCCCAATCATCCGGTTCCCGACCGCACTGTGGATAGCATAGGCAAAGTCGATGACCGTTGATCCCACCGGCAGACTGATGACATCGCCGTTTGGGGTAAATACAAACACGGTATCTTGGGAAAGGTCGGACTTGATCGTGTAAACCAGATCCGTAGCATCATCACTGTCTTTTTCGTTGTCCAGTACCTTACGCACCCAAGACAGACGCTGATCCAAAGAACCAGCACGTTTGGTAATGCCCAGTTTATATTTCCAGTGGGCGGCGATGCCATATTCCGCCATGTGGTGCATCTCCCAGGTACGGATCTGCACTTCAAACGGGATGCCTTCCTTGCTCAGAACCGTAGTATGCAACGACTGGTAAAGATTAGGCTTAGGGATGGAAATATAATCTTTGAGGCGGTTAGGGATCGGGCGGAACAGATCATGAACCACGCCTAACGCACTGTAACACTCCGATACAGTATTGACAATCACACGGATAGCAAAAATATCAAAAATTTCGTCCATGCCTTTGTCCTGCATAAACATTTTCCGGTAAATGCCATTGATGCTTTTGACACGGCCTTCCAAGTGGAAATCTGAGATCAGCGGGGCAAGACGCTCCGAAAGCTGCCGTTTAATGGTCACGATAAAATCTGCGCGTTCCCCCTGCCGCAGCGCTAATTTGCGTTCGATTTCCTCATATCCCATTGGATCGAGGTAGCGCAAGGACAAATCCTCCAATTCCTCCTTGACGGTACGGATCCCCAATCGGTCTGCAATGGGGGCAAACACCTCCATATTTTCCAGAGCTTTATCCCGTTGTTTTTGAGGTTTCATGAACTCAATCGTACGCATATTATGCAGACGGTCGGCCATTTTGATAATAATGACCCGCACGTCATCGGCCATCGCCATAAGCATTTTGCGGATATTTTCCGCCTGCTGCTGTTCACGGGTGGTATACGGGATTTTTCCCAACTTGGTAACACCATCGATGAGGTGTGCAACCGATGCGCCGAATTGTTTCTGGATCTGCTCCAAGGTAACATCGGTATCCTCCACCACATCATGAAGCAATCCTGCCGCCACAGATTCCGAATCCATCCCCAGTTCCACAAGGATACAAGCCGCAGCAATCGGATGGCTGACATAAGGCGCACCTGAACGCCGTACTTGACCTTTGTGGGAAGCTACCGCCAAATGGTAAGCCTGATCGATCATATCAAGATCGTAAGTACGTTCCGCCGAGAGCAATAATCCCGTTAAATCCTCATAGGTTTTTAATTCTTCTGCCATACATTCCACACCCCTTCGCACATCACTTCAAATACCGTTTATCAAACCCTTTCTTGTAAGCGGTCCAATAACGGCGAATCAAACAAATCTACTTTCCCCTGTACTGGAACCACCCGGATCTTTGTAAGCTCCCCAAAATCCTGCACTTCAATCAGACCTTTTTCCTGCATGACATCCAATACTACCAATAGCTTTGCTAAAGTCACGCCCTCTTTTTGTAAGAGCGGAAGCAGTGCCAGCCGATGGTGCTGCCAGCCGTTTCTGGCCTTGAGCAGACGATAACAGGCCGCAAAAACAGCACGGTCGGGAAAGAGCCTTGCTTTTTCGTCGGTGGTGAGGGGATTGCCGCGTTTCATTTTCTCATACAATGCCTGATCCTCAATCAGCACCGGATAATCCAGATGGGAAAGCCGCATTTCACGCACCAGCACCGAGAGCGTCTCCTGCCCCCGGAACTCCTTATTATCCAGTGTAACTGCCAAATCGAGGAGGTCACCGGGCTGATAGGGAAATTCCTGCGCTGTCATGCCAAACTTCATACATGTGACCAAGCTGTCTTTTTTTTCAAAAATCAAACGTAAATGTTTCCCCCCGCCAACAGGTACAATTTCTTTAAGTCGCATCGCATACAGCCCAAAAAGCGGGGCCGGGTTATCCGTGCCAAAGGGTTCAAGATGCTTGATCTCGCGGGGCATGCTGACATTGAGTGCCGCAACATTGAGTTTACAGTCCAGAGCAACCCGCGGCACCGGCATCACAGGTAACGTTGCCGCATAATCGTTCATAGCCTTGCGGAATGCCAGCAGGTTTTCCGTCTTCATGCTCATACCAGCTGCCATGGGATGCCCGCCAAACTTCGTAAAAAGCTCTGGACACGAACAGATCGCCTCAAACAGCGAAAACCCTTCCACACTGCGTCCCGATGCTTTGGCTTCCTCCCCGGAAAAGGAAACCACAATACACGGTTTCCCAAACCGTTCGGTCAGACGTGACGCCACAATCCCGATCACACCATGGTGCCAGTCCTCCCCTTCGACCACCAGCACGGGTTCGTATAACCGTTCCGGTTCGCGCTCCAGAAGCTCCAGCGCTTTGGTGACAATCTCATTTTCAATCTCACGCCGGTAATCATTATTCCCACAAATTTCGAGCGCCAAATCGTTTGCCAGTTCCATATCCTCACAGATCAGCAAATTGACTGCACGCTCCGAAGAAGCGATACGCCCGGTTGCATTGATGCGCGGCACAATGGTGAATGCCACCGTACTGGCGGAAAGAGGTCGATGGTCCATGGCACAGTGTTCGAGCAGGGCACGGATGCCAACACGGTCACTGCGGGAAAGCAGTTCAAGCCCCTTGCGTACAAAAATGCGGTTCTCGCCTGTCAGAGGGACAATATCACCAATAGTGCCAATCGTAACCAAATCCGCATAATTATCTAACAGGCTGGTAATGTCAGCGTCATTTCCCTCAAGCGCACAAATCAATTTAAAAGCCACGCCGACCCCGGCAAAATCTACAAATGGACAATCGCAATCGTTGCGGTAGGGATCTACCACTGCAACAGCGTCCGGCAAAATTTCGCGCGGACGGTGGTGGTCCGTAATCACAACGTCAATCCCCAGATGTTTGGCATACTCCACCTCCTCGATGGAGGAAATGCCATTATCCACAGTAATAATCAGGTTGACCCCATACTCTTTGAGCGTATCCACGGCTTTCTGATTCATCCCATAACCTTCGACTTCACGATCCGGGATATAAAACATAACATTGGCGCCGCAGGATTCGAGATAGGAATAAACCATGGCAGTTGATGTGACACCATCGGCATCGTAATCCCCATAGATGGCAATTTTCTCAAAATCCTCTATCGCACGACGGACCCGGTCAACCGCTTTTTGCATATCAGGCAGGGAAAAAGGGTCAGACAGGACGGGCTCTAACAGGAACATTTCCTTGATTTGCGATTCCGTATGGAACCCACGGATCTCCAGGAGCATCGCCAAAAAGAAGGGAATTTGATAATCCTCTGAAATTTGCGCCGCACGTTCCTTATTGAGGGCTGACACGGTCCAGTTTTTGATATTCATGTCACATCCACACCTACCTTATTGTTCTATGATACCACATTTCCCATACACATGTCATGCAAAAAGCAGAATTACCGTTTCATTGTTTCGCATCCCCAGCCTAGTTCCCACGGGGATGCAGCGAATTTGTTTTTGCTTTTTTCTTGGGTGGATACCGGTAACGGGGCTTTACCTTGACCTCCTTTGCTTTGGGAGGATCGACCGGCTTCTCTTTTGGGATACTGCGTTCCTGCGCCCGGACAGGCTTTGGCAGCTTAGCTGTTTTTGCAGCTGGGACGCCCTCTTTAGGTTTCGCGGAATCCCTTGCGACCGCACGGATTTCTTTTGTCTGGATGACAGTGGGCGTCTCTTTGGCTTCCATCTCTTTGAATGGCAAAATCGTTTTCTTTACGACCAGCCCGTCAAACTTGAGTTTAAATTGGACGCGCCCATAAAACCGGGTGCGGCAGTTACGGCACAGAAAGCTCGCCCGGTAACTTTTATTTTTCAACACCCAGTCACTTTCCCGATGAGCACGCCGGCCGCAAAATTCACAATTAAACATCAGATCCGTACGCTTAATCAGAGGATTGGAAAGGTCGCACACTACGACTGTTTTAAATAGGATTTTATCATAAAATACCTTTTCATCAGCATTCTGGATAAAAGGCTTCATCGCTTCTTTGTCGTAGAGCGCCTGAAGGCACCGCAGGGAAAGCATACTGTCATCCAAAGCCCGGTGATGCTCAAAAGACTGCTCGTCGATCCCCAGAAGCTGCGCGGACGTGGAAAGGCCCATACGCTTATTCACATCATAATGCAAACGGTCCTCGCAATAGCTCTGGAGATTGACATATTTCTTTAAAAATGGGACGCGTTCATTGCCGCAAAAATACTTGCAGTTTTCCGTCAGGGCAAGGATATCGGCAGTCCCCCAGGTCATCAAAACCGCCTTGCCCATCCATTTGTTAAACCGGCTGATGACCTGCATAAACTGAAGCCCACAGGCCAATTCCTCATTGGTGAGATTCGTCAGGGACTTAATCTTTCCGCTTAACTTTTTTCCCACCTGCGGACGCACCAAGGCAGAAAAGGTATCAAGGATTTTCAGATCCTCATTGACCTTCACCGCACCAAATTCAATAATTTCATTCATGAACCCTTTGAGCCGACGGCTGTACGTACCGTTCCATTCCAAATCGAGTATTACAAAATCCATTACAAACCACCCGTCCTGTCGCGGTCGCCGACCGGACTATTTTTTACTGGCTTTTTTCATGCGCAGCTCCTTGCTCAGGATGGCCTTACGCATACGGATATGGTTGGGGGTCACCTCAACCAGTTCGTCGTCCTTGATAAATTCCAGGCACTGTTCCAAACTAAGGTTGCTGTGCGGGACTAATTTCAGCGCGTCATCGGAGCCGGAAGCACGCGTATTGGTCATTTGCTTTTTCTTGCAGACATTGACTGTAATATCCTCAGACTTCGGGCTGACCCCAACGATCATGCCTTCGTAGACTTCGGTACCAGCGCCAATAAACATCCGGCCGCGATCCTGTGCGTTAAACAGACCGTAAGCAGTCGCCTCGCCGGTTTCATGGGCAACGAGCGACCCCTGCGGACGCTGCGGGATTTCCCCTTTAAAGGGCTCATAGCTGTCAAAAACGTGGTTCATAATGCCGTTGCCGTTGGTGTCGGTCATGAACTCCTGCCGGTATCCCATCAGGCCGCGTGCCGGGATTTTAAATTCCATATGGGTCGTCCCTGTTTCGCGGGTACCCATGTTGACAATTTCTGCTTTGCGCCCGCCGAGCTTCTCCATGACCGCGCCCACGTAATTTTCCGGCACCTCGATCATGAGATGTTCGATAGGCTCCATTTTCTGGCCATTGACCTCTTTAAAAATTACGCTCGGACTCGATACCTGAAATTCAAAATTTTCGCGACGCATATTTTCAATCAGGATTGACAAATGCAGCTCCCCGCGCCCGGATACCTTAAAGGTATCGGCGGAATCCGTTTCCTCCACGCGCATGGCAACATTGGTTTCAATCTCTTTAAACAGACGGTCACGGATATTTCGCGAAGTGACATATTTCCCGTCACGCCCAGCAAAGGGGCTGTTGTTGACCATAAACATCATCGTTACCGTTGGCTCGTCGATCTTGACAAACGGCAAAGGTTCTATCTGCTCAGGCGCACAGGCAGTTTCCCCGATATTCAGATCCGCCATACCGGAAATTGCAATAATATCACCTAACTGGGCCGTTTCCGCCTCGACTTTCTTCAGGCCCTGATATTGGTAGAGCTTCGTCACACGGGCATTGCGGCGTTCCCCGTCACGGCCGCACACCACAACCGGCATCCCGGTTTTCACCATGCCGCGTTCCACTCTGCCCACGCCGATCCGTCCCACAAACGGGTCATAGTCGATGTTGGAAAACAAAATCTGTACAGGGCCTTCGAGATCCCCTTCCGGCGCAGGGATTTCTTTCACAATCGTCTGAAACAGCGGCTCCATATTTTCGGAAACTTCATCTGGGGTCAGGCTGGCATAGCCGTCCCGCCCAGACGCATAAACAACCGGGAATTCCAGTTGATCTTCGTCCGCGCCAAGCTCAATAAAGAGGTCTAAAATTTCATCCACAACCTCCTCCGGACGCGCCCCGGGACGGTCAATCTTATTGACAACCACAATCGGCTTTTTGCCAAGCCCAATCGCTTTTTTCAGGACAAACCGGGTCTGCGGCATACACCCTTCAAACGAATCCACCAGCAAAATAACCCCATCAACCATCATGAGGATCCGCTCGACTTCGCCACCGAAATCCGCATGTCCGGGCGTATCAATAATATTGATCTTAATATCATGATACATGACAGCGGTATTTTTCGCAAGAATCGTAATACCGCGCTCACGTTCGATATCGTTGGAATCCATCACACGGTCGGCAACCACTTCATTACTGCGGAAAATCCCGCTTTGTTTTAACATTTGATCCACCAGCGTGGTTTTGCCATGGTCAACGTGCGCGATAATGGCCACATTTCTCAAATCTGTTCTCACACTCATAAACAAAAATCCCTCTTTCTCGGCGGGCTGCCCACATTCCTTATCAGGGTAACCCGTTTGGCTACATTTTATAATCCAACAAAAAAGCGCCGGCATGATTACCGACGCTTCGCAAATAACTGGAGCGGATGACGAGGCTCGAACTCGCTACCTCCACCTTGGCAAGGTGGCGCTCTACCAGATGAGCTACATCCGC
>CATJNB010000060.1 GCA_949741605.1 uncultured Eubacteriales bacterium | reverse complement strand
TTTCTGTCAGCAAACTGCCAATTTTTGAAGATGTGGCATCCGGCAAAGCGCTCTTGACTAATGCGGCCGCCGCACTCACATGGGGAGCTGCCATTGATGTACCGCTTTTGCAGCCATATCCGTTCGGAACCGCGCTTTCGATTTCCACACCCGGTGCGGCTAAGTCTACCGCCGGACCGTAATTGGAGAAATCCGCAAACTGATCTTTGGAATCGACCGCGCTCACACAAAGCAATTCTGGGATGTGTGCGGGACAATATGGGTCGGTTGAAGCTGCATCATTCCCAGCCGCTGCCACAACTACCACCTTGTTTTCCACGGCCTGCTTGACGGTCTGCTCTAAATAGTGGGAATCCGAAATAGGACCGGTTCTTGCGGTCAGGCTCATGTTGATAACATCTGCACCGTGTTCGCTCGCCCACTGTACACCCAAAGCCGCCGACAAGGTAGTCCCCCGGCCAGTAACCGGGTCGAGTACCTGAACCGGCATGATTTTTACATTCGTGCCCTGCGTCAGATCGACCACCGTACCCGCAACATGGGTGCCGTGACTGTGTTGGTCAAAGGTTTCGTCCTTGTCCATCACGCTGATCCCGCCCAACAGTTTCCCCTGGAAATCCGTATGGGAAGCACTTACCCCTGTGTCCAAAACCGCAACAACCACCTGCTGCTGTTTCTGCTCCAGTGTCATTTTGCTGATCCACTGGTCGGCTCCAATGCGTTTCGCTCCCCACGAACGGTGCTGAAATGCTTGCGTATCTGTCGGGGCTTCTTCCTTAACTTCTTCTAAAGAAATCACCTGATCTTCCTCCACAACCACTCCAGGAAGTGCTGACAGCGATTCATACGCCGACTTGGTATCCTCTACGCTCACGAATTGCAGGATATAAATACCGTTCCCATCCTCAATGCTTTGCACAGCACCATAATCAGAACCTCGAATGGTATGTTTGGGGGAGTCCACAATCAGACGCATCGTCTGGAAAGACTTGGTAAAGGTAATGGAATCTTCGTCTTGGCCGATGATCTCATAGCCAAATTCTTCCGCGATTGTCTCGGCGGGAAGAAGGGGATCGTTGGGATTTTCTGGTGTTTCTTCTGCTGACTGCTCGTCCCCAACAATTTCTACGCCCTCCATTCTGGAAAACGTTTCGTAAGCCTCCTGCGTATCTCTGGCATTGTCAAATTGCAGGATATAAAGTCCGCTGCTATCCTCAATAGTCTGGACAGCGCCATACTCAGAACCAATAATAGGCATTTCTGGGGATTGTACCGTCAAACACATAGTTTGAAAATCGGATGCTTCTGGATTTTCTTCTTTACAGAGAAGGGCTTCTCCGGTCACATCGGCAAAGGTTTCCGCTGAAATCAGGAAATCTCCATCCTCCGTAACCTCGCAGCCAATCTCATGACCGACCATCTTCCCGTCCACTTGTGCGCCGGTCTGTCCTGCGGTAAAGCGGATTTCGGTACCGTAATCGTCCTGCCAATAGTCCGAAATCACGTTTTGCACCTGTTCATAAAACTGCTCATTTGCTGGGCTGTTTTTCATAGACACCGCTGCGGATACTGGCATAGAGGCCGAACCCAAGATACAAGCTGCCAATACTGCTGCAAAAAATTGTTTTCTTTTCGGTTTCATAAATTCTCGCCCTTTCATGGTTATCAAAATATTTTTAGTTTCTGGAAATAAAAAAGTCCCTTTTCATAAAGGGACTAGGGACTGTTAAAATTTGTAAATCGTTTCATCAAAACGTCTCATCCTTTTGCTTTCTTCTATGAATCGGCGCAGTTTGGATGCTGGAATCGTCTGCCCAGTCCAGCAGTAAATTGACAGCAGTACGACTAATTTTTGAATCCTCTTGCAAATTTGCAAACTCCTGCTCCAGATTTTCCAATCTGCGCCCCATCTCCGACAATTTTTCATTTATGGTATGTTCCATCTGTTTGCTGCTTTTTTGTAAATCTTTCTCTGACATAAAAGTCATTCCTTTCAAAAATGGACATAGAAAAAGGCGTCCCTATCTAAACAAGGAACGCCTTCACACTAGCTAGAAAAGGGGATGCTGCTACCCATCCTTTTCTTGTTTTTTATTCAATTTTATCACGATTCTCCCTTCTATGTTTATGGTGTTTATGATAAAACCTCCATTTTTCTCAAAATGAAACTTTTCTGTTTGATACTATAATTCTCGAATTTTGCATGGATATAAAATAAGCATAACCGGTGAAAGCCGCATCCTGCCTAGCTTTTTCAGGTTATGCTTATTATAACACAAGCGTAAGCGTTACTATTATCTCTCCTTTTAAAATGGAAATAAAAAAGCCTGACAGTAAAAAAATTACCATCAGGCATACTGGAACAAAAATTGAGCAAACAACGCAACTCTGGCTTTATTATTATTTATTTTTCGGTTATCAATCAGACGGTTGCAAAAGCAACCACCTAAACTATTTTCTCATAAATAGTAATAATTCTTTGAAATATTTATTTTATAAATTCTAACTGTGTCGAAATAAAAATATATAATCAAATGAAAAAAATTGGTAAATCATTACTTAGAAAAACGTGAATCTGTGTTTCCCCCTTGCCAAAAATTTTGGGATATAGTATCATGATAGTCATGGAAAGAGAACCATTCGCTCAGCCAATAGGGGATGCGACTTTAACTACAGGGTGGTTGGTCCAAATTCAACTTGGGGAGTTACGGCTAAGCCTGTAAATCATACGATTTACGGGTCTTTTTATTAAGGATCGAAAGGGAAGGTATCCATGAAAGAAGTAGAAATTTTTACAGATGGTGCTTGTCAGGGCAATCCAGGTCCCGGTGGTTGGGGGGCAATTTTACGGTATCAGGGACGAGAAAAAGAAATCAGCGGAGGCAGCCCCGATACCACCAATAACCGTATGGAATTGACTGCGGTGATTGAGGCACTGCGTCTGCTCAAAGAAGCTTGTGCCGTTACTCTGTATACGGATTCCAAGTATGTATGCGACGGTGTGACAAAAGGCTGGGCGAAAAAATGGAAACAAAACAGCTGGCGGAAAAGCGATAAGTCCCCTGCACTGAATCCCGATCTTTGGGATGCCCTGCTTACGTTACTGGACAAACATTCTGTGAAGATGGTGTGGGTCAAGGGGCATGCAGGTCATTTGGAAAACGAACGCTGTGACCAGCTGGCTGTGGCAGCGGCAAAATCGGCCTTGAGATAGCAAGATTTGATAAAATCTTATTGTTTTGAAAAATTTTTTCGTAAAATGGTTGAAAAGTATACTAAAATAGTGTATATTAATATCCATAGGGTAAATAGTAACTCTATTCGATTGATTAATGAACTGTGCTAGGAAGTGAATGTTATGAAACGTTTCGTCTATGCGGACAATGCTGCGACTACCCCCGTGTCACAGGATGTCCTAAAGGCTATGCTCCCTTATTATACGGAATATTATGGCAACCCATCGAGCTTATACTCGGTGGGCCGCGATGCAAAGAAACCCCTCGAACTCGCCCGCGAACAAGTGGCCAATTGTCTCAACGCTTTTCCCAATGAAATTTTCTTTACCTCCGGCGGCAGTGAGGCGGATAACTGGGCTATCAAAGGCATTGCCCATGAATTAGCCAAGAAAGGCAAAAAACACATCATTACCTCAAAATTTGAACACCATGCTGTCTTGCATACGGTACAGGCTCTGGAAAAAGAAGGGTTTGCTGTCACATACCTTGAGGTCTACGAGAATGGGATTGTAAGACCCGAAGATGTCGAAGCAGCCATCCGCGAGGATACGGCTTTAGTCAGCATTATGTACGCCAACAATGAGATCGGTACGATCCAACCCATTCCTGAAATTGGAGCGGTCTGTAAAAAACATAAGGTTCTGTTCCACACGGATGCAGTACAAGCTGTCGGGAATGTTGTCATTGATGTCAAAGAACAAAATATTGATTTGCTGTCTTTATCCGGACACAAGCTCCATGCGCCCAAAGGGGTCGGCGCGCTGTATATCCGGCGCGGGCTGCGGATGCCGAATCTGGTGGATGGAGGCGCACAGGAACGCGGTCGCCGTGCGGGGACAGAAAATGTTGCTGGCATTGTCGGGCTTGGCGTGGCGATGCAGCAGGCGTGTGCTACCATTGAGGAACGTACCCAGCGTCTGACAAAAATGCGGGACCGCCTGATTGCAGGGGCTTCCAAGATAGAACGTTCCCGTCTGAATGGGGATCCCGTCAAGCGCTTGCCCGGTAACTTTAATATGTGCTTTGAAGGGATCGAAGGCGAATCCCTCCTCTTAAAACTCGATTTTGCTGGAATCTGTGCGTCCTCGGGTTCGGCGTGTACGTCCGGTTCGCTGGACCCCAGCCATGTATTGCTCGCCATTGGCCTTCCTCACGAGATTGCCCATGGTTCGCTGCGGATCTCCCTGAGTGACCAGAATACCGAAGAAGATGTCGATTATATTCTGGAGGTCCTGCCGGGGATCGTGTCCTATCTGCGCGATATGTCACCATTGTGGGACGAAATTGTTCGTAACCATGCCTGACCAAAATAATATTTTAGAAAGTAGGAGATTTTATGGCATACAGTGAGAAAGTCATGGACCATTTTGCAAACCCCCGCAATGTTGGTGAGCTGGCCGGTGCGAATGGGATCGGTGAGGTTGGCAATTCCAAGTGCGGTGACATTATGCGGATGTACATTAAGGTCGAGAATAATATCATTCAAGATGTGAGTTTTAAGACGTTTGGATGCGGTGCTGCGATTGCAACCAGTTCGATGGCCACCGAACTCATCAAAGGAAAAACCATCGAAGAAGCCTTGCAGCTGACCAATTCCGCTGTCATGGAGGCACTGGATGGCCTGCCGCCGGTCAAGGTACACTGTTCTGTACTTGCCGAACAAGCTATTAAAGCTGCTTTGAAAAATTATTACGAAAATCAGGGAATCGACCCCACGCCATTTATTGGGGAAATCCCGGAATGTCACCACGACCATGGTGATAGCTGTGGTTGCGGTTCTTGCGAATAAACACAAAAAAAGAAGCGTTCAGGAAATACCCTGAGCGCTTCTTTCTTTGTAGTGACAGCCATAGGCGTATCCAGTTTTCGCCAGCAAACTACGCTTAGAGATTGCGCCGGTGCGCCAGTTTGGGCAAGTGGTCTTTTTCGGTATGGTGCATGAAAACATTTTGCACCAACCCAAATCCAAGGTACAAACAAGCCGCTGACGAACCACCAGCGCTAAAAAAGGGAAGCGTAACCCCCATAACCGGCAATAAACTCAAACACATCCCCAAATTGAACAGCATTTGCGAAGCGATCATCGCAAAGAAACCAAAGGAAACATAACAGCCCAGAGGGTCACAGGAAAGGTGGGCAATCCGCAGGGTACGCAGAAGCAGGAGCAGAAGCAGAACAAGAATCCCCAGGCACCCAAGAAACCCCAGCTGTTCACCGGCAACAGAAAAAATAAAATCACTTTCCTGAATGGGTACTACCCCGCGCTGTACCCGCGAGCCTTGAAACAGCCCTTGTCCAAACAGCTGGCCAGAACCAATCGAAATTTTCCCTTGGATTTGCTGTAACCCGATGCCTTGCGGGTCGGCTTCCGGGTTGAACATACTCAAAATACGGTTGCGCTGGTAATCCTCGAAAATGTATTGCCACGCAATCGGAACCGCAATCATAATAGCCGCAAAAATAGCGGCAAAATACCGGAACTGTACGCCAGCTGCAAAGGACATCACAAGGAACATAAAAAAGAAAATAATTGCTGCCCCGTCGTCACCCTGAAAGTGAACCAGCAGGATGGGGACAAGGGCGTGTACCCCCAGAAGGCATACATGAATCAAGCGTTTCAGATAGCCCTTTTCTTTGAGAAAACTCAGATGCTTGGCATAGGTGAGCATAAAACAGATTTTCACCAGTTCAGACGGCTGGAACGTCAGCTTCCCCGGCAGACGAATCCATGCTTTGGCATTTACGCCGTCGGTTCCCACTACAGCATGTCCAAAAATCAGGGTATACACCAGAATCAGGATCGAAAACAGGGCGATCCATTTGGAAAACCGTGCCAGAGTCCGGTAATCAAAAGCAGTAATCACAATGGCGGCTGCATAGCCGGCGCTAATGGCGATCAGCTGGATGATAAAATAACTGCGGCTGACCGATTCCGACGGGACGGTCGCCAACAGGACAAGGCTGTAAGCAGAGATGGCAAGCATCACAGCCCAGAGGAATTTATCGGCACGTTTGAAATAATCCAGTAAAACTTTTCCGGTTTTGCCAAAGGCAGACTGGAGCTTTGCTTTGGCAGGGGATTTTGGAAGATAGGTCAAGGCTTCACCTCACAGAAAGATTGTGGTTGGCACGCCAGTAGGATCCCAGCGCATAAACGGTCAAGGCAGAAGAGGCTGAATCCCCATTTCCGGGCACCATGTTGGCGGAAAGCCGGGGATGCACCAGAAAATCAGCTGATTTTATTATATTATGAAAAGGGGGAAAGTTCAAGTCAATCCTTGCCAAATCAGCAAACGAGATTCCCGCAAATTTTAAGAACAAAATTGTGTAACGAAATGCACAAACAAAAATGTGATTTTTTGGGTGACATGTCAAGATAAATGTGTTATAATAGGAAATACGAGGAGATCCCGCGTCGGCAGGATGCGGGAAGCATAAAAAATTATGGAACATCAGGAGGACATTTATGCTTACAGACATCGAAATTGCACAGCAAACTGAATTGCTGCCCATTGCCAAGGTGGCACAGAAATTGGGGATTGCCGAGGAGGAGCTGGAGCTTTATGGACGTTACAAAGCGAAATTAACACCAGCCCTCTTTGACCGTCTTGCAGACCGCCCAAACGGCAAGCTGATTTTAGTGACCGCGATCAATCCTACCCCTGCCGGGGAAGGGAAAACCACGACCTCTGTGGGCCTTGGACAAGCCATGGCAAAACTCGGAAAAAACACGGTTGTAGCCTTGCGGGAACCTTCCTTGGGTCCAGTCTTTGGGGTCAAGGGCGGGGCGGCCGGCGGCGGATATTCGCAGGTTCTGCCCATGGAGGACATTAATCTCCATTTTACCGGGGATATGCACGCGATCACAGCAGCCAATAACCTGCTTTGTGCTTTGCTGGACAACCATATGCAGCAAGGCAATGGTCTCAACATTGACCCACGACGTATTTTAGTCAAACGCTGCCTGGATATGAACGACCGCGCTTTGCGCCAGATTGTCATTGGTCTGGGTGGCAAGGTAAATGGGATCCCGCGTGAGGATGGGTTTATTATCACAGTAGCCAGCGAAGTGATGGCAATTTTGTGTCTTGCGAAGGATACCAAGGATTTAAAAGCCCGTTTGGGGGATATTCTGGTGGCTTACAATTATAATGGCGAGCCAGTTTACGCCAAAGATTTACAGGCGCATGGGGCGATGGCTGCATTGCTGCGCGACGCCATCAACCCCAATCTTGTGCAGACCATTGAGGGGACCCCGGTTGTCATGCATGGCGGACCGTTTGCGAATATCGCGCATGGGTGCAATTCGGTGCGGGCTACGCAGATGGCCCTGAAACTCGGGGATTACTGTGTGACCGAAGCTGGATTTGGTTCTGATCTGGGCGCAGAAAAATTCTTTGACATCAAATGCCGGTTTGCAGGTTTCCAGCCCAGCGCAGTGGTGCTCGTTGCGACGGCCCGTGCCTTGAAATATAACGGCGGGTGTTCGAAACAGGATGCAGCAAAGCCGGATCTTGCAGCCTTGAAACGGGGGATTGTGAACCTTGGCGCACACATCGAAAACATGCGCAGTTATGGGGTGCCCGTTGTGGTGGCGATCAACCGCTTTGCATCGGATACGCAGGAAGAACTGGATTTCATGGAGCAGTATTGCGTGAAAAACCATGCGGAATTTGCCTTGTCGGAAGTATTTGCCAAGGGCGGCGATGGCGGCCTTGATTTGGCACGCAAGGTGTGCGAGGCCGTTGAGAAGCCTTCCGAATTTGCGCCCCTGTATGACCTTACTCTGACCGTGGAAGAAAAGCTCAATTGTATTGCCAAAAAGATTTATGGTGCGGATGGTGTGGAATTTACCCCAAAAGCCAAAAAAGCCTTGGCAGAAATTGAGCATTTGGGCGGCAACCAGATGCCTGTTTGCGTGGCAAAGACCCAATATTCGCTCTCGGATACAGCAACCTTATTAGGCCGCCCATCCGGGTTTACGATCACGATTGCAGACTTGCGCCTGTCAAACGGCGCCGGTTTTGTGGTGGCCTATGCAGGGGATATCATGACAATGCCAGGGCTTCCCAAGGTTCCGGCGGCAAACCTCATTGATGTGGACGAGTCCGGGCGCATTACGGGCTTATTCTAAACGGAGATTATCACAATGGGTTTTACCTTTTACAGCAATTCTGCACAGGAAACCGAAGCGTTTGGAGAGAAGGTTGCTCAAGCCCTCAAGGGCGGGGAAGTGATCGCGCTGTACGGCGGTATGGGCATGGGGAAAACTGCGTTTACCCGTGGGCTGGCTGCCGGGCTTGGCATCCGGGACGGTGTTTCAAGCCCCACGTTTGCTTTGGTTCATGAGTATCCCCATGGACGCCTGCCGATGTACCATTTTGATATGTACCGGGTCGAGGGCTGGGACGATTTGGATTCCACTGGTTTTTTCGATTATCTGGATACCGGGGCGGTTTTGGTCATCGAATGGAGCGAGAATATTGACGGTGCGTTGCCGGAAGATAAAATCTCCATTACGATTGCGTGCGGCAGTCAGGAGCATGAACGGGTTTTCCATGTCGAGGGGGTGCAGGTATGAGGATATTAGCTTTGGATTCGTCTGCGGTATCGGCGTCTGTGGCGGTTGTGGACGGTCTGAAATTGCTGGGCGAAGGATTTGTCAATACGCGCCTGACCCACAGCCAAACCTTGATGCCTATGGTACAGCAGGTCCTCACATGCGCGCAAATCCCGCTTTCCAGCATGGATGTCTTTGCAGTCACAGTGGGGCCCGGTTCGTTTACCGGGGTGCGTATCGCAGCCTCCTGTATACAGGGGATGGCCATGGCGCAGAATAAGCCCTGCGTGGGGGTATCGACGTTGGAAGCCATTGCGTACAGCCTGACCGATTTGGAAGGGGTGATCTGTGCGGTGATGGATGCCCGCCGCCAGCAGGTGTACAATGCGTGCTTCGAGAACCATGGCGGCATTTTGACCCGTTTGACACCCGACCGCGCTTTGTCGATAGATCACTTGGCACAGGAATGTCAGGCTTACCAAAAACCGGTTTATCTTGCCGGGGATGGTGCGGTTCTGTGTTATGAATCAGCGGCGTTCCGGGGGCTTGCAGATGTCCGCTTGCCGGCGGAACCCTTGCGGTTCCAGCGGGGGTATGGCGTTGCAAGGGCGGCGCTGGAATCTTTACAGTATAAGCCGGCCGTGGATGCGGGCGAACTGGTACCCGTTTACCTGCGGCCGCCCCAAGCGGAACGGGAATTGAAACAACGCTTACAGAGGGAGGCAGAACTATGATTGCACTGGGAGCGGATCATGGCGGTGTCGCGCTGAAGGATGCGATTAAACAGTATCTGGAAGAACAGGGCATTGCCTATCACGATTACGGTACTTATGATACACAATCCGTAGATTATGCGCCGATTGGTTTGCAGGTGGCACAGGCGGTCGCTCAGGGTCAGGCGGAAAAAGGGGTGCTGTGCTGTGGTACAGGGATCGGGATTTCGATGGCAGCCAATAAGGTCAAAGGGATTCGCGCGGCAGTAGTCAGCGATGCTTTTTGTGCCGAAATGACGCGCCGGCATAATGATGCCAATATTTTATGTATGGGCGGCCGGGTGGTCTCTGAGGAACAAGGCGTGGAATTTACCCGTATTTTCCTTGCGACCCCGTTTGACGGCGGCCGCCACCAGCGTCGGATTGACCAGATTGCGGCTATTGAGCGCGGCGAACTC
>CATJNB010000059.1 GCA_949741605.1 uncultured Eubacteriales bacterium | reverse complement strand
GAGAGTCTGCGGGAAAAAATATGCTGCTGTAGCTCAGGTGGTAGAGCACGTCATTGGTAATGACGAGGTCGGCAGTTCGAGTCTGCCCAGCAGCTCCATGCGCAAGCCCTTGTGACACAAGGGCTTGCGCATTTTCTCTTAAAGATAGAATCTCACGGAAAAGTAAGGTTTGGTGTTTGTTTGGTGTTTACGTGTAAAAAGAGGGTCAGGCAGATGCCTGATCCTCTTTTTTGTTTTCATCCTCCGATTGCGGTGCGAGGATATCAGCGTAGCGGTCAAATGTCTGATCTGCCGCTGCTTCGGCCGATGAGATAACATGGGAATAGATATTGTTGGTTGTGCTCACCTGTGCGTGTCCGAGATTGTGAGACACTACGACCAACGGGATGCGGTCTGCAATCAATAGGCTTGCATATGTGTGCCGGAGAGAGTGGGTATGTACATTTGGGAGCCCGTTTTCCGCTACGATTTTTTTAATACGTTTTGTGATGCTGTCCGGGAACATGGGGCGCCCATCATCTTGCGTGAAAATCCTGCCATCCTTATCAACCCAAGCATCCCCCAGCAATTCCCGCTGCCGATCCTGCCATAGTTTATATTCCAACAGGATATTAACGGCAGTTTTCGAGATCCTGAGCGGTCTTTCGCTGGTACGGTTTTTGGGGGTGTCGGCATAACAGCCAAGACTGGGGACATAATTCCAAGTTTGCCGGACAAAAAGTTTTTGTTCGGCCAGATCGACATCACACCATCTCAAGCCCAACAGCTCACTCCGCCGCAGGCCACTCATAAGGTCAAATGATATAGCGGCTCTCCATTTGATTGGCTCATCTTGCAGCAATAGGAGCAGTTTGCGGGCGTCGCAGTCGTCTAAGTATTGTGCACGCTTTCCCGAGATTGACGGTAGGTCTGCACCACTTGCGGGATTGGATGCGATATATCCCCATTTTACGGCCTGTCCGAGTACGGCGGACAACGCGCGGTGGTAGGTATTGATGGTGCCAGCATCCAGTGGGGTCATATCGTGTACGATTTCAAATACTTTTTCTGTAGGCATCTGCATTCCGGCAGCGATCTTTTTTGCGTTGTCGGTGGAAATCGGCTGACGATCAACGGATTTTTTGAGGGCACCTCTGGATATGCCATACTCCCGCCCGAACGCTGATACGTTGGTCTCATTTGCAACCATCCATGCACGCAAATCAATTTTGCATACCGCTGTAGTCCTTTTTCGGATGCCGGTTTCCTGTAAATTGCGATACAGCGCGGCAATATGCGCGGGGCGCAGATCCTTTAGCCTGATATGCCCGATGCCGGTGAGGATATCTTGCATATGACGCTCATAGTTGGCGGCAGTTTGGGATTTTAGATACAGTCTGGCATAATCCTGCATATATATTTTAAAAAACGCATCTAAGCGTATATTACCGTCCACTGTAGACTTTCCGTATTTTACACTTTCCTCAAACAGTACCGCTTGGCGATGCACTTCTTTTTCGATTTGTCTTGTGGTCATGCCTGGTTCCGGTATCCATGTGGTATGGATGCGTTTTTGACGTCCATATTGGTCGTAGCCGTTGGATACAGTGATTTTGTAGCCGTTTCCCTGCTTCTTTATGGTGGCCATGTTTGAAAAATGCCTCCTTTTGCTTGCATCCTGGCCGACCTTGTGTTACAATAAAAGGGCGCAAAGATGCCTTGTTTTTGGGTATGGGAATCTTGTGCATGACCGTCCGGGGGTAGGATACCGGGCGGTCTTTTTATTTGCGGCGTCCAATTTGGACACCGATTATTTATTTACCCGATGCACTTATCGCACGGAGTCAGCCCGCGGCCCATTGCCTCGGCAAGGGTGGTTTCATAATATGTTCCACCGTTGCAGCTACTGTCATAATGATAGCGTTTCCCGGTTTTTGTGACATAAATGTGATTGCCCTTTGTTTCGTCTGCAACGGCAACGGTACCGGTTTCACCATACCAGGTTACATCACAGCCCATAGCCTCGGAAACAAAACGGGCGGGAACCATAGTGCGGTCGTTGATCAATTGCGCAGGGACATCCAGAATTTTTTCTTCCCCATTGACATATGCGGTGTTGTTATCGATTTGAATGACGACGGTCACATCGCCCTTTACGCCAGTTGCAGTGCTGGTAGCTGCGTCCCACTCTACCGTTGCGCCAATGGCTTCAAAAATGGCACGGACAGGCACAAGCGTTCGCCCGTCAACTACGGTAGGAGGCGTGTCGGTTTCCACCTTTGTGGTGTCAACATACAGGTCAATGGCAAATACATGCGCGGTTAAAAGCATAAGCGTAATCACAAAACTCAGTATCTTTTTCATATTTCTATCTCTCTTTCCCGGTGTCCAATTCGGACACCGTTTTATATTTTTTCGCTGGTGAAACCAACGACTTTTCCAATGATACGAATGTTGGTCAGCTCCGGGCCGGTGTATACCAGCGGCGCATATTTTGGATTTTCGGGCTGTAATACAAGCTGTTCCGGGTATTTGTAGACCCGCTTGAGTGTTGTGGCGCCATCAATATAAACGGCTGCAATTTCGCCGTTGTCGACGTCCGGCTGCTGGCGGATGTACACAATGTCGCCATCCAGGATACGGGCATTGACCATACTATCACCCTCGCAGCGGAGGGTGAAATCGCATTTAATGAACACCGGCACATCGTCATAGCCGTCAAAGTTTTCTTCCGTGATGATAGGTTCCCCGCAGGCGATCACGCCCAGCCGGGGCCGCTTGACAGTTTGCGGGAGAGGCATGGTGCCGGGAGGGGGCGCATTCGGGTCATCTTCCCATCCCATAAGATATGCTGGTGTAGTTTCTAATGCTGTAGCGAGCGGACCCAATACTGATGCTGGCATTGTTTCAATTTCATCGCTTTCGTACCTATACACCGTTGCACGATGTTTATTGAGCCTGTTTGCGATTTC
>CATJNB010000058.1 GCA_949741605.1 uncultured Eubacteriales bacterium | reverse complement strand
CTGCACGCCTCGTACCAATATTACCATGTGTTCCAGAAGCGGGTGGTCAAATGGAGCTCTGCGACCATTGACGGGAAACTCGCCTATTGCGTAGATCTGACGACGTTCCACAGTACCGAGGGCATCAACATGGGCAGCTCTACGGTATATAACAGCCTGACCACAGACCAGAAATATGCGCTGGGGCATGTCCTGCAGTACGGCAGTAAAGATGTCAGCAATGTGCCGTATTACATCGCTACGCAAACGCTGGTTTGGGAAGTGGTGCATGGCCGGATGAATCTGGAAACCTGGCAGCGCACGAACAGTGACATCTACGATGGCATCGCGCAGTACACCCCGCAGATGGTGGCGTATTACGACCAGATTCTGGATGCGGTCAAACAGCACGAAATGATCCCAAGTTTTATGACGCGCACGCAGTCTGGGATTCCGACCCACCGCATTACCGGGACAGGCTCGGATTTTGATCTGGAACTGACCAATGCCAATACTGCATTTAACTTATCGGATTTTCATTTTAGCAGTGTAGACGGCGTTACACTAACGCCGGATGGACAGACTCTGAAAATCCATGCGTCGCGCCAGCTGCTGACCCCGGTCTTAGTTCGGGCTTACAAAGGGGCCACCGGGCAGACGGATACGGTTTTATTCTGGTCCAATCCGGGCAGCAACCAACAGGTGCGCGCCACCCCGCTGGAAACCAATCCCGTACCCGCTTATATGTACCTTGCGACCAACGACATCGGAGGATACAGCATTGAGATCAACAAGCTGGAGTCTGGGACAAACCGCCCGCTGGAAGGTGCGGTCTTTCAGGTACGGCATACGGAAAACGGGATTGTGGGCAATATGACCTCCGGGCCGGACGGGACGGCGATGATGAATGTGCCGTGGAAAGGGACGTACATTGTGACGGAGATAACCCCGCCGAAAAACCACATGCTCGATGAAAATCCGAGCCGGGATGTGATTGTGAGTACCGAGCATCAAAACGCCTCGATTACCTTTACCAATAAGCCGTATACTGGTCTGAGAGTGGTGAAGGTAGATGCGGCAAACAGCCGTCCGTTGGCAGGGGCCGTGATTGCGATTGAACAGATCAACGGCAGTATCCGTCTGGAGGATACCACGGACAAAAACGGGGAAGTGTTCTTTGACTCCCTTCCCCCAGACAGCAGTTGGAGAATTGTGGAACAGCAGGCCCCGTCGGGTTACCAGATCAATGAACAGGTGTTCACGGCCCAGCTGGTCGAAAACCAGATTGCAACGGTGACGATCCCGGATAAAGTCAAATCCGGTCTGGTGATCCGCAAGGTGGATTCGGAAACAGGCGCGCCTTTGGTGGGCGCCTTGTTTACCGTCACCCGTTCGGATGGGAAACTAATCGGGGAATATCTGAGCGACCAAAACGGCATGGTGGTGGTAGATTCCCTGCCGGAAGATACTTACATTGTCGAAGAAGTCCAGCCGCCGGAAGGGTATCTGCTGGATGAAAAAAACAGTAAGAAAACGGTACGGCTGACTTGGGAAAACAATCAGGAATTAGTGTTCCGGGATCATGCCAAACCAAAGCTGCAAATCAAAAAGGTGGACAAGAACACAGGCGTCCCCCTGAAAGGCGCAGTGATCCGCATTGCCAAACGGGGCGGCAGCGAATATACGGACGTCACCACAGGCGAGGACGGAACTGCCCTGCTGGAAAATCTGGAAACCGAATGGTATCAGGTGCAGGAGATCAAGAGTCCGGAAGGTTACCTGTTGGATGACAGCCCGCAGGATGTGGAACTGCAGGTCGGAAAAACCGCTTCGATTGTGCTGGTAAACCAGCAGGAACCAGCCCTGCGCATCCAGAAAATCAAAGCTGAGGACGGTTCTGCTTTGGCGGGCGCGGTGTTCCGCATTACCCTGCCCGGCGGAGCGACGAAAGATGTAACGACGGGCGTAGACGGAATTGCCGAGCTGACAGGTTTGGATGTTGGCGATGCTGTGGTACAGGAAATCAAAAGCCCAGATGGATACTTGCTCGATGACAACCAGCGTCATGTCCGGTTAGAAGCTGGGAAAACGGCTGAAATCATTGTGAAAAACAGCCAGAAGCCAAGCCTTATGATCCGTAAGATTGACAGCATCACAGGCGATCCCATGGCGGGAGTCAAATTTTCGGTATCGGTTAAAAACGGCAAACCGCTTGGCGAATACATCACGGATGTAAACGGCGGCATTTTCTTATCCGGCGTAGAATGCGACCTGGCTGCCGGGACGCTGCTCGTTGTCCGGGAGGTTTCTACCTTAGATGGTTATGTGCTGGACCAGCAGGAAAAAGAGGTGCTGCTGGAGGCCGACAAGGTGGTGTCGGTTCAATTTGAAAACCAGCCGTTAAACCCGATCCTGATTAAAAAAGTCGATCCGGATGGCAAACCGCTGTCTGGCGTAACCTTCCGGGTCAAACGCGCAGACGGTCAGTATGTCGGGGAATATACCACGGGAATCAGCGGGCTGGCTGTCGTAGCAGGACAGCAGCCCGGCTTTTTCGTTGTGGAAGAAATCCGAACTGCACAAGGGTATCTCTTGGACAGCGCCCCAAAGACGGTACAATTAAAAGTCGATAAACCAGCGGAGGTGGAATTTATCAACCATAAAGCCAGCACCCTGCTGATTAAGAAAATCAATTCCGTAGACGGTTCCCCCTTATCCGGGGCTGTGTTCAAGGTGACGGCTTCGAATGGTGCATTATTGGGCGAGGTTACCACTGGATACAACGGCTACGCAACCTTGGACGGTCTGGAACCACAAACGGTAATTGTATCGGAAATCAAGGGGCCGGATGGCTTTCTTTTGGATGAAACCCCGCATACGGTTGTTTTGAAAAAAGGGGCGACTGCAGCAGTTGAGATTGAGAATACGCCAACCAGCCTTTTGGAGATTCAGAAGGTGGACAGCGTGACCGGGCAGCCACTGGCAGGCGTGACGTTTGAAGTCGAGAAACTCAGCGGGGAACGGGTTGGCAAGTTTGTCACGGATGCCGCCGGACGCATTGTGATTCCGGGCCTGACCGAGCAATGGCTGGTCATCCGGGAAACCGAAACCGTAAAGGGCTATCGCTTAGATTCGGCTCCCGTCAATGTCGAGGTCAAGGCTGGCAAAACTACGGTAGTCAAGCTGAAAAACCAGCCGTATCCGGTGTTGAACCTCCTGAAAGTGGATGGGGAAACCGGAAAAGCCATGGCAGGGGTGAAGTTCAAGCTCTTTGACAGCACGAAAAAAGAGCTGGGCACCTTTACCACCAACACGGGCAACATTATGCTCACCGGGATCAACGGCGACACCACCATTTATTTGCAGGAAACGGAAACCAACCCCGGTTATGTGCTGGATACCAAACTGTATCCAGTCACCCTGCAATGGGGAAAAACGAGTACCGTCACGGTGAAGAACCAGAAAATCTATGGGCAACTGGAGCTGTTCAAGGTGGCGGAAGATGCGTCAGTTTTAGCTAAGGTGAAGGAAAACGATTCACTGGCAGGCGCGGTGTTTGAGATTTACGACGCCAAAGGAAAGGTCGTGGATACGCTCACCACAGACGAGGACGGACATGCCATCAGCAAACTGCTGCCAATGGGCAAATATACCGGAAAGGAAATCTCAGCTCCAAAGTTTTTCCTGCCGAATACCAAGGTGTTTGGGTTTGAGATCACCGAGCATCATCAGGTGATCAAAACCACGATCAAGGACGAGAGCAAGAAGCCGGACATTGGGATTGAAAAGCGCGGGAACGTGCAGGCACAGACGGGACAGAACATGACATACACTTTATCTAACATCCGCAATAAATCGAACTGCGCCTTGGATGAGTTTTATCTGGAGGACGTCCTGCCAACCGACGCAGTACGGCTGGGGACGATCCATACAGGCACGTACAATGAAATCCTCGAATACAGGGTTACCTACCAGACAAATCTGAGCTCGGATTACCGGGTACTGGCTGACGGACTGTCGACACAAGTCAATAACAGCATTTCCTGTACCCCGGCAAAGCTGGGGCTGGCTGCGAATGAACACATAACCGCCATCCGGTTTGAGTTTGGAACCGTACAGGTGGGATTTGCCAACAAGGAAAACCCGGTTCTGGAGGTTTCGGTACTGCCCGATCTGCTGGACGGGCACCGGATTTTAAATTCTGTTACCATCAGCGGGAAATGCGACGGAGTCCCGATTTATGACAAGGATACCTGGATTACTGTCATTGTCCGCAAACCAGACCGCCCCTTGCCAAAAACAGGCGTTTGGGAATGAATCTGATACCTAAGAAAGGATGCGTGATGCTATGGAAGCGAAAATTATTATTTTGATCGTATTGTGCGCTGTCATTGTGGGGGGACTTGTGTTCCTGCATTTTAAAAACCGGAAGAAAAAACAGGGATGAGAGGTGTTCCCATGACGTTATTGCGGGAAATTGCCAAAGAATACCATACTACGGTTTCCAATCTGCGCATGCAGCGTGACCTGAAATGGAAAGCGTTGGGGTACCTGTACTTTTATGCAGACAAAGAAACTTATACGCTGAAAGAATGGGCGCAGGCAGTCGGGGATTTATTAGGCTGCGAGGCCCATTTTGACAGTTATCAACAGGTGGAGGACAGTTTAAAACCGTTCTCAATCCCAATTCGATAAGGAGAGATTAGATGCAAGTATTACTGGTAGAACCGGGAAAAGAAGCACGTCCTTTTGAGATGCAGGATGCTCTCAAAGCTATGCAGACAGCGGTAGGGGGACTTATTCAAGCATTATATCCGTGGGAGGATAACGCTGCATTGGTTTGCAATGACGAAGGAAAAATCATTGGATTGCCCCTGAACCGTGCATTAGAAGATTATGATGTGATTGCGGGAACCTTTTTTGTGTGCGGGACCAAAGGGGACGGGTTTTGCAGTTTGTCCAACGAGCAGATGGAGAAATACAAAGCCATGTTTGAAAGCCCGGAATTATTCTTCCGTTGTGAGGTTGGACTTGTAGCAAAGAAGTGTTCGCCCGGAGAATATCAACAGGCCATGCAGGAGAGGGCACAACGACAGAACTCTGCTCACAAACGCAACCGGGAACCGGAACGGTGAAGAAAGGAGGCTTACTATGACACCATTTGATACCGCAGAATCCATGACACAAGGGCACCCGGATAAAGTGTGCGATTTGATAGCCGACCGTATTTTGGATGTTTGCCTGAGCCATGATCCCTTTACCCGCGCAGCCTGTGAGGGGATGCTCACAGGGGGAACGTTCCTTGTGGCGGGAGAACTCATCAGCGAATATGACCCGGATATCAAAGGGATTGTTTTGTCGGTGCTTGAGCAGGTGGGATACCATCCAAAGAATTTTACCGTTCAGAACCTGCTAAAGCGGCAAACCCTGAACCGGGATACCGAAGATCAGGGAATCGTTATGGGATATGCCTGTGAGGAAAGCCCGGAATTTCTGCCGCTTTCCGTAGTGCTTGCCCATCGGCTTACCAGTACGTTTTCGAAAATGAGAACCTGTGGTGTACTGTCTGGTTTTTCGCCCAATGCCAGGGCGCAGGTCACCGTGGAATATGACGAAGATGGGCAGGCGTTGCGGTTGGAACGGGTGATGTTTTCTGCACAGTATACCCCCGGAATTTCGGAAGATGAAGCATGCTGGCTGTTAAGCGACCGGGTGCTGTACCCGGCTTTGCAGACCCTTGCACCGGATGACGATACCCAAATCCAGACTCCTCTGTGTGAGGGGCTTGCGCCCAAAGGGGTTGGGATGACAGGCCGCCAGACAGCGTCAGATATGTATGGGAGCATCGTTCCGCACGGCAGCGGTGCTTTGTCGGGGAAAGGCCCGGAGTATCTGAACCGACTGGGCGCTTACATGGCGCGGTACATAGCGAAAAACATCGTAGCAGTGGGCTTGGCCAGACGGTGCCAGGTGATGCTGGGGTATGCGGTTGGAGTCCGGGAGCCAGTCCTGGTACAGGTGGATACCTTTGGGACAGGCAAGGTGTGTGCCGACGACTGCCTTGCCGATGCGATCCCGCTGGTGTTTCCCCTGTCTCCGGCTGAAATCATTCCCCGGTTCAGTCTGCACACTCCCCGCTATTCCCAGACCGCCGTATATGGGCATTTTGGAAAACCGGGTCTGCCGTGGGAAAAGATTGACAAAGCAAAAGAGATGCGGGCAGCGGTGATATAACATGTCGTTTTATAAAGCATTTCTCACCCGCGCCATGCAGTTTTATTTTCCAGACCTTGTCATGGGAAAGGTCTGCAAGGAAAATCCGAATGTTTTTCTGGTGATTCCAAGCAAGCGCACCGCCATTGCATACCACGGATTATGGGATACCAAGTATGGACAGAATTTGCCGGAAAACAGGGTTGAGGGGAGCCTGTCAGGATACCGTGAGATTCGGATTGAAGAATGGAATTCTCTGGCAGAGGGAATCCGGGTGTTGGAACCGGACGTGATTCATCTGCGGCGATTTCAGCCCAGGGCTGTGCCAAGTGGGGTTCGGCGGGGCATAGAACTGAGTGAAATGCTGTTGTCGGATTTGCTGCAGACAAACGTTTCCTTAACTGCTCAGGAGAGGGCGGCTTGTACGGAATTTGCCTGTCAAAATACCCGTACCCTCAAAAAGAAAAAACAGGAGCCGGAACGATGAAAGGAGGAAAACCATGCATGGAGTCAGCAGGGAGCAGATTGATGCGGCAAAAAAGATGAGCGCAATCGAATTTCTCAGGCGGTATCGGCCAGAGGAACTGGAGTATGGCGGGAGCCGGGGCGAGTATCAGCTGCGGCATCATGACAGCTTTAAAATCAATGGGCAAACCAGCCTGTGGCATTGGAAATCAAGGGACATTGGAGGGAAAAGTGCGCTGGATTATCTGGTGCATGTGGAAGGGGTGGGGTTTGTCGATGCTGTTCGTGCATTGTGTGACGAGCAGCCCAATATTGCCCCATTGTCGGTTTTTCCAGACAAGAAAAGAAATTTTATTTTGCCAGCTTCTGCAAAGCATTATCACCGGGTATTTGCTTATCTGTTGAGCCGGGGGATCAGCCAGCCTGTGATCGAAGCCTGTATGCACATGGGAATCCTGTATGAAAGCGCGGATTATCATAACGCCGTATTTGTCGGCAAAGATGATTGTGGGGTTCCCCGGTATGCGTTTCTGCGGGGGACTTATTCCAAACAGGAAAAACCGTTCCGGGGTGAGGTATTTGGGAGTGATAAACAGTTTTGTTTCTGTATTCCGGCCAATGCAAGCACAAAGCGGGTGGCTGTTTACGAAGCGGCAATTGACGCGATGGCTCACTGGACGCTGGAGGGGATGCAGGACAAGCACCGGCTTTCCCTTGGCGGGATTTATGCACCCAAAGCCGGAGAGGTTTGCAGAGGATTAAAAAATCCCTATGCCTTGGATGCGTTTCTTACCCGGCATCCGGAGATTGAGGAAATCGAGGTCTGCACCGACAACGACTCTGCCGGACGTTTTGCGGCAGAGCATATCATCGGGGCATACGGGGATAAATACCGGATGATCGATAACCCGCCAGATTTGGAACAGGGTGACTATGCCGATCTGGCGCAGAAGAAGATGAAAGAACGGGAACGGACTGCCTCAAAAAGGACGGAGCGTTCCCGTTAGCTTAGAAAGGGGATTTTGCAAACAATGGAAGAAACCAATATGCTGACGATCAAACTGTATTCCCCACTGACTGCCGATTTTTTTCCATATGAGGAAGAAGAATACGACTGGTACGAAAGAGGAATGATGGATGGTTTGCCATTATCAGGGGAAGATTTACAGGACTGTCAAGCAAGTATTCAAGAAATGGTAGACAGCGCAAACCAGCTTGGAAATTGGGATGGCAACCTTATGGACTATTTTAAGGAAGAACGCAGCCCGTCCCTCAAGGAAAAGGCAGTTTGTGCGCTGGTTTCGGTAGAACTTCATAAGGGGGAGCTTTGCGGGTGTACTACGGTTACAGCAAAGGAACCCTTAACCGAATCGGAACTGACAGATTTACAGGATTATATGACGGGACAATTTTCGGATGGCTGGGGTGAGGGATTTGAGCAGCGGGACATTGAAGTATCCGATGGAGTCCTGAATGTACATTTCTGGCAGCCGGAAAAGTTTGCCTTTGAAACAGAAATCTGTCTGCCAGCTCCGGATGCCCAGAAAGATATGCGTCCGGAAATGGATCTGCTAGGCAAAGATGGAAATATTTTCAGCATCATGGCGAGAGCGTCGCAGCTACTCAGGGAAAACGGGCAATCTCAACAGGCAAAAGAAATGTGTGACCGGGTGTGTGTATGCCTTAATTACCAGAAAGCCCTGCAGATTATCAGCGAATATGTAAAAACGGAGCTGTCTGATCCGCCCCAGCATGAGCCAAAGAAAAAAGACCGGGGCGATGCAAGATGAAAGCAATTAAGAAAGGACGATGCCTCTGAATCAAAAACAGGAATTAAAGGATATGGTAAACGAAACCGTTTTGCCGTTGGAGTACAGCGGCGGCGCGGGATGGGTACTGCTGCATGGAGATGCTTTGCAGATTGTCAAAGCCTTTGAGCCGAACGTATTTGATGCGGTGGTTACTGACCCGCCGTATGCTTCGGGCGGGGCGAAACCAAATGAGAAAAACCGTACCACAAACCAGAAATACAGCAGCATTCCAAAGGAACGTGTTCTGCCAGAGTTTGACGGGGATCAAAAGGACCAGCGAAGCTGGACAAGGTGGATGGCAGCATGGCTGTCGGATGTGCGAAAAGCATGCAAACCAGGCGCGCCGATCTGCCTGTTTATTGACTGGCGGCAATATCCCAGCATTTCCGATGCGTTACAATGGGCTGGTTGGATTTGGCGCGGCGTGGCGGTTTGGGACAAAATCAGCAGCCGTCCGCAGAAAGGGAGGTTCCGCCAGCAGAGTGAGTACATTGTGTGGGGCTCCAATGGCCCGATGCCGATTTCCCGTCCGGTCGGATGTTTGCCGGGGGTATTCCGTTATCCCAATCCGCAAAACCGTCTGCATGTTACGGAAAAGCCGCTTGCTTTGATGCGGGATATTGTAAAAATTTGCGAACCGGGCGGCCGTATCCTTGACCCGTTTGCGGGGGCTGGAACCACGGTTCTGGCCGCTGTACAGGAAGGGTATGAAGCGGTAGGCATTGAGGTCACCGACGCCT
>CATJNB010000057.1 GCA_949741605.1 uncultured Eubacteriales bacterium | reverse complement strand
TGGTCGAGGTGACAGGATTTGAACCTGCGGCTTCTACGTCCCGAACGTAGCGCTCTACCAAACTGAGCCACACCTCGAAAAAAGTGCCCCGGTACAAAAGACCGGAGGCAAAGTAAAAGTTGGCTGTGGTACTAGGATTCGAACCCAGACAAACAGAGTCAGAGTCTGCTGTGCTACCTTTACACAATACCACAATGAAGAATATTCTTTCTATAATTTCAGAAATCCTTGCAACAGATACTATTATAACAAAAAAAAAAATTTTGTCAATTACTTTTGAAAACTTTTTTAAAAATGGCTATGGAATACTATCCTACAGAGAAAATTTTGTAAAAAATAGCAATACAAGAGGCGCTGTGTGATGATTTATATGGACGGCTAATATTGTGGAATGATTGCATCATTCGATTTGAAAGGAGGGTCGTAAGTGTGTGAGCAGGCATAGAATAAGAAGGGGGATAGAAAAATATTCATGAAGGAGAGAGATAGATGAGTGTACCGGGAATTGATGTCAGTACACACCAAGGAGAAATTGATTGGAAGAAGGTAAAAAATGCGGGGATCAAATTTGTGATTATCCGTACTGGTTACGGGGACACGCTGGTAAACCGCAATCAAATTGACCGCCGGTTCCATGAGAATATGCGGGGCGCACTTGCGGCAGGTATTCGGGTTGGAGCCTACCATTTCAGTTATGCGGGCACAGAAAGCGCGGCGCGTCAGGAAGCACGGGGCGCTTTGGAACTCGTGCGAGGCTATTCCTTGACGTACCCGATTTTTTTCGATTATGAATATGACAGCGACCGGTTAGCAGGCAAGCTCAGCCGGGAACGTTTGACTAAGGTAGCGCAGGCATTTTTGCGGGAGATCGAAGCCGGCGGGTATCAGGCAGGGGTGTACGCCAATTTAGATTTTGTCCGCAACCGGTATGATATGGCAAAGCTGGCAGGCTATGACTTATGGCTGGCTGATTATAACAGTACGCCGCATTATTCCTGTGCTATCCAGCAGACTTCGTCCAATGGACGGGTCAATGGGATTTCCGGGGCAGTCGATACGGACGTTGCCTATAAACAATACCGCGAAGATTTTACCCTGGATACCCGGGAGTATATTTTCCACAGGGTTGGGCAAACCTATCGGTTTTTGGCGAGATCCACAGAACGGCCAGAGGTCTACAGTTCAAATGAAGTGCTGTTCCCAGTGAAATATGGGGGACAGGACAGCCGGGGGTATCTCTACGATATCGAGGCGCTTGGGCAGGGGATGACAACCATTTCCGCACGGGTCAATGGGCAGGTGCGGAGTTTCCGGGCCAGCCTTGGGTGCCAATTGGATCTGACATTATACCGGTGCCGGGTTGGGGATACCCACACATTTTTATGCCGGAGCCTGCGCCAGCCCAATATCGCCGTAGGGGATACCAAAATTGTAGAGGTGGAATACGCTGGTCAGGACATCAACGGATATTTATTTACGTTGCGTGCCAAACAGGAAGGAGCCACAACTGTGACCGCTTCACTGGATGGGTTTGAGGATCATTTCCGGGTGGAAGTGGAGAAAAAGTAGGGGAAAGATGCATAGAAAAAGAGGAAAACTCTAATATAAAATGCTGAAAATCCAAATTCGGGAAGATTTCACTTGACAACACATTTTAAATTTTTTACTATAACACTAGGGAATATGATCCAAAATAGGAAAGAAGGAAACAGTAATGAAAAAGAGAAGTTTACAAACGGTCATTGCGGCAGCCCTAGTGATAACAATGGCCACAGGCGTACCTGTGATAAATGGATGGAGTGTGTCTGCTGCACAGGCGGAAAGCAGTGTGCAAAGCGTGACGGTTAGCCCGAAAACGCTGACACTGGAAGTGGGGAAAACTTCAAAGCTGTCTGCATCGGTGGCACCGGCAAATGCGAAGGATCAGACGGTGACATGGAGTACCAGTGATGCTAAAATTGCGTCCGTTGACAAGCAAGGTACGGTCACGGCTAAAGCAGCAGGAGAAGCTACCATTACAGCAACAGCAGGCGGCAAGACTGCCTCTTGTACGGTGACGGTCAACAAAGTGGTTGTACCGGAAACCTTAACCGCAGGCTCGGACGGGGTCGCGGACGACAACAAAGTACGGGCAATGCTGGAAGATCAGAAAGGGGCCCGTCCGGTAATCAAGTTGCAATCCGGGAGCGTGAAGGTGTCGGCTGGGGTACTCAAGGATGTCCTCAAAGAGAACAGTAAAATTCAAGAGATCACGTTTGCGGTCAAAGGCTCCAAGCCGTACACCATTACCTATACGCGCGCGCAGATTAAAGAAATACGTTCCAAAAAGGACCTTTGCTTTGACGTCAGCATCAGCGAAACCACAAAAAAATCTGGTTCCGTTATCACTTTTGATGTCAAGGAGATTCCGTCAAAAATTTCACCTAAAATGAAGCTGACTGTTAGTGAATCGTTTGCCAATAAAACCTTGGAACTGTATGCGGACGATATGCTGGTAGCCAAAGACCTGAAAGTAAAGCGTTCGAGTACACCGGTGGTAGCAGGTGCATACCGTCCAGATGCGGAACCTGTGGTAGCAGCGGCAAATAAAACATCCAAAGCGGAAAAGCCCAGCAAGCCAGCAAAGACGTATTATTATTCCGTGGACGAGATCCCAATTTCGAGCGGCGAATATGAATTGCGGGTTGTGAAAAGCGGGGATAATACCTCTACGGGGAAAGCGCCCTTGCTGGATAGTAAGGAAGTGCAAATGGCGGTGGATGGGACGTATCAATTTCTGGTTAAGGGGAATCAGGATACCAAGAATCTAAAAGTGAGCGTGAGTGACCCCAAGGTGGCGAGTGTCAAGCTCAAAGACCGTAATGACAGCCGGGGCGCACGATATGAGGTAACCGCCAAGGCTGTTGGGAAAACCGAGGTTCAGGTGACGTACAAAGGGGCATCCGCCACCATGAAAGTGGAGGTCAAACCCGCTGGCACAGTGCCCACGATTTATTCCAGAGGGTCGATCACGCTGGATACCGCCCAATACAAAATGGCACCGGGCAACCAATATACGATTGGGTCCGTGATTCGTAATCAAACCGGCAAGGAGTTGACAGCGGCTGAAATGCGTGGGCTTGTGACATCGGGACACTTAAAAGTCTACGATTCCCGCACTGGTTCGGTCGCACAGCTCGAGCAGTTGCCCACGGGAAATTTTCAGGTGACGGGTAAGAATCCAGGGACTTGCTATATTGTTTATGAAATTGGAGGTACACACGCCTCCATACGTATTGATGTGCAGAAAGGAATACGGGCACGTGGAAGTGCAGTACGTAACACGTCTTATTTCACTAGATAGCGTACAAAACAGAAAACCGTCGGCAAAATGGTACCGGCGGTTTTTGTATTTCCTCCGATTCCCCTTGACAATCCCGAGTGGGAAATGGTATGATTTTTAGCAGAAAAAGGGGGATGCAGGATGAAAAAAAGATGGCTTTTGCTTGCAGGTGCGACGATGTTGCTGTTGCTGCCGGGATGTGCGGGGACTGGAGAACCAGTGCCTTCGGCGGTGCAATCGGAAGCGGAACCACTGGCGGAGGGCGTAACCGTTACACGTAGCGCACTAGGGGTGCCGACTTATGAACTGACCTCCCCAGGTGAAAATGGCTATGCAACAGGTGGTGACCAATATATTAGCTGGTATCAGGCTACCAATGCAACCGTGGTCGAAGATTTAAACAAGCGCTTAGGCGAGCTGGGTTACAAGCAGATGAGTGCGATGAAAGACCGCACGGAGTTATACAGTTATGATGGGAATACTTGGACGATCCGGTTTAACAACACACGTGGAAAAAATGAAACACTGGTCTATGGGTTGGAACTGAACCTGGCGGTACCGGACGAAGCTACCGCGAAAACCAAAGGGGGATATGTGGCGGCTGTGATCGACGCATTCAGCCCAGGAGAACGCAACCGTGTGACAGAAACATTGGGGCTTTATAAAGACCGTTCGGAACGTGCCTCGACAACCATGCATTTTATTTGCGGGAATACCCAGTATACTTTAAAGACCGGGGACGAGGACCGTGCGGATCGCCTGACTGTGACACCAATTTATCATAGCAATGGTAGTGGCGGGACGTTAATCTCCCAGCCTGAATAAACAAAAAACAGAGTGTCAGAAAACGGCACTCTGTTTTTATATAGCGTAGAATTAAGAGCGGATCAATGCAATGAGAAGTTGTTCGGCTTCCATAGCATCGGCTCGTCCGCGGGAATTTTTCATGACATGGCCCAATAAGGATTTTAGGGCTTTTTCCTTGCCGCCCAGATAATCAGAAACCGCATTAGGGTTCTGTTCCAGAGCCTGTGTACACAGGGTTTTGAGGGTATCCGGGTCAATGCCAGCCAGATCGTTTTCACTGATAAATTCCGAGGCTGGTTTCCCGGAATCGAGCATTTTTTCCAAGGTCGATTTGAGCAGGTTCATTTTAATTTTGCCGCTGTCTAGGAGCAGCACCAAGTCCCGCAAATATTCGGGCGGGATCGAAATTTCAAACGCTTCTTTTTGAGCTTCGTTTTCCACACGCCGGAAAATCTGGCCAATAATACAGTTAGCAACATTTTTCGGATTTTTGACACCATCGGATGCGGCTTCAAAAAATTCCGCCACTTTGCGGTACTTGACCAGTAAATTGGCATCCGGTTCCGGCAGACCAAGCTGTTCGATGTAGCGGTGACGTTTCGGATCGGGAAGCTCGGGCAGGGCGGCACGGAATTTTTCTACCTTTTCTGCCGGTACCTCAATAGTAACGAGGTCAGGCTCACGGAAATAGCGGTAATCATTGGCGTCTTCCTTACCCCGCATACTTTCGGTGCGGTCTTCCTCCACGATATAACGCAAGGTTTCCTGTACGACCGGTTGGCCACTGTCGAGCAGGTCAGCCTGTCTGGAAATTTCATATTTCATGGCCTTTTCCATGAAGGTAAACGAGTTCATATTTTTAATTTCCGTACGGGTTCCAAACTCCTTTTGCCCTACTGGACGCAAGGAAATATTGACATCGCACCGCAGGGAGCCTTCCTGCATTTTGCAGTCGGAAACGCCGATATAACGCATAATCATCTGCAATTTTTCGACATATTCACGGGCTTCCTCCACGCTACGGATATCAGGCTCCGAAACAATTTCAATCAGTGGTACGCCGCCACGGTTATAGTCCACATAGGTGTTGCCGCGCTGATGCACCAGTTTGCCTGCGTCCTCCTCAATATGGATACGGGTAATGCCAATCTTCCGGCCATTGGAAAGCTCAATATACCCATTTTTGCACAAGGGCATATCGTACTGGGAAATCTGGTACGCTTTGGGGAGGTCGGGATAGCAATAGTTTTTGCGGTCCATTTTGGAGATCGGGGAAATTTCACAATTTGTGGCAAGCCCAGCCATGATCGCGTAATCGACCACTTTTTGATTGAGTTTTGGGAGGGTCCCGGGCAGGCCAATACAAATGGGACAGCAATGGGTATTTTGGTCGCCGCCGAACTCGGTGGTACAGCTGCAAAAGATTTTGGTGTTGGTGGCAAGCTCGACGTGGGTTTCGAGACCAGATACTAATTCATATTTCATAGTTGCACCCCCATATTGACACTCTGGAACGAGGAAGTTCTGGCAGCGGCTTCGAACTGGTACGCGACATTGAGGATTTTGGCTTCACAGAACGAATTGCCAATAATTTGCAAACCGACCGGCAGTTGCTTTAGATCAAAACCGCATGGGATGGAAACAGCCGGCAGTCCCGCAATATTGACCGGTACCGTACACAGGTCGGTCTGGTAAGTTTCGACCGGGTCCTGAATCGCGGAGCCGCAAGGGAACGCAGTAGTCGGGACTGTGGGGGCAAGAATCACATCGCAGTTTTGGAAAGCATTTTGGAAGGATTTCACAATCATACCGCGCAAATTCTGGGCTTTTTTATAATAAGCATCGTAGTAACCAGCGCTCAATACATAGGTACCCAGTAAAATACGGTGTTGGACTTCCTTGCCAAACCCTTCGCTGCGGGTCTTGCGGACCATCTCATTGATGTTGTCATAATGCGCGGTTTTGTAACCATAACGGATGCCATCATAGCGTCCGAGATTGGAGGAGGCTTCCGCACAGGCAAGGATATAGTAAACGGGCAGGCCATATTTTATTTCAGGCATGGAGAAACGGACAATGTCCGCACCAAGGGATTCATAGACGCGGATGGCTTCATTGATTTGGGCGCGCACATCATCCCGGACCCCATCGAAATATTCTTCCACAATACCGATTTTGACTCCCTTAATGTCATCCTTGAGGGCATGGGAAGCCGGGGAACCTCCACGACAGGTGGAGTCCATGGAATCCTGCAAGGAGATGGCATCGTAAACCAGAGCGGCATCTTCGACGCAGGTGGTAATGGGGCCGATCTGGTCGAAGCTGGATGCGTAGGCGATCAGCCCATAACGGGACACACTGCCATAGGTTGGCTTGAGCCCGACAATCCCGCAAAAGCTGGCAGGCTGACGGATGGAACCACCGGTATCAGAACCAAGTGCAAAAGCAGCAAGGTTTGCCGCGACCGCCGAGGCGCCGCCACCAGAACTTCCGCCCGCCACACAGTCTATATTATGTGGATTTTTAGCGCCGCCAAAACACGAAGTTTCACAGGAAGAACCCATGGCGAATTCATCCATATTAGTTTTGCCGAGCAGAACTGCATTTTGATTTTGCAGCAGTTCCCAGACCGTGGCGTCATAAATGGGGGTATAGCCGGAAAGGATTTTCGAACAGCAGGTTGTTTCAATGCCGCTGGTTGAAATATTATCCTTGAGGGTCATGGGGATGCCTTCCAGAGGGAGGATGTGACCGCCGTCTGCTATTTTTCGATCCACAGCTTTGGCAGTCTCCATAGCTTTTTCGGCAGTAACTTTCACGTAGGCATTCAAAGACGGGTTCAGCGCTTCAATTTGATCGAGATATTTTTGGGTCAGCTCCGAGCAGGAGAGCTGTTTGGAATCCAGGAGCTGACGGATTTGATGGATTTGACTATATGAAGTTTGCATATACAATCGCCTTTCTGCATGGGGTCAGGAACGTTTCTTGACAAGGAAAAAACCATCGTCCTGACTCTCGGCATTTTTCAAAATATCGTCACGGGAAAAGGATGGTTCGACCACATCCTCGCGCATGACATTAACGAGGCCGTTAATATTGTCAAAATCAGAAGCCTCGGTCGAAACTGCATTGATGGCGTCGGCAAAGGCAATCATTTGTGCCATGTCCTTTGTCAGCTCTGGCAGCTCGGATTCTTCCACAGAAAGTTTGGCTAACGTAGCGATTTGGAGGATATCGTCACGGGAAATGCTCATAGGGAAACGCTCCTTTCTACATTAATTACGCACACGGATATGCACTTCACGCAGCTGCTGTTCGGTGACTTCAGTCGGAGAGCCAAGGAGCAGATCTTGCGCGTTACTATTCATGGGGAATGCAATGACCTCGCGGATATTCTGATCCCCAGTCAGGAGCATGAGCATACGGTCAATGCCCGGAGCCATGCCAGCATGTGGGGGCGCACCGTACTGGAACGCATGATACAGGGCACCAAATTTTTCCCGGATATCGTCCTCACAATAGCCAGCGATTTCAAAGGCTTTGATCATGATATCCAGGTCATGGTTACGCACCGCACCAGAGGAAAGCTCAATCCCATTGCAGACAATATCGTATTGGTACGCAAGGATTTCGGTTGGGTCTTTGGTCAGGAGAGCCTCCATTCCGCCCTGTGGCATGGAGAAGGGGTTATGTGTAAAGATATGCCCGCCGGTTTCTTCATCGACCTCATACATGGGGAAGTCCACCACAAAGCACAGTTTATAACAATCCTCATCCAGCAGATGCAGGCGTCTGCCAAGCTCGCTGCGGATTTGTCCGGCGAGCAGCGCGGCCTGATTTTTTTCATCTGCAATGAAGTACAGGACACATCCGGGTTTTAATCCTGCCTTTTCTATGAGGGGCTGGCGCTGATCGTCGGGGATGAATTTGTTGATAGGGCCAAGGAACTCCATGGCGTCGTTGACCTTGATGTAACCGAGCCCCATCATGCCGAGTTCATCGGTGGCGAATTTGAGCATATTCTCAAAGAAGCTTTTGGGCTGGCTGGCGCAGTCCGGGACATTGATCGCACGGATGGTTTTATTTTTAAATGGAGCAAAGGAGGATGTTTCAAAAATCTCGGTAATATCGATAATTTCGAGCGGGTTACGCAGGTCTGGTTTGTCAGTGCCGTAACGCAGCATGGCTTCTTCATAGGGGATACGCGCAAACGGCGCCGGGGAAACTGGTTTATCCGTAAATTTTTGGAAGGTTTCCGAGAGTACTTCCTCAGCGACTTTTAAGACATCCTCTTGGGTGGCAAAGGCCATTTCAAAGTCAAGCTGGTAGAACTCCCCAGGCGAACGGTCTGCACGGGCGTCCTCATCGCGGAAGCAGGGGGCAATTTGGAAGTAGCGGTCAAATCCAGACACCATGAGCAGCTGTTTGAAAATCTGCGGAGCCTGCGGGAGCGCATAGAATTTCCCCTTGTGGCGGCGGCTTGGGATGAGGTAGTCGCGCGCGCCCTCGGGGGACGATGCTGACAGGATCGGGGTTTGGATTTCCATAAATCCGAGTTCCTGCATTTTGTTCCGCAGGAACGAGATCACCTGTGAACGCAATAAAATTTTATTGTGCACTTTGGGGTTTCGCAGATCGAGGAAACGGTATTTCAGGCGGACATCCTCTTTGGTATCCGTGGAGTTTTCGACTTCAAACGGCAGTGCATTCGGGGCTTTTCCAAGGACAGTCAGAGTCGCCGCCTTGACTTCAATTTTACCGGTCGCAATTTTGGGATTGACCGTTTCGGGGTCACGCAGGACAACCGGGCCGCTAATAGTTACAGAACATTCTTTATTGACCGGTTCAAGCAGGGACTCATCGTAGACAACGACTTGTAAAACCCCAGACTGATCGCGTAGGTCCAAAAATTTGACCCCACCGTGGTCGCGGATATTTTCGATCCAGCCGGCGACCCGGATCTCTTTGCCGATCTCGGCCTCACTGACTTGCCCGCACAGATGCGTACGGTACTCATTGACATAAACCATATTCCAAAAATCCTTTCATTCGGTGAATTAAGATTCGAAAAAATTACATATACCAAAAATTATACCACTAATTGGACATACTTTCAACAAAAATCCATCAGAAAGTTCCGGGCTCCACTGGAAAATATCAGCAGGTGCCATACCGTATAGCACACCGCATCCCGGGGAACCCTAACGGTATCGGACACAGGGCACGAAAGGAGGGGTTAGCAGATGGAAGTGCTGTGGATTTTGTGTGCATCGCTGGGATCTATCGTGGTGTTATTTTTACTCACTAAGCTCATTGGCAACCGGCAGATGTCACAGTTGAGTATGTTTGATTACATCAACGGGATCACGATTGGATCCATTGCAGCGGAAATGGCGACTGCGATGGAAGAATTCTGGAAACCGTTGTTAGCGATGGTCGTGTATGCGCTTGTAGCAGTGGCGATCTCGATTTTAAACAGTAAATCGCTTTCCATGCGTCGGATTTTAAACGGCAAATCACTGGTGTTGTTTGAAAACGGAAAGCTCTATTTTGAGAACCTCAAAAAAGCGAAATTTGACCTTGGCGAATTTTTGAGCCAGTGCCGGATTAATGGCTATTTTGACCTGTCCAATTTGCAGGCCGCGGTCCTTGAAACGAATGGGCATGTCAGTTTCCTGCCGCTTGAGGATCAGCGCCCGGTCACGCCCAAGGATTTGCATTTGCAGGTGCCCGCAGACCGGCTGGTGGCAAATGTCATTTTAGACGGTCAGGTGATGGTGGAAAACCTGCATAATATTGGGAATAATCAGGAATGGCTGGACAAGCAGTTAAAAGAACAAGATTATAAAGTATCCGAAGTGCTGCTGGCCACGTGCGACTGCCACAATACCCTCACGGTCTACCCCAAAGGGCACAAAAAACGTCAGCGGGATATCTTTGATTAGCAAAAAAATACACGGTAAGAAAGACTCTTTACCGTGTATTTTGTGTGTTTTCCGAAACAGTTATACAGGAAGCGCAAAATAGGAAATGGGGACAAAGTGGAAAAATGCTCTGACAATCTGAATCCCCACTAGCGACAACGCCACACCCGATACCATTCCAAACAGGATATCAGTCGGGTAGTGGACAAACAGGTACAGACGGGAAAACGCAATGATAAAAGCAACAAACAACGCAATCATACCGATTCTCGGGTCCATAAAAAAGAGGGCAGTGGCACTGGCAAACGATGTCGCGGCGTGGCCGGACGGGAACGAGGAACCTATTGGCCGCTTAATCAGGAGCGGGATATTTTGATAGGTGTCACAGGGACGTTCGCGGTCACAAAGGGGTTTAAAGAAAATGTTGTTGACCAGCGCGCACAAACTCAGCGAAACCACCAGATAGGCCGAATAGCGGGCTGTGGAAGAATCGAGCAGCAAAAGGCCGCCGATAAACGCCCAGAGAAGGCCACCGTTGCCAATGATGGAAAAGGCGAGCATGGTAATGCTGAGCTTGCGGGTTTGATTGCGTTGAATGGAGAATAGCACTGTTTCATCAAAGCGTTGAATTTTACTTTTCAATGAAATCACATCCTTCTTTCCAGCTATCCGTCCGAACGAAAAGGACAGTCCAAAACTATCCTAAAAACATTATAAAATATTTTCTGCAATTAATCCATAGGCATTTCACAAAAATTTTATAATTTTCACAGATTTCTTCAAAGATATGAAAAATGAGAAAGTTTGGAGAGATTTCTTTAGGGATATTTACTAAAAACAACTGGTTAAATCTGGGCATCCCGCAATCGCTCGATTTCCTGTGCATAGCCGGGCAATTCGTTGGGGGTTTCGAGGATCATCGGCAGGTCGCGCAGCTTCGGATGGCTGACAAAACGCACCATGGCATCAAAGCCGATGCTTCCCTGTCCGATTTTTTCATGACGGTCTTTGTTGCTCGCAAACGGGGTCATGGAATCGTTGAGGTGGATGGCCTTGAGAAAATCCAGACCAATCACATGGTCGAATTGCTCGAGTACCCCGTCTAAGTCGTTTACAATATCATAGCCTGCCGAGTAAACATGGCAGGTGTCCAGACAAACCCCCATTTTTTCCCGCAGTTGTACACGGTCTAAAATCGCACGCAGTTCCTCAAAGGAACGCCCGATTTCGCTGCCTTTGCCAGACATGGTTTCCAAAAGGAACAGGGTCGTCTGGTCAGGACGCAGGGTTTCATTGAGCAGGCTGACAATCCAGTCGATGCCGGTTTCCACGCCTTGCCCTACATGGCTGCCGGGATGGAAATTATAATACTGGTTAGGTAATAATTCCATATTGGCCAGATCGCCGGCCATCACAGACTTTGCAAATTCCCGTACACTCGGATCCGCCGAACAGGGATTGAGGGTATAGGGGGCATGGGCCACGAGCGTTGCAAACCCATGCTCCTGCATGAGCGCAAGCAGGGCGGCGGTATCGGATGGTTCCCATGTTTTGGCTTTTCCGCCGCGGGGATTCCGGGTAAAAAACTGGAAGGTATTGGCCTTTAGCTTGAGGGCTTGCTTGCCCATCGCAAGGAAGCCCTTGGACGAGGATAAATGACAGCCAATATTTAACATAATCGAAAACATTCCTTTCGGGTTTAAAGTGGCAGGACCTGCATGGCAGCCCGTCCAGTGATACTGCGTAGAGCGGGGGCATAATCGAACAGGATGGCGGATTGCCCGGCTTCTAACGTATAGGTATAGGTATGATTCGGCAGCCCGGTTGGTACAGGAACAAACGGGAACCATTGCAGATGGGTAATTTTCGCCAGACGCCGCGGGGATTCGTCCGTATAGGCGGGCAGATAACGCTGTACCTGTTCGGGGCTTTCATAAAAAGCAGTGGTTTGTGTACGGTGCTGGAATAGTACGTCCGGCGGCAAAAAGGCAGGTAACTTTTTGGGCTTCTCGTGCAGGCATAAATCGAGCAGGCAAAGCTGTTCCCACTCTGTTGGGAACCCCAGTCCGGCATCCAAACAAAAGCTACGCAGGATTTCGTAGTGCCGCTCTTTGGAATGGGGGATGAGATGGTGGCCATGTTTGGTATAGTATGCGCCAAGCCCGCAGAAAAACGCAAAGGCAGACGGGAACTTTGGCAGGATGGCTTCTAAGATATTTGCGAAACGTCCGCTGTTATAGAAGGTGTCAACCATTTCCTCCACTTCCTTGAGAATGAGCATATCGGAGAAAGGAAGCCACTGGGTACATAATACTTCATACGGCGGCCGTTCGGAATAGCTGATTTGCATATCTGGAGCTTGCCCGCGGATTTTCGAGCCTTTTAGAAGTTTGAGGAAACCAAGCTGCAATTGCTGGGGACGCAGTGCAAACACTTCGTTAAATGATCGGGCAAACGTTTGGAGGGTATCGAAGGGCAGCCCGGCAATGAGGTCGAGGTGCAGATGGAGGTTGCCCCTTTCATTGATAGCGCGGCAGTTGGCAAAGAGCTTTTTCAGATGGGTTTTACGGGTGATGCCTGCAAGCGTCAGGGGATTCGTAGACTGTACGCCCACTTCAAACTGGAACAACCCTTTGCGTACCGTAGAAAGGAAGGAAAGCATATCTGTATCCAAAAGATCCCCAGCGATTTCAAAGTGGAAGTTTGTGATCCCGTTATCGTGTTCAGCAAGGTATTTCCAGAGGGTCATGGCGTAGGGTTTGTTGCAGTTGAAGGTACGGTCAACAAATTTAACCTGTTTGACACGGTGCGATAAAAAACGGTCCATGGCCAAAAAAAGCTGCGGCAGCGGCATGAAGCGTACCTTTTCTTCGTGCGATGACAGGCAGTAGCTGCACTGGAACGGGCATCCGCGGCTGGCTTCAAAATACAGGATACGGTTCTCAAGGGCATCCAGATCATCGTAGGGGAATGGAAGATCGGACAGGTCAAACGCTGGGGCAGACGGCGTTTGTACAATACCGTGGGGGGTACGCAGGGCAAGCCCCGGGACTTGGGAAAATGGGATCGTTTTCTGGCAGGCATTCAAAAACGGCAGCCATGCAGGTTCGCCTTCCCCGCACAGGATCATGTCGAGAAAGGGATGCTCCTTTAGCAGGTCGGTACCATGGTAGCTGACTTCGGGGCCAGCAAGGATCAGGCAGGTTTTTGGGGCAATTTTTTTCAGATCCTGGCACAGCTCAAGGACTTGGGAAATATTCCAGAGATAGCAGGAAAAAATAAGATAGTCCGCTTTGAGCAAAAAGAGTTCGCGCAAAAGCTGCGGGAGGTGCTGGTTGATGGTGTATTCCACAAAAGAAACACCGTCTATGGAATGGTTTTTTGCCATTTGGTCGAGATACCGGACAGCGAGGTTTGTGTGGATATATTTCGCGTTCATAGCGGCGAGTACGAGTTTCACGCAGACATCCCCTTTCTTGCGATGCTTTTATTATACGGATTTTTGCATAAAAAAACAAGGGGTAATCTCCCCTTGCAAAACGGTTCTGAATCAGGCAAGCTGGCTGTTGGCAGCACGCACGATGTCGTCAGCAGAGATGCTGCCGGGATCGCCGGGCTTGTCCGGGTTGCCTTTTTCAAACAGCACGACAATATTTGGGTTATTATTATAAGTAATGTGGTTGGCTTTGGGGCAGGTAAATTCATCTTCCCACCAGATAAAGCCGTTATCCTCGTTGAGATAGACGCGCGCCCAGTTGTTATTTTCGTTAAAAGCAGCGGCGGTTTCGGCGATCGCGTCGGACATTTTTACTTCTTTGACTGCCATATCCAATCAATCCTTTCATACTATAAAGATAGCGCGGAGAATTAACCCCTTCAGTGTAACATAACACCGCATGAAAAGCAAGCCGAAAAGACAAATTTCGTGTGGGAAACTCCATGAATTGATATCTTTTGCCTATGAATCTCGATTAAACACATTTTGATATTGTATTATACAAAAATGGAAAAATAAAATACAATAGAAGGATAGAAAAAGCAACCAAAAGGAGAACATTTCAAAATATGAGTATTTTTAAAAAGGAAGAATTCCAGACGTACCTGAAAAAAATTCGGACGTTAGCGCAAGGGGAGTTTGAGCAGCTTGAGCCGGAAGTCGAACAAACTGACCGTTTCCCGGAGCGTTTTTTTGAACTCGTGCAGGAAAGCGGGATTTACCGTTGTGCGCTGCCGCAGGAATATGGCGGGTACGGGATGAACGATCTGGAACTGGTGCAGGTACAAGAGGAGTACAGCCGTGGGCCGGGCGGGATGCGCATGTATCTGCATTATGCCATGGGTATGAACTGGCGGATTTTGTATGATTTTGGTTCGGAGGAGCAAAAGCGGGAATATCTGCCTAAAATGCTGGACGCCACTGTCTTTACCTGTTTTGGCCTCACCGAGGAAACCGGTGGTACAGGCGCTGACCTGCACACCACCGCAGTACGGGATGGGGACGGCTATATCATCCAGGGAGAAAAAACATTAATTTCGTATGCCCTATATGCCAATTATGCGTATGTGTTTGCTGTAACCAACCCGGAGAGCAAAAAAGATGACCGTTTATCGGCGTTCCTGATCCCGATGGATACACCGGGGTTGGAAGTATTGCCGATGCCTCGCCCGATGGGATGCCGGGGAGCGGGATATGGGAAGCTGCGGTTTACCAACCTGCGTGTCCCGGAAAGCTGCCGGATTGGGAAAGAAGGGCAGGGGCTGGAGATTGCGGTACATTCGCTGGCTGTGTCGCGGGCACACGTTGGGGTGAGCAATCTCGGCATTTCCCAGCGCATGCTCGAACTTTCTGTGGCGCGTGCCAAGGAGCGTGTAACGTTTGGCAAACCTCTCGCACAGCGTCAGATGATCCAGAGCTACCTTGCGGAAATGGGGACTTACATCCATGCCCTGCGGACGATGCTCTACGATTTTGCACGCGATTACGATGCCGGCAAAGAACATGAAACCAAAGCGGCTATGGCAAAATATTTCAGTATCCTGACCGCCCAAAAAGTATCCGACTATATGCTGTTAATTTTTGGAGGTATTGGCTACTTTGAAGATTGTGCACTCGGCCCAGTGGAACGCCTGTATCGGGATTGCCGTGTTACTTGGCTGGAGGAAGGCCCTCCAACGGTACTCAAGCTGACTGCTGCCCGTGGTTTGCTCCAGACCAATGGGGCATTGGAATATTTGGAGGGCGGTTATGACGCACAGGCATAAGCCGGGAACCAGGATTGTCGTGACAGGGATGGGGGCAGTGACCCCGATTGGGATTGGGGTGTCGGCGTTTTGGGAGAACCTGCTGCAAGGGAAAAGCGGGCTTTCTGAAATCACACGGTTTGATGTATCCGAACTTCCCATCAAGATAGCGGCAGAAATCCAGAATTTTGATGCTGAATCCTATATCCCACGCAAGCTCGCGTCCCGGATGCCCTTATTTACCCAGTATGTTTATGTAGCGGCGGCACAAGCACTGCAAGACAGTGGTTATCAGGGCGGTGGCAGCCGGATTGGCGTTGTCATGGGGACTGCTATGGGCGGTGTGGCTGATATTGCCGAAACGGAACAGGAATTCTGTCAGGGACACAAAAAGGTCAGCCCGGGGTTTGTCCCGAAAGTGCTGGGGAATATGGCGGCGTGCCAAGTCGCGATTGCACACGGGCTGGGGGGGCCAAGTTTTACCCTGAATACCGCCTGTGCGTCCGGGGACGATGCCATTACTCTGGCGGCGGCCATGCTGCGTGGCGGAGCGGCTGATGCGATGTTAGCCATGGGAAGCGATGCGATTGAATGCCCGATTGTGATTTCGTCGCTGGCATCGTCTCATATTCTTGCACATGACCCGGAAAACCCTCTTTGTGCGGCACGTCCGTTTGACCAAAAACGCAATGGCTTTGCGATTGGTGAAGGGGGCGGTGCGGTACTGCTGGAAACCGAGGAACATGCCAAAGCGCGGGGCGCACATATTTACGGGGAATTATTGGGGAGTGCCAATAATAATGACGCCTTCCACATCACGACACCGAGTGCGGAAGGCGGGAGAGCCTGTATGCAATTAGCGCTGGAGAATGCAGGGCTGACGGTTCATGACATTGATTATGTCAACGCGCATGGCACTGGGACAGTCAAAGGGGACGAAATGGAATGTCAAGCGTTCCAAGCCCTTTTTGGAGATCATGCGGCAAAGGTCCCGATCAGTTCGCTCAAGGGGGCAACTGGCCACATGATGGGGGCAGGAGGCATTGTGGAAAGCATTGCCTGCCTGCTGGCCATCCGGGACGGCATCCTTCCACCAACGATCCATCATCAAGAGCCTGACCCTGCCTGTCAGCATTTGGATTTTGTCCCGAACCAAGCGAGGAAATCGGCAGTGGACATTGCCATGAATAATACGTTTGGATTTGGCGGGCAAAACGCGAGTTTGATTTTTGGGCGGTATGTTCCGGCGGTTTAACGTTGCCCTTGCGGGGGGAGGGTTTCACGCATCACATCGAGAAACAGGACAGCGGCGGGATTGAGCATTTCTTTTTTCCACGCTGCTACATAGGTGATACTGGTATCCATATCGTCAATCGGGATCACATCCACTAAAGACGGGAAAATGGTTTCTGGGATTGCCAGTGGCAGCATACTGACCCCAAGCCCAGCACCGACGGACAGTAAAATGGATTTCACTGTATCGAAGCGGTTGAGAATTTGCGGGGTAAAGTGGTGCGCCCGGCAGACATCGAGAATTTGCATATACAACAGAGGGCTTTCCTCCTCCGAAAGAACAATGAATTTTTCGGCTTTGAGCGCAGAGAAATCCAATGGGCTGTGGGTGAGCGGATGCCCTTTTTGAGTGACAACCCCAAGATGGTCGGTGTGCGTGACAAGATAATCAAAATCATCCCCTTCGGGAAGCAGGTCGAGGTTCAGGAAATGGAAATCATACCGGTCCTCGCGTTCTTCCCACTCTGGTTCGACCGCGGATACATAAGTGATATCCACAAGGATTTCCGGGTACCGCTTGCCAAATTCCCGCAGGCAGCTGCACAGAGCATGGCTGGAGGTTACCACAGTGGCAATGGACAGGCGTCCTTGGCCGCCCTCATGCAGCTGTTTGACAACATGGTTGGCTTTGCGGGCCGTTTCTAATATTTCCTTGGCATAGGGCAGAAAGGCGCGCCCTTCCCCAGTGAGCTTTACGTCGCGTTTGGTACGGTAAAATAACTTTACCCCTAATTCGGATTCCAGATCGCTGATATGGCGGCTCACCGTTGACTGCGGCACCCCATTGCGCCGGGCCGCGCCGGAAAAGCTGAGGGTTTGGGCAACGGATAGAAAATTATTTACCTGATTCAGGTCCAAAAGGAGCCCTCCTTGCTGGCCGCGCCATTTGACAACACGCGCCGCGACCCGTATAATGAAATAAGTATATAATACTCGCATGGATTTGTAAAGACAATCCGACGGATTCTTACCGGACTGGCCACACGCCGCCGGGCAACGGGAGGAACGGTTCATGAAACAAACACGGTTAGTTATCACAAGTATGGGGGCGGTCACGCCAATTGGGATTGGGGTGCGGGAGTTCTGGGACAATCTGATTGCTGGCAAATGCGGGGTAGCGCCAATCACACGTTTTGATGCATCCGATATGGAGGTACGCATTGCAGCAGAGGTTACCATGTATGATCCGGCGAAATATTTACCCAAAAACCTGATCCGTGAATCAGACCCTTTTATGCAATATGCTTACATAGCCGCACTGGAAGCCTTAGGCGATGGTGCGCTTCCGGCAGAGAGCGGACGTACCGGCATTGTGATGGGGACATCAATGAGCGGAATTTCCACCATTGCCGCCACGCAGGAACAGCTTACTTGCCTGACGAAAAAACGTGTGGGGGCACGGTTTATCCCAAAGGTGCTGGGGAACGTGGCGGCGGCAAAAATCGCCATTGCCAAGGGCATCCAAGGGCCGAGCCTGACAGTATCCACGGCATGTTCGTCTGGGGGCGACGCTCTTGCGACTGCTGCGATGTTGCTGTTGGCAGGCGAGGCCGATGCGGTCGTGACAGTGGGGTCGGAATCCATTTTATGCCCACTGGTGGTACACAGCCTGACCAATACCCGCGCCCTCTCACACCGCAACGATGAGCCGCAGAAGGCCAGCCGCCCGTTTGATGCGGGGCGGGACGGGTTTGTAATCGGGGAAGGCGGGGGTGCGCTCGTGCTGGAAACCGAGGAACATGCCCGTCGGCGCGGGGCACAGATTTTGGCGGAGCTGTTGGGATGGGCCAATAATTCGGATGCTTACCATGTCACGGAACCTCGCGCAGATGGCAGGATCGCAGCGGTGTGTATGGAAAAAGCGTTGGAGCGTGCAGGGATTACAGCGGATCAAGTGGATTATATCAATGCACACGGCACCGGCACCAAAGCTGGGGACATTGCAGAAACTGCTGCGATCCGGCAGGTATTCGGGGAACATCCGCCGCTGGTGAGTTCCACCAAAGGGGCAACCGGTCATATGATGGGAGCAGGCGGCGTGACCGAAGCTATGATTTGTATTTTAGCCATGCAGCATGGCATCCTCCCGCCGACGCTCAATCTGGACATCCCTGACCCAGCCTGTGATTTGGACTATATTGCCAAACAGGCCCGCCGACAGGAAACTTCGATTTGTATGAGTAATGCGTTTGGGTTTGGCGGACAAAATTCGAGTATCATTTTGAAAAAATACATCCCATAAAACAGTTTGGGACATACAAAAAGGTAAGGTTTTCTTCTGTGATTCCATACGGAAGAAAACCTTACCTTTTTGTATTGGAATTGGCAGGCAGATTATGCAATTTTAGAGGTAGGGAACCCTTCCTGCACAAAGGTTAAAAATTGCCGGGCTGCTTTGGAAATGTGGTTTTCCTTGCTGTAAATGAGATAAATTGGAAGCAGGTTTTCTGGCATCCCACACACAGGCAGGGCAGTTAGGGTATGCGTGAGAACAGGGCTTTCCGGGGCAATGGCAATCAGTTCCTGATTGTGGGATAAATAGCCGTAAATGGTCATTTCATCGTCAAAGGTCTGGGAAGCAGACAACCCAGACTGTCCCAGCATATTGTGGATGATGTGGCCAGTGGGGGTATTTGCCTTGCACGTCAGGATGGGATAGGATGAAAGATCGGAAAGGCATAGGTTTTGTTTCCGGTTTAGGGGATGGTTCGGATGTACAAATACCGATAATTTCTGGGTGCATAAGGGGATCGAGAGCATGGGGGCGGGAGCTGGGTCTGTCGAGAAAGCGGCGTCGTAAAGGTTCTCAGTGATCCCACACGCCATTTCCTGAGCCGACCGGATACTATGAAATTGAAACCGCATTTTTGTGTGGGACTGTGCCTGATAATTGGCGATGAGTTCGGGAACAAAGTCCAGAAGAAGCGATGGCGAACAGGCGAGATCCATCTGGCCACTGAGCAGGCCGCCGCGTTCCCATGCGGTATCAATGCCGTCCTGCAAGGTGTCGAGCGCCCGGCACACATACGCATAAAATTCTTTGCCATCTTTCGTCAGGCGGACATTCCTGCCCTTTTTCTGGAACAGTTTAATATGCAGTTCGTCTTCCATGGCAGAAATGGACGCACTCAAGCTGGGTTGGCTGATAAACAATTCCTGAGCAGCTTGGGTATAATGTTCGAGCTGGGCAAGCTTGCGGAAATAATGGAGCTGGGCTAAATTCATGAGGAGGTCTCCTTTCAGAATGTTTTGGGCAGATCCATGGCGGCAGCCAGTGCGGTTTGTACGGCTTGGGTGATCCGGGCGGGGGCTTTGGCATCCCCAATGACGGTAATACGGTCTTGCAATTCGGCGGGCAGGGAAGGGAGTTGCGATGCCAGTTTTGAGGGTCGCCAGTTGTGCGCTAAAATTACGAGATCAGCAGGGATGCTTTGCAAGTTGTCACCCTGTTGGAACAGGACTTCTGAAGGGGAAATATGATGCACCGTTGCTTCTGAGATCAGGTTCAGGTTGGAATGTCTGGCTTCTTTGAGTACCGCCCATAATACACTTTTTGCCATCCCGGCACCAGGTTTTCGATGAGGCCCTATACAGGTGACAGATGGTACACAATGGTGGACTGTTGGCGGCGGGAATGGAGGGAACCATTCTGCATAAAAGGCGGATTCGGGAGCCGCGGTGCCTGCTTTTTTCGCACAAAACAGGGCAAATTCCAAAGCGCGGAAGTCGTTTCCAAGAATGACAGTATGTGGAGCAAGAGGCCAGTCTTTTTCCATCCATTCCTGCATGGAGCAAACTTTCGCACCATCCTCCATGGGGAAGTCCGGTGTGCCCAATTGTGCGCCGGTTGCGATTACGATTTTATCATAAACATGCGTTTCGAGAAGGGTTTGGAGCAGGGCAGGGGTGGCATCCTGATGCCAGCGGAATGTTACTCCTTGACGGAGACAGGTTTGATAGAGCGCATCCAGATAGGCTTTCCCGTCGTGCCAGTTGGGAAGCTGGAACAGGATACGTCCCGCACCGCCGAAATACCCAGATTTTTCCCAGACGGTAACTTCGTTATCCGCAGCCGCTGCCCCTGCATATACAAGGCCACTGATTCCGGCGCCGATCACGAGGATCTTTTTTCCATGGTCCCGGCACTGGGATGGCTGTGTTTCATGGCCGATCTTTGGGTTTATTGTACAGCCTACTGGCATCCCGCCAAACACACGGTCCAGACATTCTTGGTTACAGGACAGGCAGTGGTAAATTTCCCGGGTACGATTTTGCTCAAATTTGTTGACAAGCTCAGGGTCAGCCAGTAAGGGGCGGCACATACCAACCAGATCACAGTCCCCCTGCAAAAGTGCCTGCCGTCCGATGGAAAGGTTCATGCGGTTGCAGGCCACCACAGGAATGGATATCTGCTGTTTTAGTACCCGCGCATAAAAGCGGTAAGCCCCTTGCGGCACTTGTGCGGTGATCTGTGGGATTCGGGATTCATGCCATCCGCCGGTCACACTGATTGCGTCGGCACCATGCTCCTCAAGCGCTTTGCCGATGCCGACAAAATCGTCCATAGCATTGCCATTTGGGATGAGGTCGGCTCCAGAGAGGCGTACCATCAGGGGGAAATCCTGTCCGGCTGCCTCTTTGACGGCATCTGCTATTTCTAATAGGAAACGCATCCGGTTTTCCAGGGAACCTCCATAAGAATCGGTGCGGTGGTTGGTTGCGGATGACAAAAATTCAGCAATCAGATAGCCCACACTGGCACATAATTCTACGCCATCAAAGCCTGCCTCACGGGTACGTACGGCGGCTTGTGCGAAATATCCAATTATTTCCTGAATTTGGGATATGGTCATTTCAGTGGTTTGGATGCCGGTCAGACCGCTTACATAAGCCGATGGTGCTAAGGGGGCAGATTCTCCATACTCTTTTGGGGACGCGTAGGCACCGGGATGGAGCAGTTGGAGGAAAATTTTTGAGCCTTCCTGATGGACTGCCTCGGTCAAATGGCGCAGGCCGGGAAGAAAGGTGTCCTCACAAATCTGCATCATACCGCTGCGGCTGCGGCGATGCGGGTCAATGCCAGCAGCGCCTGCAATCAACAGGCCAGTACCACCTTTGGCGCGGGCTTTGTAAAAATCAATGGTTTCGTGGTTGACCAGACCATCGGTACAGCGGCACAGGCTGGCGGCGGTCATGACAAAGCGGTTTTTGATCGGGCATGGCCCAATGGAAATGGGTTGCAAGAGTGGTTCAATCATGGGAGTCCCCTTTCCCGGTTTGGAAGCGTTGTTCCATAAACGGATTTAATGATATCATTTATGGATATTATAACATAAGATTTTGGTAAAATCAATAGCAGAACTGCCAGCAATCCCACAATACACTAGGTCAATTTTGGCAATCTCCCTAAATCTGCGCGCAGGATGGGGTTGGAATCCTTGCATTTTGCCTTGAGATTTCCTATAATGAGAAGGAAAAGTGCAACAGGAAAGGCGGGACATTGTGAAAAATGTAGCAGAAAATATTTACCGGATCAAATCGTCATGGGATTCCCCAAAGATCCGGGCATCCAACTTGTACCTGATCCATGGCCAGCCCCGCAGTTTGTTAGTGGACGCTGGGTTTTGCAACCGGGCAAGCCGGGAACACGTCACCCGGGTGTTACACCATTTAAGGATCCCTTGGGAGAACTTGGATGTGTTTGTGACTCATAACCATCCTGACCATGCAGGGCTGGCAAAATGGTTGAGCGAACAGGGCGCACAGATCCTCATGAAGCAGGAGGAAACACAGTCCTGCCCCATTGGGAACCTGTATTACGCAAAGCCGCACGAACAGGTTTCCCCGCTGCTTTTGAGCTACGGTTTTTCGCCAAAGCACATACAATCCCTAATCCAACGCACGTTCCTGCCGGACTACCAGTATCAGGATTACCCATGGACGGGGTACCCAGTGACGGATGTGCAGGAAGGGGAACATTTGGCGTATGGCGGATATGATTTTGAGGTGATATCTCTCGCAGGGCATACCCAGCATCAGATGGGTTTGGTGGAACGCTCACATAAATGGCTGTTCAGCAGCGATACGTTAAGCAAACGTCAGGTATTAATTTTGGCATCGCTGCGGCCGGGGGCGGAGCTTCTGCATCTCCACCTCCAAACCTTAGACCGTTTTGTACAGGAATTTTCGGATTATTGGGTGGTTCCCGGCCATTACAATCCATTTTATGGGACGAAAAAAGCCGTACAGAATACCAAACGTTATTTTGTGCATATGCTGCAAAAGGTCGCCGATGTACTGGCAAATTCCGATCGTGCCTTGACGCTCGCACAAGTCATCCAGCAGGCGTTCCGGTACGAACCACAGGCATTTGTCCAGGAGGAACTTTTGAAAACGCATTTCCGTTTGGCGAATACGCTGTCGTGTCTGGATGAGCTGGTACGGCGCGGGGTTGTGCAAGTCTGGCAAAGCGATGGTATGTGGTATTGGTGGGTACGCCGGGAATAGAGGAACAGAAAGAAGCTTTCGGAGGTTGGTTTCCGAAAGCTTTTTTGCATTGATAGGGAAAGACTATGGATGAGGATTAAACATATTTTGAGATTGTATTATACAAAAATGGATAAATGCGATAAGATAAAAGGAGTATGCTGGAAAATCCGGCAAAAAACAGCGGAAGGTGATGGATTGTTACAGGCACAGATTCGACAGGAGCAAAAACAGGAATATTACGAAAAAGGCTACTGGAGTAGCCGTACCCTTCTGGATTATTGGCAGGAAACCGTAAAAACCTATCCGGAGCGCGAATATATCACAGACAGCCGCGGATACCGGTATTCTTACCGTGAGATTGATCGGATGTCCTCACAGGTGGCGTCGTTTTTGAAGGAGAGCGGGGTTGCGCGCGGGGATATTGTTGCCTGCCAGTCGCCGGTCTGGGCAGAATTTGCTGTTTTGGCCATGGCGTGCCTGAAGGTGGGGGCAGTACTCAATCCGATTTCCGTCACCTATGAACACAGGGATCTGGTTTATTTTTTAAACCTTCATCAACCATCCCTGTTTGTGTGCCCGACCAGCTTCCGCAATCACGATTTTGAAACCAATGCGGTACGCTTTTTACACGAAATGCCTTGTTTAAAGCAGGTCCTTCTGCTCGACCATGACCGGGAAAAACAGGGGGATTGCCCTGCATGGAGCGAGGTACTCCTGCAGTTTGAGCCATTGCAGGAGTGGTGCCCGTGCGATGCCGATGATGTAGCAGTCTTGCTTTGCACGTCGGGTTCCACGGGGGTATCCAAGGGCGCGATGCTGACCCATAATAATATTGTGTTCAGTGAAAAACAATTTAATTTAGAGCTTGGGCTGACCAAAGAAGATGTGATGTTCATGCCCTCTCCGCTGAACCATGCAACTGGATTTCAACATGGCCTGATTGCTACCATGATGATGGGTGCGCGGGTGGTATTACAGCAGCGGTTTGCAGGGGCGCAGGCCGTCGAGCTGATGCGCCGCGAACGTTGCACGTATTCGATGGGCGCGACCACCTTTATTTATGATATTCTCCGGGAACTCGAAGCAACAGGACAATCGCTGCCGGATCTGCGGTTTTATTTATGCGGGGGCGCACCAGTCCCGGGAGCCTTGGTACAACGGGCATGGGAGTTTGGAATTTTACTGTGTGAGGTGTACGGGTCGACCGAGAGTACGCCGCATTTATATGTCCCGCCATCGGAGACCCTGCGTTTAAACGGCACCGTTTCGGGGCGTCCGGTGGAAGGGGTGGAAGTACGGGTGGTCGGCCCTGACGGGAAGGACGTTGCCATGGGGGAGGAAGGCGAAGAAATTTCGCGCGGCCCCAATGTATTTGTCGGTTATACCGGAGGGGCGCAGGCCTTTGATGCAGATGGCTGGTTCCACAGCGGCGATTTGTGCGTGCAGAATCCGGAAGGATATTTGCGGATTACCGGACGTCTGAAGGATGTCATTATCCGAGGCGGGGAGAACCTGAACGCCAACCAGCTCGACGAAAATCTGGATGCTTGCCCAGCCTTTGCAGAACACACCGTCATTGGGATGCCGGACGCACGGCTGGGGGAGAGGATTTGTGCGTATGCGGTGTTAAAGCCGGAGGTAGCAACCTTTTCCCTGAACGACCTGCTTGCCTGTTTGAAAGAAAACGAAGTTCCCAAATGGCAGTGGCCGGAACGCCTTGAAATTGTGGAAAAACTGCCCCGGACCGATTCCGGGAAGATCAAGAAATATGTACTGCACAAGGACATTGCCAAACGGATGGGTTTGTCGGACCGTGCAGCAAAAGGAGAAGCGATATGAGTACATTGACACCACAGGAATTTGACGCTTATTTGAAAAAAATCCGCGCCTTGGCCGAGGGGCCGTTTGAGGAGATGCAAAAAGAGGTGGAAGTCACCAACCATTTCCCGGATGAATTTTACCGTCTGGCACAGGAGCATGATTTATACCGTTGTGCCCTGCCGGAAGAATATGGCGGGTTTGGCCTGAGTGAACTGCAAATTTTACAGGTACAGGAAGAATTCAGCCGTGGGCCGGGCGGGATGCGGATGCACCTGCATTATGCCATGGATTTAAACTGGCGGATTCTTGACCAGTTCGGGAGCGAACAGCTCAAACAGTCTTATATGGATAAATTCCAGGATAAGAGCATTTTCACTTGCTTTGCCCTTACGGAGGAATCCGGCGGCAGCGGTGCGGATTTGCACACAACAGCGGTCAAAGATGGCAAAGATTATATTTTGAACGGCGAAAAAACCCTGATTTCCCATACAGACTGCTGCCAGTTTGCTTACGTGATCGCCGTGACAGACCCGGAAGCTCCCAAGGAAAAACGGCTGTCAGCCTTTTTTGTGCCAGTGGATAGCCCCGGTTACGAAACGCTGCCGATGCCCCATTTGATGGGGTGCCGCGGGGCGGGCCATGCCAAACTCAAATTTACCAATGTACGGGTGGATGAAAAATATCTCCTGGGCAAAGAGGGGGACGGGCTGCGGGTAGCCATGCATTCGCTGGCCATTTCCCGGGCACACATTGCGGTCAGCAACCTCGGTATGGCACAGCGGATGATGGAAATGTCCATTGCGCGTGCAAAGGATCGTGTCACCTTTGGAAAGCCCCTTGCCAAACGCCAGATGATCCAGAGCTACATCGCGGAAATGGGCACCTATATCCATGCGCTGCGAACCATGGTCTATGATTTTGCCCGTGATTTTGATGCTGGAAAAGATCCGGAAACCAAGGCCGCCATGGCAAAATATTTCAGTATTGAAACGGTGCGTCTGGTATCGGATTATATGCTGTTGATTTTTGGCGGGATTGGTTACTTTGAGGATTGTTCTTATGGTCCTGTCGAACGCATGTATCGAGATTGCCGGGCCATGTGGCTTGAGGAAGGCCCGCCAACGGTGCAATTACAGACCGCCAGCCGTGGCCTGATTGCCACAAACGGCCAGCTGGAATATCTCGTTTAAATAAAAAATCTCCTGAAAGCCCTTGGCTGACAGGAGGTTTTTTTATGTTTGGTCACTCTTTTTCCTTGAAGTACAGCATACAGTGGCAGTAACCGCTGAATTCAGGATCGGCAATTTGTTCTTTGAACTCCTTACACATACATTTGGTATCTTCGGAACGTTCCAGTACACACGGGCAATAGCCACCCGTCCGTTTCAGTCCTTCCCGCACCTTGTTCACGATTTCCCTGTCTGGATTTAAACGGATTTTCATTTTGGATCACCTCTATCCTTATCATACAATACTGTGTTTTAAATAGCAAGTTGATTTTTGCACAGATTTATTTGATAGAGTTTGTTTGCTTTTTCTGTACAAGGTTTCTAATATTCCTGCAAAAACTGTTTTGAATAGGTTGAAAAAGTTAGAAAAGTCAGGTATAATAAAAACTAAGTCAATCAACTATTGAGTTTGCCAGACTATTTGTTTAACTGAAAGAACGGAGGCAGCCCATGGACAACAATCGTGAAGACTATCAGGAAGTTCCTGCTAATGAGGATAAAGGCGTATTCCACGCATTCCGTAAGATTTTTTCCGGCAGTAAGAAAAAAGAGGAGTCATCCTCAGCAAAGGCGCCGCAGGCTGAGCAGCAGGCTCAAGCCGCACAGACGGATGAATCGTCCGCTTCGTCAAAGCAGGCACAGGCGCCTTTTATCCCACCATCGCGTACCCGGGTACGCGAGCGTTTTCCGAAGGACAGTAGCCTGTTCAAATTGTACCAAACGGTCAATGGGATCGAAGAAGGGCAACACTGCGAATTTGGCCCGCAGGATATGCTCCCTGACGGTGTCGATATGACCGAAGAAAGGCGCGCCCTGATTGATAAAGCGGAAAAGTTATCGCGGGATATTTTGTGGAGGTTCCAGCAGAGCCAGTATGAAGCCGAGCATCCAAAGGAAGATGCCCCTGTTTTGCCTGCGGGGACGGACAGTCAGGCATGTACTTGGGTAACTGGAAACCGGATGTATGCGTATGTGCTGTTGCTCCCGCCTTTGGGCGCAGGCAAGCCCATGTCGCAGGGGTTGCTGAATTTGGCTTTAGCAGCCGAAAATATCCAATATGGGATCAAGGAAGAAGCCTTGCAAACCCTTGCCGGGAAAGAACCGCTTTATTTTAAAATCGTGGAGGTTGCCGAAGGGACTCGTCCCATTGATGGCAAGGATGGGTATATTGAGGAAGTCATCCCGCGGGATTCGAAGCTGCGTTTGGTGGAGAAGGCCAATGGGGAAGTGGATTTCCGCGATATGAACTGGTTCCAGCAGGTCAAGCAGGGGGATGTGCTTTGCAATATTATCCATCCCACTGAGCCAACCGATGGCATTAGCGTGTATAATAACCCCATCACGGCAAATCCCGGGAAAAAAGCGGTTGTGCCGGCGGGGAAAAATACCGAACTCAGCGAGGATGGTACCCAGCTGCTTTCGAAAATTGACGGCCAGATTCTGGTGCGTAATGATAAATATAACATTGAACAGACCCTCACTATTGATGGGAATGTGGATTTCTCTATTGGCAACCTGGATGTCACAGGCAATCTGGTGGTGCAAGGGGATATTTGCAGCGGGTTTGAAGTGCGCGCTACTGGAGATATCACCGTGAATGGGATGATTGAAGGGGCGTCCGTAGTGGCGGGCGGAAATATTTTTGTACGTTCTGGCATGAACGGAAACTCCAAAGGGGTCCTGACAGCTGGGAAAGATATCCGGTGTAAGTTTATGGAAAATACGGTGGCCAGTGCACAAGGGGATATTTACTTGGAAAGCTCGGTAAACTCCTATGTACATAGCTGGGGAGCAGTCATGGTCAAGTCGGGAAAAGGGGTTGTGATCGGCGGAGAAATTATCGCCATGAAAGGCATTGAGGCAAGGTCAGTTGGCAGCAAGCTCAACCTCCCAACGTATGTTGGATTGGTACGCCCGGAAAGCTTTTCGGATGAGAAAAACCGTCTGAAATCAGAACGGGAAAAGTTGTTGGCGATTATTGAACAAAAAGAACAGGAAGGCACCTCCCATGCGATTGAGAGCCTCAAAGAGCGCGATATTCAAAGCAAACTGGAAACCATGAATGAGATGGAACAAGATATGCTTAAGTCCGTGATGCGGTTCAACATCATTTACCCCAATACCACTTTGGCCATTGGACATATCCGGACTACGGTTCGGGAGGAGCATAATCAGAATATGATCTATCTCAAAGAAGGCGAAATTACTTTCGGTTCCCACTAAGGAAACGCAAAGCCCCATGCAGATTTGATGTGCATGGGGCTTTCTTTCTGGGGTTTAGGGAACCGATTAAAAAATTCATACAATAAAATGTGAAAAAGTTTTACGTAGTTATCGCTCACGGTTCTATTTCTGTTACACTAGAGGGGATAAGGAAACCCAGAAAGAAAAGAGTGGTGTAGCCGTGAAAATAAGGAGTTTTGTTGTAAAATATGATCGCATTTTTGTCCTGATTCTGACCGGTATGTTGTGTGTTTTTGTGCTGCTGACGGCTCTGGCATTTTCCTGGCGCGGACACGATGAATTTTTAGGCACATTTTTTAAAGAAGAATGGGGTGGCTCCCAAAACCATCGTCTATTCCCCAAGCGGAACGGTGGGTTTCTTTGGATGAGTGAGGAAAACGGAAATCCGGTTATGGTGGAAATGAACCAGTCCGGCGATGTCGTGCAGACGTTTGCAGAAAATTCCGACGCCTCTTTGCATATCGAGGGGTCTTATGCTGCATTCCAACGGGGAGATTTTTTATTTGTGACCAGCCTGAGCCTTGTTGATCCAGAATCAGCTGATTTCTGTTATTCTTTGGCAGCCATGGATCTAAGCCAGACATCGCCCATCCATTGGAACGAAATTGTTTCACAGTGGAGGATTTTGTCCGAACAGGTTGACATTTCTTCCCCGATCAGCCTGACCGCAGATCAATCGGGACGGTTCTACTTTGTCAACCCCAGGGAGATTGGAAAACTGTATTCTTTTCAACTGGATGATTTGAGCGAGGGCGAATTGACATGGTTTCAGGAATTTGATCTGGGAGAGCGGTGGATTGAGAAAATCATCAGTACACCGGATGGCGGGTTGTATTTGCGCGGGCAAGATCTTTCAAATGGCGGACTGAAAGAAGCAGTCTGGTGGATGGATCTGGCTCCTGACGATGACAGGCTTCCAGAGGAAACGGTTTCTGAGGTAGCGTGGGCAGACGCAGGCTCCCCAGATTTATTGATTTTTCCGACTGATTTTGTCAATGAAAATTTGGCGGTATGCAATGACGGAAAATTGTACTCTGTGCAGGAGGATCATACATTTACCGAATTAGACATCCCGTTTTCTGGGTCGGCGGCAGAAATCTGCCAGACGGATTCTGGTACGATCTTGGTGAAATCCCCGGATAATCAGATCCGAGAATATGATTTACAGGATTTATCACAGCCAGCCAAGGTGGTGTTTGACGGACAAAAGGGAGAGATCATATCGTTTGCCAGCAACCGGTACGATACCATGATTTTGCTTTTCTATCCCGATGTGGGATATTCGCGCATCTTGCTCTCAGATGTTCCTGTATTCCAGCCGGAAGGACCGTCCAGCAGCGGGATGTCTGAGCCGGCATCAAGCAGCTGGGAAGAAAGCGGGGGCGATTCCAACCCCAGTGAAATTCTGAGTGAACCAGCGGGAGAAAATTCCCAAATTTCCAGTGGGAATTTAAGTGTTCCGAATGCATCCAGTTCGCAGCCTTCCCAGAGCAGCAATCCAGAAACTCCCAAGAAAATTATCAGTGATATATTTGCGATTGCAAAACAGGGGCATATGGTTGTGGAGCCGGGCACTACGGTTGCCAAATTAAAGTCTACCATTCAAACCGGAGCCGGATGGTTAGAAGTACGCCGGGCGAATGGCATGCTTTATTCCAGTGGTAAGCTCGGTACTGGTATGATGATTGCTTTATGTGACCCGAGCGGGAAACAGATTGATACTGTTACCATTATGGTGCCCGGTGATTTGAATGGTTCTGCAACGGTAAATACCCGGGATGAGTCAGATTTATTCGAATATCTGCTGGGCGAGAAGGAGCTTGAAGGGGTTTATTGGCATGCTGCCGACTATAATCAAGATGGGGTGGTGGACATCCTGGATTTGATACAGTTAAAACGTTACATAGGCTGACTTTGTCAAAAAACATCCCAGCACATTTTTTGTATGTGCTGGGATGTTTCGTTATGGATTCTGAATAAAGTTGGTAGCGATCCGGGCTTCATATTGTACGGCGGGGATTCCTTGCGGCCCTGCGGCTTCGAGATTTTTTAACATCCATGCCATATTCTGCGCCAAGGTACGCATGGTTTGCAGGCCCTCCAGGTCTTTGCGAACCTCGTCCGGGGTATTTCCGTGTACCTGATTCCAGTATTGGGAACCAACGGTGTACATATTACTGATACTGAAATATTTATTCAAGCGGTCAAAGGCAGCGCTTGCACCACCCCTGCGGCACGACACCACAGCGGCAGCCAGTTTTCCAGCCATCCGTCCGCGGCTGCTGTAAAACAGGCGGTCAAGAAATGCACAGAGTTGACCAGATGGCCCAGCATAGTACACCGGTGAGCCAACTACAATGGCTTGATACTCCTCCAGTTTGTCGAGGATTTCATTGACACGGTCGTCCTGAAAGACGCACCGTCCCGTATTCCGGCATGCCATACATGCGATACATCCGGCTACTGGTTTGTTGCCGACCCATAGCAGCTCCGATGCAACCCCTTCGTTTGCAAGTGTCTTGGAAACTTCGTCGAGGGCAGTAAAGGTACAGCCATGCTGATGCGGGCTTCCATTTATCAATAATACTTTGCTCATGGATGGTTCCTCCATTATAAGGAATGTTTCACGCGGTCTTTTTCTTCGGCACGTTTGGCGTTATTCCAACGGTCGGTCGTGCCTACCAGATATCCAGTAATCCGGCGGATCCGTTCAAACGGGACCGCAACAAACGTATAGTTGAGATTGACAAAATCGCCATCCACCTCAATTTGCAGGGAATCCAGTTCGCGTCCCGGATACTGCTTTTGGATATGGTCGACATAGGCTTCAATTTCGGTAGGATCCAGCACACCGCCGGTTACTTTTACTTGTTCTAACATACGGAGCATCCCCTGTCGTGAATTTTTAGAATTTATTTTTATTATACAACATGTTGCAGAAAAAGTCAATACAAAGTACCACATATGGAAGTGACCGGTATATTCGCGGTGGAGACTCGGGGCGGAAAAGTGCGTGTTTATGGAATTTTCCGATAAAAATAGTCAATTTCCCCGGAAGAAATCCACCAAAAACCAAGGAAATTTTTCTGGATTAAGGCTTGCTTGCGCCGGGGAAAGATGTTATAATGACGGTGTAATCTCCTGCCCTTGTTTGGAAAGGGATTGCTGTAAACCAGGGAAAGAAAATAGGTTACCGGATATCCCAGCCGGGCTTGCCGGCCTACCCGGGATATTGCTTCTGTAAACCATACTGCTGTGCGCTTTTGGCCATGGGGTGCCCAGCGGTATTTGATAAGGGGAGTGATTTCACCTGGAACTCTTAAATTATCTGCCTTTGCTGGCTGGGGTCGGGCTGTTTCTCTACGGCATGAGTATGCTGGGCGGTGCGCTGGAAAAATTAGCCGGTGCCGGGCTAGAGAAGATCCTGCAAAAGCTCACCAGCAACCGCATCAAAGGGGTCCTGTTGGGGGCGGGTGTGACTGGAGTGATCCAAAGCTCGTCTGCCACAATTGTTATGGTCATTGGCTTGCTCAATGCTGGGATTATCAAGCTGGTGCAGGCTTTGCCGGTCATCATGGGAGCCAATATTGGTTCTACGGTGACGGGTCAAATTTTGCGCCTAGGTGATTTGGGAGGAGCTGGGGTTGTGATCCAGCTGCTCAAGCCCTCTGCTTTTGGCGCGATCCTGATTGCGCTGGGCGCAGTGTTGTATATGTTCACCAAGAAAACCAGCAGTAAAAACTGGGGGAACATCTGCATGGGGCTGGGGATGATTTTCTTTGGGATGAATACCATGGAGAAAACCCTTTTGCCCCTGAGTGAAGCGGAATGGTTCAGCGGGATGCTGACGGTGCTGCAAAACCCCTTTTTAGGGATTCTGGTGGGCATTGCGATGACCGCTGTCCTGCAAAGTTCTTCGGCTTCGGTGGGCATCCTGCAAGCCTTGTCTGCAACTGGCGCCATCACCTTTTCCTCTGCTATGCCGATCATTTTGGGGCAGAATCTTGGCAAATGTGTGACGGTCGTGATTGCGTCGATTGGCTCCAAGAAACCGGCAAAACGTGCCGTACTGCTGGATGTCATGGTGAATCTCGCAGGCTTGATTTTCTTTGCCGCACTGATTTATGCGGTACAGGGGATCTGGGGGTTGCCTTTCTGGGACAGTGCGGTCAACCGGGGCAATATTGCGGATTTCCATACCCTTTTTAATGTTACCACGACCTTGATCCTTCTGCCGCTGTGCAACCAGCTGGTGGCTCTGGCAACCAAACTGGTCAAGGATAAAGTGCTGACCTCCCGCGAACAGGAAATGGCCCGTCTGGACGACCTGCTCATCAAAACCCCAACCATCGCTTTGCAGCAAGCCCACGGCTTGGTTGTGACGATGGCGGAATCTTCGCTCGAATCGTATCGTCTAGCACGCCAGATTAATGAAAAGTACAGTGCCGACACCATGGCAAAAATCAATGAGATCGAAGACTTTTTAGACCGTTCTGAATTTGCACTCAATAATTATATTCTGAAAATTACGCCAAATGACCTGAGTGCGGCAGAAAGCCGGATGGCTACGGAGCTTTTACATAGTCTCGGCGATTTTGAACGCATTGGTGACCATGCCGTAAACCTCGCGGAGGTTGCCCAGTATAATTACGACAATAATATTACGTTTTCAACGCAGGGCTTTGCAGAGCTGAACACCATCTTTGACGCGGTTGAGGAGGTGCTGGGGGATACGGTCGAGATGTACCGCGGCGAGAATTTACTGGTGGCGTCCCGGGTAGAACCACTCGAACAGGTGGTTGACAACCTCGAACAGGAAATGCGTAACCGCCATATTCGCCGTTTGCAGTCTGGGCATTGTAACGCCCAAAGTGGTATCTCGTTTATCGAACTGCTCACCGATCTTGAACGGATTTCTGACCACTGTTCCAATGTTGCGTCCAATGTGATTCAGCGCAAATCCGGCCACTACCTCGAGACCCCCGAGGAAGAAGGCGGTATCGAGCTGACCAAAACTTATCAGGCTGACCTGAAGCGGTATTCAGAAAAATATTGTCTCCCGCCAGAGGTTACGGCTGTCGAAAAATCTTAAACTTACATTCAAAAGCTGTGTTAAGCAGGTTTGTGCCTTGTTTGACATGGCTTTTTCTTTTTGCTGGAAGAATTAGTATAATGACAAACAAGTGTCTATTACTGAACGATTTCGGAATATTTTTAAAGTTTTTTGAAATTTCTTTATCGAAGTGTTTACTTTAAATGCCAAATCTACTATAATAAAAGCTAGGTTTACCATTTTGAAAAACAATTTGTCCCGCTTATTGTAGAAATCAAGCATCGCCGCCTCCTAAATAGGGATAGGCCGCGTTTGCCTTGGGGATTAAAGGAGTTTATTGCATGATGAATTTAGAAGAGATCAAAGCTTTAATACAGGAGTTTGACCAGTCTGGAATCCATAAAATGACACTGGAAATCGAAAATCTATCCTTAAAGCTGGAAAAAGAGAGCACGATCAATAAAATGTTCAAGGCTCCCAAAGCAACGTTAATTCCAGCTGAGGCCCATCCGGAACCGGTTTTGGAGGCAGGTCCAACTGCTGTTTCTGCTGTGCAACTTGAGAACCCGGGGGAAGTACCCGTCAAGTCGCCGGTCGTCGGTACGTTCTATCAGGCAAGTGCACCAGATGCTGCGCCGTTTGTGACCATCGGACAGCGCGTACAAAAGGGCCAGACCCTGTGCATCATTGAGGCCATGAAAATGATGAATGAAATTGCTGCGCCGGTATCCGGAGAGGTTGTAAAGATCCTCGTCAATCAGGAGGATATGGTCGAATATGACCAGACCATTATGTTGATTAAAGAGGGTTAAGGTGAGGCTATGTTTCGGAAAATACTGATTGCCAACCGTGGGGAAATTGCGGTACGGATTATCCGCACCTGTAAGGAACTGGGCATTGAAACCGTGGCCATTTACTCGCAGGCAGACAAGGCTGGGCTGCACGTGAAGCTTGCTGACGAAGCGGTATGCGTGGGGCCGGCGAAGTCTACGGAAAGTTACTTGAATATGAAAAATATCCTGGCTGCCGCTACCACCTTGGGCTGTGACGCGATCCACCCGGGTTTTGGCTTTTTATCGGAAAACGCGACCTTTGCACGTCTGGTGGAAACCTGCGGGATCAAATTCATCGGTCCCAGCGGCGACGTGATTGACAAGATGGGCAACAAGTCTGCGGCGCGTAAGCTGATGATGGATCATGACGTGCCAGTGGTACCGGGGTCGGATGGCAGTGTGCATACGGTTGAGGAAGCACGCGAGGCTGCTGAGCGCATTGGGTATCCGGTGCTCATTAAGGCGTCTGCAGGCGGTGGTGGACGCGGGATGCGAAGGGTGTATGAGCCGGAGGAGCTGGAAAAGGAATTTTTGGCCGCACGTACCGAAGCCAAAAGCTGTTTTGGCGACGATGATATGTATTTGGAAAAATTGATCCTGTGTCCTAAACATATCGAGTTCCAGATTATGGCAGACCGGTTTGGCAATGTGGTGCATCTTGGGGAGCGCGACTGTTCCATCCAGCGGCGCAACCAGAAAATGATCGAGGAAGCGCCCTCTACCGCCCTGACCCCGGAACTGCGTGACCAGATGGGGCAGGATGCTGTGCGGGCCGCCCGAGCGGCAGGTTATGAGAATGCAGGAACCATTGAGTATGTACTTGACAAGGATGGTAATTATTATTTTATCGAAATGAATACCCGGATTCAAGTCGAACATCCTATTACAGAAATGGTAACCGGGATCGACCTGATTAAAGAACAGATCCTGATTGCAGCCGGAAAGCCGTTATCGTTTTCTCAGGAGGACGTTGTTTTGCGGGGGCATTCCATTGAATGCCGGATCAATGCGGAAAATCCAAAAGAAAATTTCCGGCCTTGTCCGGGTACGGTCAAAGGGATCAATATTCCGGGAGGCATGGGGGTGCGGATTGATACCGCTTTGTACCAGGGGTATCAGATCCCGTCGAGCTATGATTCCATGATTGCAAAAGTGATTGTGTCTGGCAATAACCGCGAAGAAGCGATCAGCCGGATGCGAAGGGTTTTGGAGGAGCTGATTATTCAAGGCATCGAAACAAATATCGACCTGCATTATTGGATCCTTCATAGTGAGGAATTTGTTTCCGGTACCTTTGATACAAGTTTCATTGAGAATAACTTGGATAAGCTGGTGACATAATGGAAGATTTATTTAAAGAACGCAAAGAAAAATTAAATGTACTCAAATCCCTGCTCCCCAAAAAAGAACCCGCAAAGCCCCCACAGGCGAATGTCCCGGAAGGGCTTTATACGAAATGTCCGGGTTGTCAGGGGGATATCCTCACCCAGCAGCTCAAAAGTAATTGGTATGTATGCCCAGAATGCGGACATCATTTGCGTATGACCGCATGGGACCGTATCCAAATACTCGTGGACCCTGACTCCTTCCGGGAGATCCGTCCAAAGCTGCGGACCAAAAATGCACTGGGGTTCCCCGGTTATACCCAGAAGATTTACCATCTCGAAAAGGCTACCGGTCTCAACGATGCGATCCTGACAGGGATAGCGCGCGTGGATGGCCACCGGGTGGTGCTGGGAGTGATGGATTGCCGTTTTATGATGGGCAGTATGGGCAGCGTTGTGGGGGAGAAGATTACACGGGCCGTGGAGTATGCTACCCGTAAGGGTCTTCCTGTAATTATGTTTTGTACCTCCGGCGGTGCCCGGATGCAAGAAGGGATCATTTCCCTGATGCAGATGGCCAAAACCAGCAGTGCTATTGCCCGTCACAGTGCGGCTGGCCTGCTTTATATTTCTTATTTTACTGACCCAACAACCGGCGGCGTAACGGCCAGCTTTGCGTCTTTGGGGGACATCGTATTAGCCGAACCCAAAGCCCTCATTGGTTTTGCGGGCCCAAGGGTCATTGAACAGACGATCCGGCAAAAATTACCGGAAGGGTTCCAGCAGGCGGAGTTCCAACAGGACCATGGGTTTGTGGATCAGGTTGTCGAACGGAAAGACATGCGTTCCACCATTGCGCTGTTGCTTAAACTCCATACAAAGGAGGTGCGTTGAGGATGACTTTGCAGGAAGCGGAAGCGAAAGTCCGCGAGCTAGACGATGAGCTTGGAAAACTTACCCAGCTGACCGGCCATGACCTTGACACCGAAACCATACGCATGGAACTCGAAAAAGCAAAGGAACGGGTTCTGAATATGGCGTATGCCAACCTGACCAGTTATGACCGGGTATATTTGGCACGCAAGCCAACCCGTCCGAATGTGCGCGAGTACATTGAGAACATATTTGACCACTTCTTTGAACAGCGAGGCGATCGCCTGTACCGCAACGATGAAGCGATTATTGGCGGGATTGCGGCCTTTAACGGCACTCCGGTGACGGTCATTGGGAATCTCAAAGGGCGTAATCTGGAGGAAAATATCAAATGCAATTTTGGCATGGCGAATCCAGAAGGGTACCGCAAAGCGCTTCGCCTGATGAAACAGGCCGAAAAGTTCAAACGCCCGATTATTACGTTTATTGATACGTCCGGGGCGTATCCGGGCCTTGAGGCGGAGGAGCATGGCCAGGGCGATGCGATTGCGCGCAACCTCATGGAAATGAGTACCCTGACAGTGCCGGTGATTGCAATTGTGGTCGGGGAAGGCGGCAGCGGCGGGGCTTTGGCGTTATCCGTAGCAAACCGTGTTTGGATGCTCGAAAACGCAGTATATTCGATCCTGTCGCCGGAAGGCTTTGCGACCATTTTGTGGAAGGATGCCAGCCGCGCCAAAGAAGCCAGCGAACTGATGAAGCTGACGGCTGGAGACCTGCTTGATTTGGGCGTCATTGACCTGATTATTCAGGAACCAGTTGGGAATCTGCGGGAAAATGCTGAAATGGTTTATAGTCAGATCCGTATCAACCTCGCAAACGAATTGGCCGCACTCGGAAAAATGAGCGAGCGTGCGTTGCTTGAGCAACGGTATAAAAAATTCCGCAGTATTGGAGATTGTAGCGGATTATAATAGAGTTTTATGGTATTGTGAATTTGAGAGATAGGGAGAAGATGGTTTGAGCGGTTTAAAGATTTTGGGGGCTGGATATTCGGTCCCAGACAAGGTCCTGACAAATCAGGACTTGGAACATATGGTAGATACCAACGATGAATGGATTGTCACCCGTACAGGAATCCGGGAACGCCGTATTGCCGAAAAGGAAAATACTTCGGTATTGGGTTTTCGGGCGGCACAGTGGGCGATGCAGGATGCCGGGATTACAAAAGAGCAGATTGGGGCGATTATTGTTGCGACTAGCACTCCGGATGATTTCCAGCCTTCGACTGCCTGTCGCATCCATCAGCTGATGGAGTTTGACCAAAATCAGGCTGTCATGGCATTTGATATCAATGTAGCCTGTACCGGTTTCCCATATGCACTGGCGATTGCGAATGGACTTTTGGCCACAGCGATGCCGGATCGCCATATTCTGGTGATCGGCGCGGAAGTCATGAGCAAATTTGTCGATTATACAGACCGCAATACTTGTGTCCTGTTTGGGGACGGTGCTGGGGCTGTAGTGGTGTGCCGGGATACCGAACGGGAATTTTACAGTTATCTTTCAGCCAAGGGTGACGATGAGGCTTTCCGGATCCCGGGAGCGCCCTTTGCGGGTCAGGAGGAACCGTCCTTGATCCGCATGGACGGCAGGAGTATTTTCAAATTTGCGGTATCAACCATTCCGGTCTGCGTGGGGAATGTACTCGAGCAGGCGGGCCTGAGTACCCATGATATTTCCTATATTGTGACCCATCAGGCCAACCAGCGGATCATTACCGCGGCGGCCAAAAAAATGGATTTACCGATTGAGAAATTTTTTATGAATATTGAAAAATATGGCAATACGTCTGCTGCGAGCATCCCGATTGCGCTCACAGAGATGAAACGGCAGGGCTTATTGCGCCGTGGCGACCGTCTGGTGATGGTAGGCTTTGGCAGCGGGCTGACATTAGGTGCTGTCCTTCTGGAGTGGTAAGGGAAAACAGCAAATTTTAGGAGGAACTATGAAATTAAATGAATTGATTGGAACCAAATATCCCCTGATTCAGGGCGGTATGGCGAACATTGCTACGGCGGAATTTGCCGCAGCGGTATCCAATGCAGGGGCGTTGGGATTGATTGCGAGCGGCAGTATGGATGCGGAAAAAATCCGGGAACAGATCCGCATTTGCCGCAGCCTGACCGATAAACCATTTGGGGTCAATATCATGATGATGAATCCCCATGTCGATGAAATTGCACAGGTGATGGTGGAAGAAAAGGTGCCCGTTGTGACCACTGGTGCAGGCAATCCGGGCAAATATATCCCGGCATGGAAAGAAGCGGGGATCAAGGTACTGCCGGTAACCGCGACCGTTGCTTTGGCAAGACGTCTGGCACGCAGCGGGGCAGATGCTCTCATTATTGAAGGTACCGAGGCTGGCGGCCATGTGGGCGAGCTGACCACCATGGCATTGGTGCCGCAGGTCGTGGATGCTGTGGATATCCCAGTCATTGCGGCGGGCGGCATTGCAAGCGGACGGCAGGTTTTGGCGGCGTTTGCGCTTGGGGCGATTGGCGTACAGGTCGGGACTTGTTTGCTGGTTGCTGAGGAATGCCCGATCCACGAGAACTATAAACAGGCGGTGGTCAAGGCCGGCGATACCGATACAGTAGTGACTGGGCGGATTGGCGGCGTACCGGTACGCACCATGAAAAATAGAATGACCAAAGAGTATTTACAGCGGGAAAAAGCAGGCGCAACCCGGGAGGAACTCGAGGAATTTACCTTAGGCGCTTTGCGTAAAGCGGTCTTTGACGGCGATGCCCAGAATGGCTCCATGATGGCTGGCCAGGTGGCTGGTTTGTGCAATGAGGTAAAACCCGTCCGGGAAATTATCGAGGAGCTTTTTGTTGGTTGTGACAACGCATACAAGGCCTTGGCACAACTGTAATCTTCCCGCTTTGTTGCCTTTGCAGCATGGGATTATACAAACATAAAGGGGGATTCAGACTCATGAAACTTGGTTTTGTGTATGCCGGGCAGGGCAGCCAGACCGTGGGAATGGGACATCAGCTGTATCAGGAATATGCGGCTGCCAGAAAGGTTTTGGATGCGGTTTCGCTGGACTTTGATGTCAAACAGCTTTGTTTTGAGGGGCCTATTGAGCAGCTTTCCCAGACTCAATATACGCAGCCCTGTATGGTTGCCACGGCGATTGCCATTACGGAAGTACTCAGGGAACACGGTGTCACCCCGGATATCGCGGCCGGACTGAGTTTGGGGGAATATTCGGCGCTGTATGCAGCCGGGGTATTCGACCAGCAGACGGCTTTAGATTTGGTACGGTTCCGCGGGCAGGCCATGGAGGAAGCGGTACAAGGCATGGAAAGTAAAATGGTTGCCATTTTGGGTCTTGACCGTGAGCTGCTTCAGCAAGCCTGTGAGCAGGCCAGTGCGTTAGGGATTGTGGAAATCGCGAATTATAATTGTCCCGGTCAGCTTGTGATTGGCGGACAGACGAAAGCTGTTGATGCAGCAGTGCAGGGGGCTTTGGACCGTAAAGCCAAACGTGCAGTCCCACTTGCTGTGAGCGGCCCGTTCCATACGTCGCTGATGGCACCTGCTGGCGAAAAGCTGGCGGAAAAATTTCGGGCTGTTTCCTTTGCTCCCCTGCAAATCCCGGTGGTGTTTAATGCCACTGCCCGCCCGCTTGGGGAAGGTGAAACGATCCCCGCTTTATTGACCCGTCAAGTAAAATCGTCGGTATACTTTGAGGACAGCATTCGTTACATATTAGAACAGGGCGTACAGGCGATCGTAGAAATTGGCCCGGGCAAGGTACTCAGTGGGTTCATCAAAAAAATTACCAAGGAAATCCCAGTGTATCAGGTTGAGGACCCAGAGTCCCTGCAAAAAACACTGGATGCCCTAAAACAATAGGAGTGGATATCATGAAGGATCAAACAGCAGTTGTGACCGGCGGCAGCCGTGGGATTGGCCGGGCAGTCTGTTTAAAGCTGGCCTCCCTGGGGGCAAACCTGGTGATTAACTATGCCGGAAATACGGAAAAAGCCGAGGAAACCAAAGCGTTATGTGAGGCTTTTGGCGTACAGGTGGTATTGGTTGCAGGGAGTGTTGCAGACCCTGCCGTGTGCGAAACTATCATCAATACGGCAGTGAAAACATTCGGTAAGGTGGATATTTTAGTCAATAACGCAGGGATTACCCGGGACAATCTCATGATGCGTATGAGTGAAGAGGATTTTGATCAGGTGATTGCGGTAAACCTCAAAGGCGCATGGAACTGCATGAAGCAGGTATCGCGCTTGATGATGAAGCAGCGCAGCGGACGGATTATTAATTTATCGTCCGTGGTGGGGCTGACCGGAAATGCCGGACAGGTGAACTATGCGGCAAGCAAGGCTGGGGTGATTGGGATGACCAAGTCGCTGGCCAAAGAGCTGGGCAGCCGTGGTGTGACCGTCAATGCGATTGCTCCAGGGTTTATTGATACGGATATGACAGAGGTCCTTGGCGAGGACATGAAAGAAACCATACAAAAGACCATTCCCTTGGGACGTTTTGGAAAGCCGGAAGATATTGCCAATGCGGTGGCCTTTTTGGCCGGCAAGGACGCAGGCTATATCACAGGGCAGGTACTTCAGGTGGATGGCGGAATGGTGATGTAAGGAGAGGAAGGCATGAAACGAAGAGTAGTGGTGACCGGTATGGGAGCAGTCACTCCAATCGGCAATACCGTAGCGGAAACTTGGGCAGCAGCCCGGGCCGGAACATGTGGGATTGGCATAAACAAACAATTGGATGTCAGCGAGCATAAGATTAAAATTGCGGCTGAGGTCAAGGATTTGGTGGTAGAAAATTATCTGGAAAAAAAGGTTGCCCGCAAGATGTCCCGGTACCGCCAGTTTGCGCTGATCGCCGCCAAACAGGCTTATGCAGACTCTGGTTTGCAGGACGCGCAGTTTGACCACAACCGAATGGGCGTGATTGTTTCGTCGGGTGTAGGCGGCATGGAAGTGATGGAAACCGAACATATCAAGGCAATGGAGAAAGGGTATGACCGGATCTCTCCGTTTTTCATCACGCAGCTGATCGCTAACATGGGTGCTGGCGACATTGCCATTGAATTTAATGCAAAAGGGCTGTGTACTTGTGTGGTAACAGCGTGTGCGAGCGGTACCCATGCGGTTGGCGATGCATTTCACCGGATACGGGACGGCTATGAGGAAATTATGATTACCGGTGGTGCGGAATCGACCATCACGCATTTGGCATTGGGCGGGTTTACGTCTATGAAGGCTCTGCACGAAGGTACGGATATTAACCGGGCTTCCATCCCGTTTGATAAGGAACGTTCCGGGTTTGTCATGGGCGAAGGCGCCGGGATTCTGGTGCTGGAGGAACTCGAACATGCCAAAGCGCGCGGCGCACATATTTACGGGGAGATTGTTGGGTATGGCGCAACCTGTGATGCGTTCCATATTACGCTGCCGTCCGAAACAGGGGAAGGGGCAGCCCGTTCCATGGTATGCGCCATGGACGATGCCGGGATCGCACCGGAGCAGGTCGATTATATCAATGCACACGGCACCTCGACGCCGCCAAACGACAAATTTGAAACCTTAGCGATTAAGTCTGCATTAGGGGATGCGGCTCAAACCGTTTCGATCAGTTCTACCAAGTCGATGACTGGGCATCTGCTCGGCGCAACGGGTGCAGTAGAAGCGATTTTCTCTGTCCTTGCGCTCAAGGATGGTTTCGTGCCACCGACGATCAATTATAAAGTGCCAGATCCAGAATGTGATTTGGATATTACCCCGAACGTGGGCAAGGAAAAAGACATGGAATATGCGTTGTCAAATACATTTGGATTTGGCGGCCATAATGCAACGTTGGCATTCCGCAAGTACAAAGGAGAGTAACGATGGAACTGAACAGCAATCAAATTCAGGAAATTATCCCGCATCGGTACCCATTTTTACTGGTGGATAAGATCACAGACTTTGAACCCGGCCAATGGGCGAAAGGGATCAAGTGTGTGACCGCTAACGAGATGCACTTCATGGGGCATTTCCCACAACATCATGTGATGCCAGGTGTCTTGATTATCGAGGCATTGGCACAGGTTGGTGCTGTGGCGATTTTGTCGCTTGAAGAGAATAAGGGGAAAATTGCCCTGTTTGGAGGCATCAAGGAAGCGCGTTTCAAAGGGCAGGTACAGCCCGGTGATGTGCTGGAAATGGAAACTGAAATTATCCGCCGCAAAGGCCCGGTTGGGGTAGGAAGTGCGGTTGCGAAAGTCAATGGCAAGGTAGTCGCGAAAGCAGAACTGACCTTTGCAGTTATGGACTAATAGAAAAAAGCCCGGAACAATCTGGTTCCGAGCTTTTTCTTTTTGTGAATGATTTTATCCCTCTCTAGCAGCCGTAGTTTCGTAAAAACCGGGGTTGGGGCTACTGCTTTTCCATTTGGCGGCAACCGCGATTTTACTGACCACAAAGCATAGCGCAAAGGAAAGGATCATGGAAACACAGGCGAAATGTGCGCCCATATCAGCAAGGGGTCCGAACGCCCCAAGTGGGACTGTGGGGCAGAACAGTTTACAGATAACCGGAGGCAGGGCAATCAGAAAACCACCGATCATACCAGCCCACGCACCAGCACGGTTGATCCCTTTCCAATACAAGGTAAGAAGGTATGGAGCGAGGAAACTGCCCGATAAAATCCCCCAGGAATAGGACATCATATCGAGGATGGGGGTGTTGGTATTGGCGATGAGGTAGGAAAGCCCGACGAAAATCCCGCACAAAACCTTAGTAAAGATTGCCGCATGGGTGGAGGACATATTCGGGCGGATTTTTGTCTGGACAAAGTCCATGGTAAGCGTAGAGGATGCCGTGATCGTAATGGAGGCAAGGGTCGAAACGGAAGCGGCAATCAGCAGAACCAGTACCACGCCGAGTAAGATGGTCGGCAGTTGGGATTCCAGAAGCATATTCGGGATGAGGTAGTCGCGGCCACCTTGGGGAAGTTCCGAGAAAAACAAATGCGACAGCGAACCAATAAAATATCCGCCGCCAGCGATCAGCAAAGCAAACAAGGTCGAAATAATAGTACCGCGGCGCACTTCTTTGTTGTCGCGGATGCCGTAATATTTGTGGATCATTTGCGGCAGCCCCCACGTACCAAAGGAGGTCATCAGGATGGTCGCCCATAAACCAACATGATCAAAAGCGGTCAGGTTGAGGGAGGCGGTACGTTCTGAGATCGCCGCGATACCTGCTGTAATTCCGCCCACCTGTTGACTGCGTACCGTAAAGAAAATCAGCAACGAAACCCCGATAATCATGATAATACCCTGAATAAAATCAGCTTTGAGCATGGCAATGTAGCCGCCAAGAATGACAATAGCTGCCGCCGCAACGGCAATAATAATCATACAGAGCTGTTCATTGACGCCCAGAAGAACCGAACAGACGCTGGTCAGCCCCTTGTAGACCGACGCAGAATAGGGGAGCAGGAAGATAAAAATGACCGCCACAGAAAAAAGTTTCATGGGCATACTCTGAAAACGGATATGGAAAAACTGTGGCATGGACTTAATTTCAAGGCGGCGGGTAGTTTCCCGGGTACGTCTGGCAAGCATCAGCCACGCAAACAGGGATCCAATAATGGCATTGCCGATACCGGGCAAAACGCCCCATAATCCATATTTCCAACCAGTGGAACCCGCATAGCCAATAAACATCACTGCGGAAAAATAGGTAGTGCCGTAGGAAAAGGCAGACATCCAAGCACCGGCTTTGCGTCCGCCGACAGTGAAATCTGCCATGCTTTTTGATTTGCGCGCGCTGACCAGTCCGACCACAAGGATCATGACCGCATACAGCGCAATGGAAATGTATAAAACAGCTTCTTTTGGCAAAATAGTTCGCCCCCTGATAAAACTTTACTCCTTTAAACGGTTACGGTTTAAAGTGTGTGTGTTCTTATTTTACAGGGTTTATGGCAAAAATACAAGTAGAAATGACAAATTTCTTCTGTATTTTGCCTTTTTAACCAAAGAAACACCCCACAGAACGATTACTTTCCTGTGGGGTGTTTTTGATCCTTATAGAAAAATCAGTCGCTGCTGAACGGCAGAAGCGCTACGTGACGGGCACGTTTAATCGCAACAGTCAGTTCACGCTGATGGTGAGCGCAAGTGCCGGTTACGCGGCGCGGCAAAATTTTTGCACGTTCCGAGATAAAGCGGCGCAGCTTTGCGACATCTTTATAGTCAATATTTTCGACCTTATCGACACAGAAGCTGCAAACTTTTTTACGTCCTTTGCGGCCGCCGCGGCGTTCATTTCTTTCAGGTCTGTCATTTCTCTCAGCCATGTTGAAAACCTCCTTTTACAAATGTATCCTCATCCGAATGGGGTCAGAATGGCAAATCGTCGTCGCTGATGATCTCTTCAAAATCTCCGTTATCCCCGCTGCTATAAGCAGGTGCAGGGGCACTGACAACTTCCGTATGGTGGATCGGCGCAGCAGGTGCTGCGGACGGGGCGGCATAAGCGGCAGAATTTGCAGCGCTGTCCCGTTTGGACTCACCAAAGTGGACATTGTCGGCTACGATTTCGACAGCTTTGCGTTTGTTGCCCTGGGAGTCCGTGTAAGAACGGGTCTGGAGCGAACCCTGTACAACGATTGCGCTTCCTTTGCGGAAATATTTGCAGACAAAATCGGCGGTACTGCGCCAAGCGACCACGTCAATAAAATCGGCTTGACGTTCGGCGCCGGCTTTGACATAAGAACGATCTACGGCAACCGTAAAGCTGGTAACAGCAATATCGTTTGGGGTATGACGCAGTTCCGGGTCAGCAACCAGCCGGCCCATGATAATCGCGACATTGAGCATCTACAATCACTTCCCTTTGGTGGATTTAAGCTTCGGCATTGGCTTCGGCCTGAGGCTGTTTGGGAGCCTTGGCTGCCTTGGCAGGTTTGATTTCCTTCTTGATGATGAGGGAACGGAGAACGCCGTCCGTAATCTTGTAGATACGGTCAAGTTCAGCGGTGAACTCCGGAGCACTCTTGAAGTTGATGAGCGTGTAATACCCTTCGGGTTGTTTGGCGATAGGATAAGCAAGTCTGCGCTTGCCCCACTCGTCAACGCTCTCAATGGTACCATTGGCTTCAATGAGATCCTTAAATTTCTGGATCAGGGCAGTGGTACCTTCTTCCCCAAGGTTTGCGGAGAGGATAAAGACGGTTTCGTAAGAATTGGTCAAATTTGGCATGGTTGATTGCACCTCCTTTTGGACATCAGGCCCCCGCACGAAAGCAGGAGCAAGGATTATTCTGCTGGACAAACAGCATAACATTTCCTATTATAAGAAAAGCAGCGGAATTTGTCAAGAGGATTTTACAGATTTTTCACAAACCCCTTCAGGTACTCTCGGAAATCTTCCCCGACCTGCGGATGCCGCAAAGCGATTTCGACGGTGGCTTGGAGAATCCCCAGCTTGTTGCCCATATCGTACCGGGTACCGGTAAAATCGACGGCAACCATCCCTGTGCTTTGGGCAAGGGTACGCATGGCGTCGGTCAGCTGGATTTCTCCGCCTGCCCCGGGGGGGGTCTGTGCTAAGATATCGAAAATTTCCGGCGGAAGCACGCACCGCCCAAGTACGGAATACAGAGACAGCACTTGATCGGGGGCAGGTTTTTCGACCATATCCGTACAATGGAAATAATTCTCGCAGATCGGCTCGACCTTCAGCGAACTGTAACGGGAAATCGTATCCGGCGGCACCTCTTTGACTCCGAGAATCCCTTTCCCAAACCGTTCATAGGCACGGATCAGCTGTCCGCAGGCAGGGTCGTCACCGATAATGACATCATCGCCATAAAGCACAGCAAATGGTTCGTTCCCTACAAACGAGCGCGCGCAATGTACCGCGTGTCCCAGCCCACGGGTTTCCTTTTGGCGGATAAAATAAATATTCGCCATCCGGGAAATACGGAGCATTTCGTCATGCATGGGGTGGCTGTCGGAAAGGCGGGCTTCGAGTTCGGGGGCGCGGTCGAAATGGTCTTCAATCAGGCCCTTGCCGCGGTTGGTGATAATGAGGATATCCGTGATGCCGGATGCAACAGCCTCCTCGACAATATACTGGATCGCAGGCTTATCGACAATCGGGAGCATTTCCTTTGGCATGGACTTGGTAGCTGGCAGGACACGGGTGCCAAGCCCGGCGGCAGGGATCACAGCTTTTGTAATTTTCATGAGAGGAATCCTTCCCTTCGTTTTCTATCTGGGCAGGTAGTGCATCAGGAAATACACAACAATATAAACAGTCATCAGAATGGTAATCAATAGGGTATTGACCCCGCCCTTTTTTTGGATTTTTTCTTCGGGGGAGGCAAATCCCGTATAATCGACCGCGTCTTTCACCACCCGAACACAACGGTGTAAATAAAGGCGGTTCGCTTTTGCCCCCATAATCATCCGCAATGCAAACCGGGCGGCATAAAAGATCAGCGGCAGGATACATAGAAAGGTTTGTATGCCGCCTAGCTCCATGATTTTCGGGACGAGCTGGTTGATGTTGTAGAAAGAAAAATTTGTGGCAATATTCGGGTCCAGCGAATGCAGCAGGGGCAATACATACAGGGTTTGCATGAGAACAGTACCCGTGGTCAGAGCCAAATTAATCAGGAGAAAAATGGTTCCCAGAAGGTACTGTTTGCGGAACAGGTACCATGCGCCGCCGAAAAAGAATGCCGCAAAGTTAAAGCGGGAACGCCCCGAGGTCTTGATCCGGGCAAACACCAAAAGGTAATAGCGGATGTTGGTCTGTACCGCTTTGGCAAGGTTTGCCGCACTCACCCCGTCAAACTGCTCGTTCGGTGATACGCCGCCCAGAGGGTCAAAGGGAACAGAGGTGTTCGAAGAACCCGCAGGCGGGGTCTGGCCGGGAAAGGGGCTTTGCCCGGATGGTGGGGTATGATGGGCAGAGCTGGCAGGGTTACCGTCAGCAGTTTTGGAATAATAATGCAGGGATTGCCCACACTCTTTACAGAATAACGCTTCTTCCTCGTTCATGGCATGGCAGCGGGGACATTCCTTAGTCAGGGAAACTTGACGTGGATGTTCCTGATGGGACCAGTCATCGGGGGTACCGTGTTTGTCAGCCATAGCACAGCGGCCGGTTTTTGCAAAACATTCCCGATGGTGCGGCGCCCCACATTCCGGGCACACAACAATATCGTCCGTTTCACGGAAGGGCTGCTGGCACGCTGGACAATGCAGGCCGGTATAATCAATCATGAGCTTGTCCTCCTAAAATGAAGGTTGTCCAGTGGAGCCACGGGACAACCGGTATCGTTACCATTGTACCTAATTTTTTCCAAAACTGCAATGTTTTCCTAGATAATATTTAAAAAGTTTCTGTGGTTTTGCCTGCAAAAGGGGATTTGGCGGGGAAATCTTCTTTACAATCCCTAGAAAGTAAACTATAATTAAAAGTTAGATGCAAAGATTGGTAAATGATATTTGTGTAAAAAATTTCAATAAAGGATGATAATATGCTTCAATTTGAAGAATTAAGGTTAGAGCTGACCGAGCAAGGACCAGCGCTCAAAGACCTCGCAGAAGCGCTTGGCCTTGATGCGATGGGGGAAGAAATCGCGAAGCTGGAGGAACAGGCTGCGCATCCAGATTTCTGGAATGATATGGAAAACTCACAGAAGGTTTTGCAGCGCACCAGCATGTTAAAAGGGAAAGTGGCGGATTACGACGCCTTAGTACGGCGTTATGAGGACGCGCTTGCCCTGATTGAGCTGGCCGATGAAGCGGAAGATTTGGAGCTTCTGCCGGAAGCACAGGAGGAATGCGAAGGGTTTAAACGGGACTTGGAAACACAGCGTTTAACCACCCTGCTCAATGGGGAGTACGATCAAAACAACGCGATCCTGACGTTCCATGCAGGCGCAGGCGGTACGGAAGCACAGGACTGGGCAGAAATGCTCTACCGGATGTACTGCCGGTGGGGGGAACGCCATGGCTACAAAGTCAAGACGCTCGACTATCTCGATGGCGAAGAAGCTGGGCTGAAAAGTGCGTCTGTGCTGATTGAAGGCGTGAATGCTTATGGGTTTCTGAAAAGTGAAGCAGGGGTACACCGTTTGGTGCGGGTGTCGCCGTTTGACTCCTCTGGACGCCGGCATACGTCGTTTGCGTCGCTGGAGGTTATGCCCGAAATTAACGATAATATCCAAATTGACATCAATCCCGATGACCTCAAAATTGATTATTACCGGGCCAGCGGTGCGGGTGGGCAGAAGGTCAATAAGACGTCTTCAGCGGTCCGTTTGACCCACTTGCCAACCAATATTGTGGTATCCTGCCAAGTAGAACGCAGCCAGCATCAGAACCGCGAAGTGGCGATGAAAATGCTGATGTCCAAGCTCATGGAGATTAAGGAGCGCGAACATCTTGACCGCATTGAGGACATCAAGGGCGAACAAAAAGAAATCGGCTGGGGCAGCCAGATCCGCTCGTATGTGTTCATGCCGTACACCCTTGCCAAAGACCACCGCACGAATTTTGAAATGGGCAATATCAACGCCGTCATGGACGGTGATCTGGATGGCTTTATCAATGCGTACCTCAAGGAAAAAAGCCTGGGTAATCTGGAATAAGGTGGGGAGAGCATGGGTTTTCGATCAAAGCTTTCGGGCCTTATGAAGAACCGCTTTTTAAAAAATGTGGCGGTGCTGTCTGGCGGGACTCTCATTGCACAGGCGCTTCCAGTGCTGTTTACGCCCCTGCTTGGACGTCTTTACAACGACCATGCCATGGGTATTTATACGATTTATGTGTCGATTATCAATATCACCCAGCAGATTGCCTGTTTCCGTTATGACTACGCAATCGTCGTTGCGGACGATGATGAGGAAGCCGGTGGTTCCTTCCTGTTAAGCTGCCTTTTAGCGGTGGGGTTCTCGCTGCTCATGGCAATCGTGATGTGGCCGTTTATCCCACAGATCGGCGGGATGCTCAACCTCACAAGCCCGGCAGAACAGGCATCCTTATGGGCAGTGCCATTCACGACCCTGATCTGTGGGACAACCACTGCGGTCAATTATTTTAATGTGCGCCATGAGAAATATAAAACCATTTCCAGCGCGACCATTATTAAAGCTGTGGCATCCATTGCTATCCAGATTGGGCTTTATTATTTGTTTATTGCCATTGGCTGGCAGGATTATGTGTTCTGGGGGCTGATTTTAGGGCAGCTGTTCTCAAATTTCTTTGGCAACCTGCGTATGTTTATGACCTTGCGTGGACGCATCCACCGGAGTATGTTCCGGGTGAAATTTTTGTGGGAGATGGCGAAAAAAAATTCGCGTTATCCCAAATATATGCTGCCAAGCGGTTTGGCAAACAGCCTGACCCTGAACATCACTCCCCTGACCATTTCGGCGGCGTACAGCGTTGGGGAAACGGGTTTGTACGGGATGGTCAACCGCATCCTCGGGCTGCCATTGACCATGATTTCCAACTCGGTGTCACAGGTCTTTCTCAAGCAGGCGTCTATGGATAAAGAGAATAAAAACAACCTCGACAAAACCTTCGCGAATGTCGCCAAATGGCTGGCCATTATCGGGATTGTCCCGTTTGCCATTTTGTTTGTGTTTGGCGAACCGCTGCTCAGGCTTTTCCTTGGTTCAAACTGGACGGGCACTGGAATGATCCTCAAGCTGGTGATTCCGTTGTTTGCCGTACGGTTTGTCGTGGTTCCGCTGACCTCCAGTGCCATTGCCCTTGGCAAACAAAAAGCCACGCTCATTTGGCAATGCGGTTTGCTCGGCACAGTTTTACTGCCATCCATTGTGGCGGTTGCTTGGGACGGGCTGTCGTTCAAATGGTATCTGCTCATTTCCTCGCTCATGATGGCAGGTGCTTATCTGGTCTTTTACCAGTTTTGCCAGAACATTGTACGCAATGCCGGTAAACATAAGGACGATCTCTCAAGTGGGGAAGAAGATGCAGACTGGGGGCATAGAAGTGATGCCGAGCTTTTGCAGGACAGGAAAGGAGACGATGCAATGGGTTCATCAAAACGTCAGGAAAAACGTACGCCGGGCAGAATGCCCGTAAGGAAAAAAGGGGTGCGCTCCGCCTTGAAAACCTTAACGGCAAACCGTCCGTTTATGATTATTTTTGGGGTACTGGTGATCACCCTGATTATCCTTGGGATTTTGATTGGGAATAATATCCGGCGGGCGAGTCTGACCGCTGGCGTGGACTATGGCGATGCCAAGCCGGTTACGTTCCAAGACAAAAATCTGGAAAAGGAACTGTATGATATTATTGGCAAGCCGTATGGTGCGACCATCTACGACCGCGACCTCGAAACCGTGACGCGTATGGTCATCATGGGGGATGGGTACTTGGAAATTAAGAGCCTTGAGGATTTGCGCGGCTGTGTGAATATGGAAAATTTACAGATTTCCGGGGTCAAGGTACGGGATATTTCTGCGCTGGAAAACATGAGGGCGTTGCGTACACTGGATTTAAACAGCAACCAGATTAAAGATATCAGTGCGCTGGCCAATTGTGCGAGCCTGACTTATGTGAATCTCTCGGGCAATAAGATTCAGGACGTGACCCCGCTGTATGAGTTGGAGTTCATCGAGGAATTGAATCTTGGCAATAATGCGATTATTAATGCGCCAGTCGGACAGCCGGGCATTTCGGCGGATATCCAGAAACTGCAAAACTTGCGCGATTTGAACCTTGCCAATAACCAGATTACGGATGTGAGCATTTTCTCCAACCTGCCTGAACTGACGATTTTGTATCTTGCTTCGAATGATATCACAGAGCTTTCGCCGCTCCAGAATACGCCCAAGATCACAGAATATAACCTTCAGCGCAATACCATTTCTAACATTACCTCCCTTGGGACACTGCCGGATCTGTCGCGCTTGACGCTTTCCAACAATCTGCTTTCTGACCTTGCCTTCCTGCGGGATTATCCGCAGGTGGAATATTTGAGTATCAATGGCAACCTGCGCCTCTCTACGCTGGATGACCTCAAAGGGGCAGAGGGTCTGATGTCCATTAACATCCAGCAAACACAGATTCAGGATTTGTCGGTGCTGGAAGATTTGTCGAAAAACCACCGTTTCTGCGGCATCTATCTGGATGAGGATTTTGACCGGAGCAAGATTGATTTTATGGTGAACAAGTTCCGCACAGGCGACAATGTGACCCAGGAATATATCATCAATAAACAGTATAATGCCTCTCAGGCATCGGGATCGTAGAGGGGAAGCAGTATGATTGTGCTAAAAATTATTTTGGTCGTGGTGGGGATTGCCGTGTCGGTTTTTCTGTTCCGCAGGGCTGCCTCTACCATTGATATCGGCAAAATCAATGTGATTTCTTATATTATGTATCTCTTTTTGGCGCAGAGCATGATCGGCGCGTCGATGGTGTACCTTGGCGACCGAAACCATTATACCATGAAATATGTGCTGCATGAAGCGAGTTTCGATATCATGTTTTACAGTACCCTGGCTACGGCCATCCTGTTCCCGCTGACGATCTGCGTGATTTACCGGCTGCTTCGTTTTAACATGAAAGAGGCATATGCGGGGTATCTGCAAAAAGCAACGAATGTGCGCTTTGAGAAGAAAATTTTCTGGGCAGTTGCGGTGATCGGGTTTTTGTGTGTGGGATTTCTGCTATTGTATATGATCGCTATTTACCGCAAGGTGCATTATTTCCCTATTATGCGCCTGCTGCGTACACCTTCCGGGTTTGATATGGCCATTGAACGCCAGTTGATTACGAGTGTTGCACCGCTAGGCGAACGCATCACAAACCTTGCGTTGCATCTGGGGTTGCCACTGCTTTCCTATGTGGCATTCGCATATGCTTGGGCACTGAAAAAGAGCCTGCGCTGGTGGATTGCGGCTGTGGTTTTGATTGGCAGTTCGGTTTTGGGGCTGACCAGTAACTTTGAAAAATCCCCTGTAATTTTTTACCTGTTTGTATTGCTGCTTGTGATCCTTTATATCCGCGGACGTTTGCCCAAACTGCTGATCTGGGGATTTATTGGGGTAATCGTGCTGTATATGGTGTTCATTTATGGCAAGAGCGGCTTTGACTTCTCTGGCGGCATTGATATTTACAACGGCCCGATTGGGCGTACTGTCTTTACCCAAGTTGGTACCATGATCCTGCATTTTGATTTGTTCCCGGATATCCTGCCATTTTTGAGCGGGCGGAGTATTTCCCCGACAGCGATGAAAATTCTAGGGATCGAAGGCTCGCCAGTACGTTCCGCGAAAGCCGTCATGGATTTCTATGGGTCGGAAAAGGTGTATGAGGGCACTGGCGGTGTCATGAATACCCTTTGGATCGGCGAAGCTTATGCCAATTTTGGTTATATTGGTATGGTGTTTTCGATTTTGTATGTGGCGGCGTTTATCGCGATGTTTGTGTTTGTGTTCCTGAGGCTGCAAAAAAACCCCTTTAATATTGCGGTATTTGCGTTTTTGACCAACAGTTTTGCACATAATACCCAAACAGGATTTACCGACTTTATCTATAACTTCCAGTTTATTTTGGTTATTGCGTTGACCATTGCCGTGAATTTGTTCCCGAAGGTGTGGAGGAAATATCTTGGGCCACGCATTTCCGGTCGGAAACAGAAGCAAAAATCATCCAAGGAGGAATCGGCGTGAGTACGATACTATATATCACCTATATTGACTTTGGGGAATTCAAATCTGGTTCCTCGGTACGCCCGCAGATGATGTACGATGCTTTTTTGAAGCTGGGGATGCAGGTCAAGCTCCTAAAGACCCAGCAGAATAAAAAAGAAGAACGCCAAAGGGCTGTGGCAGAAATCAACCAGTGGCTCGATCATAACCGCCCGGATTTCTGTTATGTGGAAAGCCCGTCAGGACCTATTTTCCAGTCTTGCGATCATAAACTCCTCAAACGGGTCCATAATATGGGGGTACGGATCGGTTACTTTTACCGCGATGCCTATTTTAAATACGCGCATCTTTTTGGGCAGAATAATAAGACGTTGCGGGAAAAAGTAATTGCGTACCTCTCGAACCGCGATTTGAAATTTCTAAAAAAATATACCGACCTGATGTATTTTCCGACCGAAACCATGGCGGCACAATTTGACTTTCCAAACACTGCCCCGCTGCCGCCGGCCTGTGTGGGGAACCTTGGAGATAAACGCGGGCAGGAAAACCAGCGTAAAAGCATTTATGTTGGCGGGATTTCCCGGGCATATGGCAGCGATACCATGCTAAAGGCGTTTGATTTGCTCAACCCGGAAGGTCAGGTGGAATATCCCCTGACGCTCGTGTGTCGGGAAAGCGAAGCGGGGTATATCGAGCAATATAAAGGACGTCCCTGGCTGACAATGCTGCATGTGTCAGGGAAAGATAACCTCAAACAATTATATCAGGAAGCCAATTTAGCGCTCCGTCCAGTGGAGAAAAATGAGTATAATGATTTTGCCTTTTCGGTGAAACTGACGGAATACATGGAATTTGGATTACCAGTCGTTTCGGTAGATACAGTGGAAGTGGGGCAATTTGTTCGGAAAAACCGGATTGGCCTTACATGCCGCGATGACCCGCAGGATTTTGCGGACAAGGTACGGGAGATTTTAGGGGATTCGCAGGTTTATGCGAGCTATTGCAGTAGTGTGTATGAGGCGGTGGATCATGGAAACCGCTGGATCGACCGCGCACAAACGGTGATAGATGATTTAAGCAGGTAAGGAGACGGTGTTATGAAAATTGCATTTGTGTCGGCGGCAGGCTCGGTACACACAGTCAAATGGGTCAATGCCCTGGCAAGACGCGGGCATACGGTACGGCTGTATTCCTTGCCAAACCATAAAAATATCCAGCAGAATATCGACCCGGAGGTTACGGTCATCTATCTCAAAACCGGTGGTTTTCAGGGGTATTTCCTCAATGCCAAAGAACTCAAACAGCAGGTGGACGCCTTTAGTCCTGATGTTGTAAACTGCCACTATGCGAGTGGTTACGGGACACTGGTACGGCTTGCCAAACTGCATCCCCTCTTGTTATCCGTATGGGGCAGCGATGTGTATGAATTCCCGCTCAAAAGCCCCATCCATAAAAAAATGGTTCTCAAAAACCTGCAAAAAGCCGATGCACTCGCTTCTACGAGCCATGTCATGGCAAAGCAGGTCAACCGGGTGTTTGGATTTCAGAAGGAAATCTTTATTACCCCTTTTGGTGTAGACTGCGGGCTATTTGCGCCGGCGGCTTCCCTGGAAAGCCGGGAAGAATTTCGGATTGGTGCGGTCAAAGCATTGGAGCCCACGTATGGGATGGAATATCTCATTGAGGCGTTTGCCTTGTTCGATCAGATGATCGGGGAGGAAACGAAAACTTCGCTGGTGATTTACGGCAAAGGGGAACAGAAGGAAGAATTACAGCGCCAAATTGATTCGCTTGGTCTGAGTGCAAAAGCCAAATTAGCTGGGGTGGTGCCGAACACGGAAGTCCCTGCGATCCTCAACCAGATGGATGTCGTTTGCCTGCCGAGCCTCTCGGAAAGTTTTGGGGTGGCGGCGGTCGAGGCCATGGCTTGTGGAGTACCGGTCATTGCCTCGGATGTTGACGGTTTTCTGGAAACAGTGGAGCATGATGTGACTGGTTTTCTGGTGCCAACCAAAGATCCGCAGGCCATGGCCAAGCGGATGCTGGAACTCGCCAATAACCCGGATTTGCGGCATCAAATGGGTGCAGCTGGCCGGGAACGTGCCCTGCGGCTCTATGATTTTCAAAAGAATGTGGACGCGATGGAGATTTACTATCAAAAAACCATCGAGGCTTATGCGGCACGTAAATTTTAATCAGACAGGAAAAAACGCATCCGGTAAAGTATCGGATGCGTTTTTGTTTTTATGGGTTGGTTTCGTCTGGGCGTGCTTTGTGATAGTAACGTTCTGCCGCCTTTTGCTGGCGGACATCCCGCCCATAGAACGGCAGGCGTACATAATGGCCAATAATCCGGGAAACAAAACGTTCGGTATAACGTTTTTCCAGTTCAGGCAGAGTCAGGTTGGTGCTGATAATCGTCGGACGGTGTGCCATCAGACGGGTGTTAATCAGGTTGTAGATGGAGGCGGTCACAAAGGAGGTGGAAAATTCGGTGCCGAGGTCATCAAGGATCAACAGGTCACATTCCATGAGCAGGCGACTGGTATCGTCTGGTGCTGTTTCCTTTCCAAAGCGTTCGCGTTCCAGTGTCCCCATGATATTGTGTACGGAATCGTAGACCACTCCATACCCTTTTTGGATCACAACATTGGCGACCGCCAAAGACAGATGGGTCTTACTCAGGCCGGTACCTCCCCGGAACAGCAGGCTTGGCGACTGCATGGAAAAATTTTCCGCATAATTTTTACAGTATTGGAACACCTGCTCCATATGCTGGCGCGGGGAGTTTTTTTGTCCGTTTTCTGGGGTATCAGAATAATATTTGAGGTCAAAGCTTTCAAAGGTTGACAGGGACAGTGGGGTCTGCTGGTTGAGTTTGCGGCATGCCTCGGTACGCATTAACACTTTCAGGCATCCACACATTTTCCCGTCAACAAAGCCCTCGTCCCGGCATTTTGAACACTGGTAATGCGGTTCCAGATAATCCTGCGGAAGTCCAGCTTCGGACAAAAGGGTTTGCAGTTCCTTTTGAAGCGCTTTGTTATTTTCCCTTAATTTTGTTAAGGCTTCCTTTGTGTTACGCCCATGCAGCACTGCTTTCGCTGCGGTGATTGCCGTAGAGGTCAGTTCGTTTTCGATCTCTCTGGCACGGGGGTATTGCCCGAAAAATGCCTGTTTGCGCTCGTCACAACGGAGGGTTTCCTCGGTGCGGCGTTCGCTGAGGGTTTTCATAGCTTGCTCGTAGATGTCTTTGCTGTATCCCATCCAGTTTTCTCCTTACCTGCGTTTAGGTTTCGCTGCCCGGAAATTCTGCTTCCAGAAAATCAAAATTTTCATAGGCATCCATATCATAAGTACGTTTGGAGCCGCTTTCGGCTTTCCGTTGCGCCTCTTTTTCACTTTTTTCCCAAAATGCTTGCTGTGGGGTGGTAATGCCGTCTTTCTGCCAGCGTTCCAGAATCCGGTTAATGTAGTTAAGTTCCATTTTACCGATGGAATCCACACACCGGTCATAGGCTTCGCGGAGCATCTGGGGGGAGAATTTCCACTCGCAGATCCAGCGGCCTGCAAACTGTTCTTCGCGCATACTGGGGGTACGGTGGTCAATGCCGAACACGTTTTCCACACTGCGCCATGCCTTGGCAAGTTCAGACAGCTGGCATAATTTTTCTTGTGCTTTTTCGTGGGAAGTGATCCCTTCGGCAGACCAGTTTTTCACAATGGATTCGATATAATTGGAACTGCTTTTCCCGATGCTTTTCACATAAGCGAGCAACATAATGACCACATCAACCGACAAGCCATAATCGTCGCACGCTGACAATAGAATACTGCTCAAAGCCGGGGAGATGGCGCGCCCTAAAATCCTCTGGGCTTCCTGCATTAAAAAGGCGATTTCCTCGGATTCCTGAATGCGTTCCGCAAGGAATACCCCGGCCGGACGCGGGGGTGATACCGTAATGGGAGCGGGTTCGATGGCAGGTGGCTCCGGTTCCTTGGGAGGGGGTGGATCATCCACTGGTTCCGGGGAGGCCATGGGTGGCTGTGGGGTGGCGCCAGCAGGGGAAAGGCTTTCTTTAGCACAGGAGAGCAATCCGGTTTCGACCCAGTAATTTATGGCGTCTTTGACATCCGGCGCCTGCATATTCAGGGCTTCGCTGATTGCTTCAATCTCAATGGGGCTGCCCGCATGGCGTAGGACCCAAAGCAGGACCTTTAACTGTGCGCCGGCGGCCAATTTGAGATGTTGGTCCACAAGCGCGCTGGGCACCGCAAAAACGGAATTCCACACGCCAAGGTTTAAGGAGATTTCCATACTGTTTCATGACCTCGCATTTGTAAAATTAGTTTCAGCACCGCGAACCGGCCTTCTGCTTCCCGGAGCTTTTCTATAATGAAAGTATAGCATAAAATTCGTTTTTGTGGAAGTGGGGGATGGAAAAAGGAATTTTTTCGAAAATGCCTTGACAGAAGCCGAGATTTGTCGTATAATAACTCTCGCAGCCGGTTGTTTATGCAACCATAATGGTATCCAAAAACTGCGGATGTAGCTCATCTGGTAGAGCGCCACCTTGCCAAGGTGGAGGTAGCGAGTTCGAGCCTCGTCATCCGCTCCATGTTTGACCATCTGTCATGTTTGGTTCTGTTACGCACGCGGTCTTTTGTGCGGATGTAGCTCATCTGGTAGAGCGCCACCTTGCCAAGGTGGAGG
>CATJNB010000056.1 GCA_949741605.1 uncultured Eubacteriales bacterium | reverse complement strand
TCGAGCGTGATACTGGCTTCTTTGGGAGCATCATTGAGCCATCCATCATAATGCTGCCAAATGGAGGGGTCCTCCTGTCCGAGCGACCACGAGCCAGCCCCTTTCAAATTATATTTCCCAATCAGTGAGAGCTTTTTCTGATAGGACGTGTCGTTTTCGTACCATACTACATAACGTCCGGGTTTTAACTGTGTGCCATTCCCCACCGTATTGGGCACACCCGAAGCGGGCACTGTAAATTCCGCTTTGACTGCTTGTGCCTTGGTATCATAGGTAATGCTTGACGGACAATTCCTCAGGATATTCTGAATGGTTTTCGTACTGACCCCCTGCCCCGCGACTTGCGAATTGTCAAGGCTCCACACCCTGCCATAAAACGGGAGGCCAACTACAATTTTATCGGGAGAAGTTTTGGTCAGCGCGTACTGGATCGAGCGTTCGACAAAATCAAGGCTGGCAACAGGCCCGGGCTCGCCGCCTTGGTAATGCTCATCGTAGGCCATCAAGAACAGGTGGTCGGCATACCGGGAAAGCGCGGCATAATCATACGAACCATGCCAGCCGGTTTGCCAATTGTTCGGATTGGCGGCCACAGCCACGGAAACCTCTTTGTGTTTGGGAATTTTCTGCCGCAGCAAACGCACAAGCGTGGTATAGGAATCCCGATAGTCAGACGTAATATTCTCCAGATCCACATTGACGCCGTCCAGCTGATATTTTTCTACCTGTGCGGCAATGGCGGAGGCAAGTTTTTCGGGATTCTTCAGGGCATTGATCCCACTGGAACGATCCCAGTGGTTGCTCAGGAAGGGGACAATTTTGATCCCCTGCTGATGCAGGGAGGTAATCATCGAAGAACTCAGGGAATTAAATTTCAGGGAGCCATCTGGATACAGGTCGAAACAGCTTGGAGAGACCGTATTCAGGGAGTCAGCGGCCTGTTTGACAGATTGCAGCTGCTGCGACTCGGAACCTCCATACAAATACGCCATACTGTAACGCTGGGCTGCGGCTGTCCCACCCAGCGACGCCACGGCAACCGATGCAATCAGGATCCCGGATACAAATAATTTTATGGTTTTAATTTTACCATTTTTGCTCTGGCGTCTTGCCCACTGCACCAGACGCCTGTTTGAAAAGTCTGGACGATCCGGATCAAAATCGCGGGCAAATTCTACATCATACCGGGGATAATGAATACACAGGTCATAAGTACCATCGGGGTTTCTCAGCAAATGGATTTTGGCATGCACCGTCATCACCTCTTGGACTTAGCATACCCCATCGAAAATCCCCTATTCATCCGGGGAACAAAGCTGGTTGACCCCGCGAACCAAATCCTTCCAGTCCTGACGCATTTTTTGCAGGGAATCACGCCCAAGGCTGGTAATCCGGTAATATTTTCGCACCGGACCATCACTTTCCTTGCCTTCATACGTTTCAGCCATGCCACCCTGTCTTAGACGGCGCAGGATTGCATAGATCGTACTTTCCTGTACCGACGGGAAGGCATCGGAAAGCACTTTGAGTAAGTCATACCCATATGTTTCCTTGCGGGCAATCTGCTCCAGCAGACAATATTCCAGTACGCCTTTTTTCAGTTGGATATCCACTACGTTTTCCCCCGTTTGCTGAGAAAGTAAGACACCAGCATGGCAATTGCAGTCAGGATCATTCCGAGTACAACCGGCCACAGCCAATCTACCCAAATCTGGAAGGTATAAAAATAAGCAGGGTCATCAAGACTACGCAGAAACCATCCTCCTTTATGAAGAATCCCAATCAGACCAGCAAACCAGAAATTCAGCGACTGGCACATGGGAGTACGATTGCGTGTGCCGATCAGCAGCCACAACCATGCCAGAAAACCGATCCCACCTAATGATGTGAAGATAGAAGCAGTTAGAGGGCCAATCGTAGATGGGTCGAGTTCCGGGAACGCACCATTCACAGAGGGAATGAAAAACAGAGTGATGGAAAGAACGATTCCGAGGATGAGAAAGACCGATACCGAGGCAGACGCAATCCAGAAAGGACGATTTTTCTGCTTTGGCTTGCTGCGCCATGACGAAGAACGCAGGAAAAAATTAATAAGTGCGATCAGGAGAATAATTTGGGGGGCAATGCTATCTAGGAAGTAACCGAAATCGCTGTACCCATGACTAAAAAACGGATTGTAAAAAAACCAAATGGCCAACCCGAACAGAATCATGGCAATGAGAAAGGAAACAGCTTTGAGGATGACTTGTTTGGAAATCGTAAAAGCCCCACGTTCCGAGAGGATTTCCCTGGCGGCGACATTGGGCGGCCCAAGACGGCTGATAATCTGGGCTTCGGATTCGCCTTGGGAGATGCCATCGGAAAAATATTCCCGGTAATCCGAAAGGATATCCTGCCGTTCCTCCCATGGAACATAAAGATACAGAGCACGGCTCAGGGTACGGAGATATTGTTTTTGGTTCATAAATACAGCCTCCCAACCTACTATATGATATAGAGTAATTTTAGGATATCACACTACTATATAATATGCAATAGCAGCGAAGGAATTTTGTAAAACAAAACAAAAAAAGAAAGACATTTTTAGAAAAGCAGACAAAAAGAAAAGCGATATGCCCGCCTTCCAAAAGGGGCATATCGCTGACTGCAATAGAAAAATTTATTATTGACTTTTTCCCAGCAAACCTGCAATCATATTTTCAAGCTGGACACGTTCGGGGGAACCTTCCGGCATGCTAGCAGCACGACGCTCTAAAGCCAGCACCATGGGCGATTTTATCACAGGCATTTCAACTGGAGCCTGTGGAGCCGGAGCCGGCTGTTCCTCAACAACTGGCTCTTGTACTGCTGCCGCTTGCGCCTGAGCTTCCTGACGTTCCCGTTCTGCTTGTTCCGCCGCTGCTCGTGCTTCCGCTTCTTGGCGTTCCCGTTCTGCCTGTTCCGCTGCTGCTCGCGCCTGAGCTTCCTGACGTTCCCGTTCTGCTTGTTCCGCCGCTGCACGTGCTTCCGCTTCTTGGCGTTCCCGTTCTGCCTGTTCTGCTGCCGCACGTGCTTCCGCTTCTTGGCGTTCCCGTTCCGCTTGTTCCGCTGCTGCTCGCGCTTCCGCTTCTTGGCGTTCCCGTTCCGCCTGTTCCGCTGCTGCTCGCGCTTCCGCTTCTTGGCGTTCCCGTTCCGCCTGTTCTGCTGCTCGCGCCTGAGCTTCCTGACGTTCTAATTTCTCTCGCGCAGCGGCAGCACGCAATTCTGCTTCGCGCTGTTGACGTTCTTGGTCGGCACGCTCCTGCATCAGGCTTTCCCGTTCCGCCTGACGTTCACGCTGGGACCAAGCCCGAGCCTCACGGATTTCTTCCTCCTGACGCTCACGGCGGGCCCTTTGTTCTGGAGTTTCGCCCTCAAAAGTTGACTTGACTATTTTTTTTTTTGCGGGTCAAGTTTGGATTTCTCCAAATAGACCAAAAGTTTATAGAAGCCCACAACGTTGCTGTAAGTCGCATTATAGGGGACTTCCCCATCTAAATCCTGTACCAGCTGGACATCATAATCGTCAAAGATATCTTTCAGCTCGTCAAAATAGCACAGCCCTGTACCGCCAGTAACAAGGATGGAATCCAGGTCATCCAAGTTGTAGACCATCTGGAGACGTTTGCTTAACACACGGATTTTATCACGGATGCTCGCCTGCAAGGTAGATTTGAAATCAATGACATTGCGGCCGCATTTGATAGTGCAGGGATCTTCCCCAAGAATATATTTATCGAGCTGGTATTCGTAAACTTCACGTTCATTGTCCGTTTCCTCAAGGATATATTCGCACACCTCGTCCTTGACGCTAAGCATGGAAACATCAAGCCATGTTTTGCTTTTGCCCTTATTATTTTTGAGGAGCAAATGGGCATCCACCGTACGGTTGCCCGCGTCAACCAGAAGGACATCTTTATGGGCAAAATCGAGTTTATCCTGAATATTGCCCTGATAGTCGAGCAGTTGGGAATTGAGAGCGCCTTCGTGCTGGGGAATGACTTCCAGGTCACCGATGCCCACCTCAAAACTAACGTGCTGCAAATTGCCATTGCCAAACATCACATCAAACGAACGGCGGCCAGCCAGGCATTTTTTGAGTTCCTCGCTGTACTTGACCCACTGTACTGGCAGACCGATACAAATGTGATAATTGGTAATCCAAGAATCGAGATTACGGTCCGCACGCAACTGGGCAAGGAATACCCCAATATTAAACATAATCTGGAACTCTTTATTCAAGAACCATTTTTTATTGTAATATTCATCAACATCAAAAACGGCTTTGGTGGCGTCCAAAGTATCCAAGGCTTTTTGCCCAACGGCCCAAACCTGTTCTTCTTCGGTTCCCATATTCTCAATATAAAGGATATCGTCGCGACCCATATACACGTCTTGCAGGGCTGTGATATCGCCATATTTGGGGCGCACAAACGGGATCACAAGGCTAGGTACTTTATGCAGGCCATATTTGCTCATCACTTTGAGGCTGCCATACCCGATGTCGATACCGGTATTGAGTGTATAACTGTTGCCAAGACCGTCCTCGAGGGGCTGGGGATGGAATTCAAATTTCGAGGGGTCGGCAAGCTGTTTCAAATCTGTCATTTTCCGTCAACCTTTCTAAAGTTGTTTTGTATGAAGAAAGAGGAAAGTCCAGTTCATCTCGGCAAACTATCCATATAAAGATTTTCTTCATAGAGCTGTCAAAAGTCAATTATGCCCTAATTATACACCTTTCCCACAAAAAAAACAAGTAGCAAAGCATTTTTCCATGGAAAAACGGCGGGGATCAGCTGCGGCAACTGGTGCCTTTTTCGTGCAGATAAGTAGATTCGAGATCCGCCAGATGCAGCTTGACTGCCAAGGGATATTTGTCATAGGCAAGGCTAATGGCAAAACTGCCGCCCTTCACTGCCTCATCAAACCCGCCCATATGCCAGCGGATGGCAACGGCTTCCGAGGTTTTCAGGCGCAGGAAGCGTTCGATCAGGAACACAGATTTTTCGCCGTGCCCATAGGGGAAGCTGTCCTCCACCGCATAGAAGGGCTGTTTTTCCCATTGCCCTGTGGACTCATTTTTCACATTACGGGTACTGACTTTATAAAATTGGGCTTTGCAGATATCATGCAGCAGAGCGCAAAGTGCAAAGCTTTCTTCACTGTCGATTTCGGGGTCAAAATGCTTCTGACGCATCACACGGTACACACTCAGGCTATGCTGTACCAGCCCAAATTCACACGCACAATGAAATTTTGTGCTTGCCGGGGCAGTAAAAAAATCGGTTTTACGCAGCCACTCCAACAGTTCCTTGCTGCCCGTACGGGTGATGTGCTGCAAATAAATCTCCTCAAACTCCTGCTGGAACTGGTTCATCCCCGCACCTCCCCGTCAGAAATCCCCGTACTGCCAAACCCGCCAGTCCCGCGTACGGTATCGGATAATTCCTGCGTTTGCTCAAACACCGCGTCGAGTACCGGCGCAATCACGACTTGCGCGATCCGGTCATTGGGATGCACAGTAAATATTTCCTTGGAATGGTTATGCAAGCCAATGATCACCTCGCCGCGGTAATCGGCATCGCACACGCCGACACAGTTTGCCGGACAGACCCCGTATTTCACGCCAAGTCCACTTCTGCCATACAAAAATGCCGCGTAGCCTTCCGGGACTTCCAAAGCCAGCCCGGTGCCGATTTTGACTGTTTGACCCGGTAAAATATCGACCGGTTCAGGAATACAGGCGAACAGGTCAGCACCAGCGGAATACTCCGTAGCCCGGTGCGGGAGCATGGCTTTTTCGGATAATTTTTTCACAGGAACCAGCATCATACAAAACTCCTTTTTCATTGATAAATGATAAAAAAATCCCCTTAACCAAGGTAAGGGGAAAGAACATTATTTCATAAAGGTCAATTTAGGATGTTCCACCAGATAATAGTCCATCAAACGGAAGATCCATGCGCCGACCGCATTGCCCGCACTGACCACCAAAATAACCGCCCAGCTGCGCCCGATGCCCATGCTGTTTGTAACCATATAGTAGAACATATCCGCAATGCTATGCTCAAAGCCACAGTGGATAAACACGGCAACACACAGGAAAATCCCAATATAGCCCATGAGATTGACCGAGTGGCCGCTGCCTTTGCGGTATAACGCTACGGCAAGGTACATCAAAATGCCGCAGTAAATGCCGAGGATAAACAAACTCAAGAGGCTGTCACCGGACTTAATATTAACGAAATTCTGGGCTTCTGTCTGGATGGTTTCCCGGATACGGGTGGCTTGCAGCACTAAAGCGGAAAGCCACATCCCGCACAGGTTCCCCACCCACGAGATCAGCACCAAGAGTGCATAATAGGGCTTGCGTTCGGTGACAAGATAACCGACTTTTCCGGTATAGAGGTTGAGGTTAAAGCCGCACACCACGCACAATCCCAGAGAAAACAGGATGGAAGTAAACATACGGTTTGGGTTGGAGAGGAAAACCGTGGCTCCAAAGCTGATGACCACGCCAGCCGTGACCGCTTTGCCAAAATCCACAGCGATTTTTTTCAACAGCATAGTTTCACCTGACTTTTCTTCATTTAGAACTTAAAATAGCGAGCAGCAATTCCCGCAAAACCTTACACGCCACTGCCGTAGAAATCCCACTTGGGTCATAAGGGGGCGACAGCTCATTGACGTCAAACCCGACAATCTCAAGCCCCGCCACCAGACGGATTGCATCCAGCAGTTCCGGGAATGTAACCCCGCCAGCCTCGGGAGTGCCAGTACCGGGGAACACCGATGGGTCCAAGACATCAAGGTCAATGGAGAGGTAAACCGGCTTGCCCCGCAGGGCAGCGGCAGCCTCATCGAGATGTGCAAAATTAAATTTGTTGGTAACCACGTGCTGCTTTGCCCACGCAAATTCGCTGCGCTCCCCAGAACGGATACCAAACTGGTAAATGCGCCCATCCCCCACAAGTTCCCACACCCGCCGCATGACGGTCGCATGGGAAAGAGGTTCGCCGAGATATTCCTCCCGCAGATCAGTATGGGCGTCAAAATGCAGGACACACAAATCCGGGTATTCCCTCACTACCGCACGCACAGCGCCAAGGGTAACCAGATGTTCCCCGCCGATCATCCCGGGAATTTTCCCATCGCAAAGAATCTTTTGCGTATGCTCCTCGATCTGTGCCAAAGCCTTTACAGAATTGCCAAAACAAAGCTCAAGGTCACCACTGTCAAACACACAGAAATCTTCCAGATCAAGGTCTTGGTAGGGACTGTACGTTTCCAACCCCCACGAATCTCCGCGCATGGTCCGGCTGGCAAAGCGCGTACCTGGACGAAACGAGGTCGTTGAATCAAACGGCGCACCAAACAAAACAATGGCGGCATCTTCATAAAGGCTGTCGCAACCAAGGAATGTTTCTACATTTTGCTTCACTGGGCACACCCGCCTTTCCTGCCATCTGGTTCCTGCTCCAAAAGCAGCTCTTTGACATACGTCGGCAACGCAAAACACCCCTGATGCAGTTCGGTATTATAGTAGCGGGTGTGCAAATTCAGGGCGTTCCAACGTTGTTGAGCCGCTTCGTCAAAGTGAACCAGAGGGTCATATTGTTTTGACGCAAACCCAAACAGCCAATGCCCCGAAGGGTAGGTGGGGATATGCGCCTGATACACCCGGCAAATCGGGAAACAATCCACAATCCGGCGGTGGGCGCGGCGCATGGAATCGGCATATTTCCGATAATACGGGCTTTCATGCTGGTTGACCAAGCTGCCGTCGTCTTTGAGCGCCTTGTAACAATTCCCATAAAACTCGCGGGTAAACAGCCCCTCACCGGGACCAAACGGGTCCGTGGAATCCACAATAATCAAATCATACTCCGCTTCTTTCCCCCGCACAAACCGCAGGCCGTCGGCGATATGCAGATGTACCTTGGGATTATCTAATTCACAGGCTGTCTGCTGGAGGTACTCCCGGCAAACATCCACCACCATGGCGTCAATTTCCACAAGGTCAATGTGTTCGATATTGGGATAGCGTACCAGCTCGCGGACCGTACCGCCGTCGCCACCGCCGATCACCAACACCTTTTGCACCCGCGGCAGTACCGCCATGGCAACATGGACAATCATATCGTGGTAAATAAATTCATCTTTTTCCGTAAGCATCATCAGGCCGTCTAAGGTGAGGAAACGCCCAAATTCCCTGGATTCCAGCACGTCGATTTTCTGAAACTCGCTTTGGACGGATACCCACTGCCGCTCTACCTTAATCGAAAAGCGGGCGTCTTTGGAATGGTTTTCCGTGTACCATAAATTCATCGGCAAGCCACCTTTTGGGTCAAATAAAGCGCACGGCAGTCCCGTAAACGAGGATCTCGGACGCCCCCTGCATGACGCTCGAACTGGTAAAGCGAATCCCCACTATGGCATCCGCCCCCAGACGCTGGGCCTCCTGAAGCATACGCTCCGTAGCATAATGGCGCGCTTCTGCGATCATCTCGGTATATTGGGTGATTTCGCCGCCTACGAGGTTCTTAAACCCCGCAAGGAAATCCTTTCCAAAATGTTTGGACTCGACAATCTCACCCTTCACTAAACCCAATGGTTCCCAATTTCTTCCCGGGATCGTATCGGTTGTTACCATAAGCATCCTTGATGGCCCCTTTCTAATCCTTGGCTACTACGTTAATTTTTTCCATGTAAATATCCTCAGTCCCTGTCAGGAAGCAGCCTTTTTCCTTGGCATAGGCAATATAATCGAGGATATCACGGGTAATCCATTCGCCGGGCGCGAGGATCGGGATGCCCGGCGGGTAACACATCACAAACTCGCTGCAAACCTCCCCGGCACTTTCCCGGAACGGCACGGCATCTTTTCTTGCATAGAACGCCTCCTGCGGGGGCATCACAACCACTGGGTTGATATACTCGTGATCGAGCATCCCCTGCGGGTCCTTGGCATACCGCCGCCGGATTTCCGAGAGCGCCGACACCAGACGTTCAATCGCCTGATTATGGTCGCCGACCGAGATAATCGCGAGGATATTGCCGATATCGCCAAACTCAATCTGGATATCATAATCATCGCGCAAAAGGTCATAGACCTCAATGCCCGCAAGGCCAATGTCGCGGGTATGTACGGACAATTTCGTGGTGTCAAAATCGTACACCGCATCGCCGTCAATCAGTTCCTTGGAGAACGCATAATAACCGGAAAGCCGGTTAATTTCCTCCCTCGCATAGGCAGCCATTTCCGAAACCTTACGGAAAATTCCCCTGCCATGCAACGCCAGATTGCGCCTTGAGATATCCAGCGATGAAAGCAATAAATAAGAACCGCTGGTGGTCTGGGTCAGGTTAATGACCTGGCGGATATAGCCCGGCGTGATACGCCCGTTGGAAAGCAAAAAAGAGCTTTGCGTCAGGGAACCGCCAGTCTTGTGCATACTCACTGCCGCCAGATCCGCTCCTGCTGCCATAGCAGAAACTGGAAGTCCGTTGCCAAAATAAAAGTGTGTCCCATGCGCTTCATCGGCCAGCACTGCCATACCTGCTTCATGGGCAATTTGGGTAATCCCACGCAGGTTCGAGCAGACCCCATAATAAGTCGGGTTATTGACCAGCACAGCTTTGGCATCGGGATGCTCCTCAATCGCTGCGCGCACATCCTCGAGCGCCATACCTAGCGGGATGCCCAGCTTCTGGTTGGTGCCGGGGTTGACATACACCGGTACGGCACCGCTCAAAATCAGGGCATTGATCGCACTGCGGTGGACATTGCGCGGCATAATGATTTTATCGCCCCGCTTGCACACACTGAGGATCATGCTCTGTACAGCGGAAGTCGTCCCGTTGACCATAAAAAAGCAGTCTGCCGCCCCAAAAGCCTGTGCAGCGAGCGCTTCTGCCTCCCGAATCACAGAAACCGGATGGCACAAATTATCCAACGGCTTCATGGAATTGACATCCACAGAAAGGCACTTCTGACCTAAAAATTCGGTTAACTCGCGGTTGCCCCTGCCCTGCTTATGCCCGGGCACATCAAATGGGACCACACGCATTTCCCGGTACCGTTGCAGCGCCTCCAAAATGGGGGCACGGGCTTGCGCCTGCGCGTCCATGGCAATGCCCCTTTCACTTATAAATATTGGTGCCGCTGAAAATCTCGATCATTTCGCGGCGCAGACGGTCGGTAATCGCCAGACGCTGGGTGGGGGGCAATTCATACACGTCGGTATTAAACAGGTAATTTTGCAGCTGGATTTCCTTGATGAGCAGCTTGGTATGGAACAGGTTTGACTGATATACATTCACATCAATGGCGTCATATTTTTGCAACGTTTCATCGGAAATATAATCCTGGATGGATGTAATCGTATGGTCAATGAAAAGCTTTTTGCCATTGAGGTCGCGGGTAAAGCCGCGTACCCGGTAGTCCGCTGTGATGATATCGGAATCAAAGCTGCCGATCAGGTAATCGAGCGCATTCAGGGGCGATACCTCGCCGCAGGTTGATACGTCGATATCTACCCGGAAGGTCGAAATCGCCTTGTCGGGATGGTATTCGGGATAGGTATGCACGGTCAGATGGCTTTTGTCGAGATGGCCATGGACAAGCTGCGGCACCGAGAGATGCCCGCCGTTACAGGATGGGTCAATGGAATCCGGCGTGACGTCCTTTTCGCTGATTAAAACATTCACGCTCGCGCCCTGCGGATCATAGTCCTGTTTGCTTACGTTGAGGACCTTGGCTCCGATCATTTCCGTGACGTCAAACAGGATGTTAGTCAGACGCTCGGAATTATACTGCTCGTCAATATAGGCGACATAATCTTTTTGCGCTCGCTCACTTTTCGCATAGCAAACATCATAGATGTTAAAACTAAGTGTTTTGGTGAGGTTGTTAAAGCCATACAACTTCAGCCTGTTCTCCAACCCAAACATCACGACCTTTCCCGAATCCATACTCGTAAAAACAGCATAGCTTGATGATATATTAAAACCGGAAAAAAGTCAATATATCTGCAAAATTTCCTGTCTTACGGCACATCCTGAACCCGTTTTTCGAGCGGGACCTCTAAAAGCTCGGGATGCTTTACATATTTTGTCAGCGCGCGCACCGTCCGTACAAAGTATGCCCCATCGCAAATCCGCTCATCCATGCCAAACCCAAACGGTACGACCTTGCTGGTTTGGAAGGTGCCTTCGCCCGTAACGGTCATTTTTAATTTTTCCTTGCCCATGGCAAAAAACATCCCCATGGTACCGAAGTTGCTCAAGTGATGGTAAATATAATCAATGCCAAGCGACTTGAGGTTCGTAAAAAACAGCGACGTATGGAACGGGCTGGCGTCCAGCACCGCCTTTGGCATACACCCATGACGGTCCATAAACTTCATCACATCCACCGCCAAACGCACCAGAAAATCCGGGGCATTCATAATCAGACGGGCAACCTGATCGGTTTCGGTTTCGCCCGTGCCGCGCATGACCTTCTCAATTTCCCGGTCAATGGTGCTGCAAATTTCCATTAAGGTTTCGGTGCCCTCAAATTCGAGTTTGATAGTGGTTTCCTCGCCGTCCTCACGCAGGCTCTTTTTGACGCTAAACGACATCCAGATTTTATGATGTGCATAGATTTTTCGGTTCATGATAAAACGGTTGAGCTTCGGACGCTCGGCGATGACCCGCACCCCAGCCGCTAAAATCAGGTGCATATAGGTCAGGCGGATGCCTTCTTCCTTTTTTCGAGCAATATAACGGTCCATCCCTTCACAGGGGAGATCGCCATGGAAGAAATTCTGAGCATCGTTGCGCTCTGTCATCAGGTATGGAATCATTTTGTCAAACGGGTTGACATGGTAAACCCGCCGTCCGTCAGTACGTTTTCCAAACATAAAACTATCCCTGCCTTGCAATATAAATTTAACACTTGTTCCTATATTATAACATATTTCCAAAAAAAATGTATAGGGCGGATTGGAAAGATTAGGACACAGCGTTTCGTTTTTGGGCAGAGCGTTCAATAATATATAATAAGAAAAAGAATATGGAATTTTTTTGAAAGGAGAGCAGAAGATGGAAGGCTTACAAAATGTCCAGCCGGCCTCTCCCGCAGGATATGCGGTACGCGGC
>CATJNB010000055.1 GCA_949741605.1 uncultured Eubacteriales bacterium | reverse complement strand
TATCCAAGTGTGGGAAGTTAGCCGGATTTTTACTTGTAACTTCCCGTTTGGCTTCGCCAAACCTCTGGTAATGCACGATCTCACGTTCCCTTAAAAAGCGGATCGGGTCGCGCACATCGCGGTCGTCACAGAAGCGCAAAATGTTATCGTAGGTGGTGCGGGCTTTCTGTTCTGCTGCAATTTCACAAGTGCAACGTTTGCTTAAAAATTCCAGTGGATTTCAATGGGAACATCCCTAGTACCGGGAATACGCTTGCCTACGGATACATAGTCAATCAGCGTTTCCACAACTTCCCTAGTAAGGTGTTGCAGGTTGGTATATTGCTCGATCCGTTCCCGGCGATTATCTCCCGCCGCAATTTTTTCTTCGATTTCAGCTACCTGTTTTTGGCCGTCGGCGACCACGTCTTGCAAACGGTCACGCTCCTTGGTAAACTCCCTTGACATTTCCAGATAATCGCTTTCGGACAGAAACCCTTTGGCCTTATCCATGTACACTTCCCAAATTGCTTTAGAATATTCTGCAATCTTTTTTTCATAAAGCGTTAAATCCGAAAGCAACCGGGCTTTTTGTGCTTGTAAGCTATCACAAAATTCGACGTTTTGTGACAGCTCGTCCTTGTCAAGATATTCCACAGCTAAACGGTTGAGCTCGTCAATGACCAGCCACTCCAATTTGTCAACCGAAATAAACGAACCAATGCAAGCGTCCTTTGCCACATGGCGGTTGGAACATTTCAAATAGTGTTTGCCATGATTCTTGGAGGAACGCATTGCATAGCCGCAGTTGGCACACCTAGCTTTTCGCGCAAACAAACCGATGGTGCCAACCGCAAACGGTTTTGCCTTTTGCGAAAGCAACGTCTGTACCCGGTTCCATAAGGCACGGTCAATAATCGGTTCGTGCGTGCCCTCGACAATGTACCATTCGCTTTTCGGACGCGGTTTATTTTGCTTGGTTTTGTAAGACACACTCCCGTATTTCCCCTGCACCATGTTCCCGCAATACATTTCATTTTCCAGCATATCGGCAATGGTAGAATATTTCCAAAGCGTACTGTTTTTTTGTTTCGGCTGCTGGTACCGTAAGCCATGCAAACGTTTATATTCGGTTGGGTTTGGGATGCCGCGGTCATTGAGCAGCCGGGCGATCGCGGTTTTCCCATAGCCCTGCGAAAACAACGTAAACACTTCCCGAACAATACCAGCGGCTTCCTCGTCGATAATCAAATGTCCTTTTTGATGGGGGTCTTTCCGGTAGCCGTACAGCGCAAACGCACCAATGTGGAACCCATTTTTTCGACGGTTGGTAAGAACACTCCGGATATTTTCCGACATATCCTCCAAATACCACTCATTGATAAGCCCGTTGATCTGACGGGCTTTTTTGTTGCCTTTGTTGGCGGTGTCGGCGTTATCCACAATGCTGACAAAGCGAATCCCCCAGATCGGAAACAGACCATGGATATATTTTTCGACCAGTTCCAATTCGCGGGTGAAGCGTGACTGTGTTTTACAGAGAACGATGTCAAACTTGTGGTGTTCGGCGTCCTTGAGCAGACGGTTAAATTCCGGGCGTCGGCGGTCTGCACCCGCATAATCGTCGTCGCTGTAAAGCCCGAAAATCTCCCACCCCTGTTCCATCGCGTATTGCATCAGCATCGACTTTTGATTTTGTATGCTGTTGCTGTCGTCGGTGACAGCCTGTTTGTTCCGGTCCTCCTCCGATAAACGACAATAAATCGCTGCTTTCATCCTGTCTTTTTCCCTGTGATGGCTTTATTTCGTTCTAGCGTGTTGATAAGCTCCGTCCATTTTTGCGTGAACTGCGCTTTCGAAGTTGTGCTTTTCCCTCCCTTGAATACACTCCGACAAAATGTGTTTTGCGATTGCTTTTCCATAAATCAAATCATCTCCCTTTTGGATCACTAAACATAGTTTATGAATGGTAAGCAGATGATTATGTCGTAATAGCCTTCATTAAATATCAGCAATGGGAAGGGGTCAAAAATGACACAAAATCCACCGGGGGAATCCCATAGTCTTTTCCAATATTTTTAAAAAAGCACCAATCACTTTGCATGGGTGTAGGAAAAATCTGTAAAAAACCGCATGGTGGAATCCATGGTTCAGAAAGGAAAATTGACATCACGAAAACCCTAGGTACTACCTAGGCATCAAACACGTTTGATGTCAGTTTTCCCTTATGCTCTTTCCCTCACATTTTATCAAAATACGCCTCAGAAAGATAGACAGCAAAAGACACGCTATGTTATAATCAAAATAAAGATACCTGTGAACGTGCTGAAACAAAAAGGAGTTGAGAAGAATATGAAGAAAATTCGTAAGCTGGTGGTATTCCTGGCAATGGCGGCGATGCTTACGGCTCCGCTGAGCTTATCCGGATGCGGCGAACCTGTCAGCCCGGCGGGCACGGCGGCAGACCTGATGAATGGCATCACGGCCAAGGCAAAAACAGATGGGACGCTGCCGGAGGAGGTTTCGGAGAAATACCAGACCGCGGCGGCGGACTTTTCGCTGGACCTCTTCCGCCGGGCGTACCAGCCAAGACAAAACTCGCTGATCTCGCCGATGTCTGCTGGGATAGCGTTAGCGATGACGTCGAACGGAGCGGACGGCAATACGCAGGCACAATTTTTAAATTTGTTTGGCGGAGGGCTGACCCAGGAACAATTAAACCAGGCATACAGCAAACAAATTGCGGGATTATCCCAGGGAGAAACGGGCATCCTGGAGCTGGCGAATTCCATTTGGCTGCGCAAGGATGAGGGGTTCGTGGTGAAGGAGGACTTCCTGCAAACAAACGCCAACTCGTACCAGGCGGACGCGTACCAGCTGGACCTCTCGGACAGCAAGACCCCCTCCACCATCAACGCATGGGTCTCGTCAAAGACCAACGGGAAAATTGAGAAGCTGCTCGACAAGCCGATCGACACGGACACGATGATGTACCTGATCAACACGATGTACTTTGACATGGACTGGGAGACACCGTTTGAGGGGGCCTGGACGCGCAAAGGCGAGTTTGAGACTGCGGATGGCACGAAGGTACAGACGGACTTTATGAACGCCTCGGAAGGAGCGTACTACATTAAAGCCGGAGGTGTGGAAGGGATCAAGAAGCCGTATGCCGACGGGCGGTACAGCTTCATGGCGTTGATGCCTTGGTACGGGAACGAGACGACCGACTCGACTCTCACACTGGATAAATTCGTGTCAATGCTGCCTGGCGAATCGTTTCTGATGTTGTCACGGCAGACGGAGAAAAGTCCGTTCCCGTTTGAAGTAACGGGCATATCGTACGAGGATTACATGAAAGAGATGACGGCAAACCCACCGTCGCGCACAGTGACGTACTCCCTGCCGAAGTTCCGGTACTCGTATGGGACGTCGTTAAAGGACACACTGAAAGCGATGGGGTTGACGGATGCGTTCAACGAGGATGCCGACTTCACAGGTATTTCGGAGAACGCGCCGGAAATCGGCTTATCCATCGGGGACGTGCTGCAAAAGACGTTCATCGATGTAAACGAGCGGGGGACCAAGGCGGGAGCTGTGACGAAGGCAGAATTGGTGGAGACCATGAGTATCGCGACAACGTACGAGATAACCTTTGACCGGCCGTTCCTGTACGCGATCGTAGAGAACGAAACGGGACTTCCGCTGTTGATTGGGACGGTGACGGACCCGACTGCGCAAACGGTCACCGAAGCGCCGGAACCAGACCTTTTGAAGGATGTAGACGGGTCGTGGGACATCCCATTTGTGGCGTATGACAGTACGGGCAAAAAGCTGCAAGTGGAATCGATCATGGAGCAGTGGAACGAGAATATTCTTCACAACATCGGCTACCGGCACGAATGGGACATCAATTTTCTGTACGGTGGCAGTTCGGACAAGGTAGCAGACGGTTCGACGGTACGCTTTAATTTCTGGAAGTACCCGCCGGCAGAAGTGACGGTAAAGCGTGACTCGGAAAAAACAAGGCCAGAACTGTTATCGGGCAAAGAAAAGCCCAAGCAGACCGAGGTCCCATGCAAGGCAAACGGGGATGGAACGTATGAATTCCAGGTCAGCCTAGAGAAAGACCGGCCGGTGTATTACGTTATGTCCGCGAAGTGGGACGACACCAAAAAGATCGATTACACGATCGCGCTGCAAGCAGACGAGACATGAAAACATAGTGTGTATGAATATGACGCAGCATAGATATTTGTTTGTGAAAATTCAGAAAACCATGCAAATGCCCCTTCTCTATCTAGGCATAGAGAAGGGGCAAACTGTTACCCTATTTCAAACGATATTTCAATTTTTTACGTAGGCGCGACATTCGAACCGAAAAAGCATGATATAATTCCTGATTGTCTAATTCATCAAGAAATTGCTGTATATTTTCCAACGGTCCTTCGTGCAAATCAACTCGTTGTTCCAAATTTTCTTC
>CATJNB010000054.1 GCA_949741605.1 uncultured Eubacteriales bacterium | reverse complement strand
GGCTAATTTTCGTGTTTTTTAGATAGTTTTTCTCCAATTTCTCTTGCATATTTTCCAAAATCAGTGCATAATAGACGTGTATCTGAATCGTATAATGGAGGGCTGCCTATGAAACTTGAAAATTTCTCATAACTAATATCTGTTCGTCGGAGCCTTTTTAGCGGCAGCTCCCGGACAGGTTGTCAAAAGGAGGTGATTGCCCGCATGAAAGTAGATACTACGGTCCGCCGCGAAACGCTTTATATCGCAGGCTGGGTAGTCTTTTTGAGCGCGATTATGGAAATTGTTTTCCTCGTTGCCGGCTTCTGGGACTATACAGTAATTCTTGGGAACCTGCTGAGTGGGAGCGTGTCTGTACTGAACTTCTTCCTCATGGGCCTGACTGTCCAACGGGCGGTCCTGGAGGAAAAGAAAAAAGCCGCCAACCGCATGAAACTTTCCCAAATGCTGCGGATGCTGATGCTGTTTGCAGCGGCAGCTGTAGGGGTGTTTGTGCCATGCTTTCATTTTCTGGCCGCTCTCATCCCGTTGTTTTTCCCGCGCATCGGTATTTTATTCCGTCCTCTCATAAAAAGGCGGAAAAAACAACAGGAGGAAAAAGAATAAATCTGCGGAGGTGAATTTTATGCAAGAAAAAACCAGCCGTTTCCGCGCAGTAGACGCCCTTCTGATCCTGATGATCGTTTTGCCCATCCTCTTTGGGATTGTGCTGCAAATCGCCACCAAGCCACCCTCAGAAGGCATTGCCATCTCCGGGGCGCGCATCTTCTTTACGATCCCGTTCTTCTTCCAGGATATCCCTATTACCGAATCGCAGGTAAACTCGTGGATCGTGGTGGTAGCGTTGCTGGGGCTGTGCCTGTACCTCACCCACGGCATCGCCACCAAAACCAAAACCAGACGCCAGCATTTTGCGGAAATGATCGTGGAAAAGGTGACGAACATGGTCCGCGGCAACATGGGCGAATACTTTACCGGGTTTGGGCCGTTTATTGCGGCTATTCTCGGCCTGTCCGCCTTCTCGAGCCTGATGACGCTCGTTGGCCTTTACCCTCCAACGTCCGATATCAACGTCGTTGCCGGGTGGGCCATCCTTGTGTTTATCCTGATTACATACTATAAACTCAAGGGCGGCATCCTGCACTACATGAAGAGCTATTGCGAACCAGTCCCGCTGTTTGCGCCGATGAACCTTGTCAGCGAAATTGCGACCCCGGTTTCCATGGCGTTCCGTCATTACGGCAACGTTTTGTCCGGTACGGTTATTTCTACGCTGGTCGCGGCTGCCCTTCAGGGGATTTCTGCCATGACGCTGGGCTGGTTCTGGGGGCAGATCCCTTTCCTGCAAATCGGTATCCCGGCTGTGCTGTCGCTGTATTTTGACCTGTTCAGCGGGTGCCTGCAAGCGTTTATTTTCGCCATGCTCACGATGCTGTATGTATCGGGCGGGTTCCCCGCAGAGCAGTACGAAAAGCGCCGCTTGCGCAGGAGTCAGAAAAAAGCTTCTTAAATTTCAATCATCTGTAACAAATGGAGGTAGTAACAATGTTAGAACTTGCTATTGGTATTATTTTGGGTTGCTGCGCTTTGGGCGCTGGTATGGCTATGATCGCTGGTATCGGCCCTGGTATCGGTGAAGGTAACGCTGTTGCAAAAGCCTGTGAAGCCATTGGCCGCCAGCCGGAATGTAAGGGTGATGTTACCACAACCATGCTCATGGGTTGTGCGGTTGCGGAAACCACCGGTTTGTATGCGTTGGTTATCGCGATCCTCCTGATCTTCCTTGCCCCTGCCCAAATGGTCAATATCCTGACTAGCACAATCGGTTCAATGGGTTAAGATAGGAAGTGGATGAAGTATGACATTAGAGGTTATCTCTGTCAATATATGGCAGATTTTGATTTCCCTGATTAATCTCCTCCTGATCTTCTTAATCCTGAAAAAAGTCTTGTTTAAACGGGTCAAAAAGATGCTCGCCGACCGGCAGGCTGCACTGGATAAGCAGTATGCCGACGCCGACGAGGCAAAACGCAATGCCCTGGAAAACCAAGTTGCGTGGGAGGAGAAAATTCAGAGTGCCCATAGTGAAGCCGACCGCATCATGAAAGAGGCCAATGTCAATGCTATGCAGCGCAGCGATGCGATTTTAGCCGAAACCAAGGAACGTGCCGACGCGATGATGCGCCAGGCCGAGGCCGAGGCAAAGCTCGAACGCAAAAAAGCAACCGCTGCCATGCAGCATGAAATTGTAGAGGTATCCACCCAGCTTTCCGAGAAAATGCTGGGGCGTGAGATCCGCACGGAAGACCATCGTGCGCTGATTGATTCCTTTATCGACGAAATAGGTGAAGACAATGACGCAAATGGATAAAGCATATGCTGCGGCACTGTTTGCACTGGCGCAGGAAAATCACCGGGAGGCCGAGGTACTCGAAGCGCTCCAGATTGTCCTCAAACAGTTTGAGGGCAATCCCGAATACGTCGATTTTCTGGCCTCACCCGGCATCCCAAAGGCCGAACGTACCGAGGCAATCGAAGCGGCCTTTGCAGACGCTTTGCCTGAGGATGTTCTGTCGTTTGTGTGCGTGTTATGCCAGCGCGGGCAGATCCGCCTGTTTTCGGACTGCGTGAAAGATTTTGAGTGGTTCTATGAAACCTCCCGGAAAATTTCGAGCGCTACCGTCACGAGCGTGATCCCACTGACCGATGCCCAGCAGCAAAAGCTCCAGAAAAAGCTGGAAGCCGTTAGCGGGCATCAGGTGCGCCTGACCTATGACATTGACCCCTCGCTGATGGGCGGTGTGCGCGTCGAGCTTGACGGCAGTATTCTGGACGGCACTTTGAAACACCGTTTGCATGAAGTAAAGGAAGTGATGAACCGATGAGTCAGAAGCCGGAAGAAATCAGTAATATTATCAAAGAACAGATCAAGAATTATAAAAGCCGCATCGAAATGCAGGAAACCGGTACGGTCATCCTGGTCGGCGACGGCATTGCGCGTATTTACGGGCTGCAGCAATGTATGGCAAACGAACTGCTCGAGTTTGAGGACGGCAGCTTCGGGATGGCTCAGAACCTCGAAAATGAGACCGTTTCCGCTGCCCTGCTTTCCGATGACAATGAAATCCGCGAGGGCACCTCGGTACGCCGTACTGGGCGCGTTTTGTCCGTACCCGTGGGCGAAGCCATGCTCGGGCGTGTTGTCGATGCCCTCGGCCAGCCCATTGACGGCAAAGGCCCCATTGATGCCAAGGAAACCCGTCCGGTAGAATCCGAGGCGCCCGGCATCATTGAACGCCAAAGCGTTTCTGTACCGCTGCAAACCGGCATCAAGGCCATTGACGGTATGATCCCCATTGGCCGCGGACAACGTGAGCTGATTATCGGCGACCGCCAGACCGGTAAAACGGCAATCGCCATGGATACGATTATCAACCAAAAAGATTCTGGGGTTATCTGTATTTATGTCGCGATTGGCCAGAAGAATACCTCTGTGGTACAGATTGCCAATGAGCTTGCCAGAAACGGCGCGATGGCGTACACAATTATTGTATCTGCGTCGGCGTCCGAAACGGCCCCGCTCCAATATATCGCCCCCTATTCCGGCTGTGCGATGGCGGAATATTTCCGGGAACAGGGCAAGGATGTTTTGATTGTATATGACGATCTGAGTAAACACGCGGTGGCATACCGCGCCCTTTCCCTGCTCATCCGCCGCCCACCGGGCCGTGAAGCCTATCCCGGCGACGTTTTCTATCTGCACTCCCGTCTGTTAGAGCGTGCTGCCTGTGTGGCTCCGGAATACGGCGGCGGTTCCATCACCGCTCTGCCGATCATCGAAACCCAAGCTGGCGACGTTTCTGCCTATATCCCCACCAACGTCATCTCCATCACCGACGGGCAGATCTTCCTGGAAACCGAGCTGTTCCATGCCGGCATCATGCCTGCGATTAACCCCGGTATTTCCGTCAGCCGTGTCGGCGGCGCTGCCCAGCTCAAGCCAATGAAGAAGGTTGCCGGGGAACTCAAGCTCCTGTATTCTCAGTACCGCGAGCTGCAATCGTTTGCACAGTTCGGCAGTGACCTTGACGCAGATACCAAATCGCGTCTGGCATTGGGCGAACGCATCGTGGAGGTACTCAAGCAGAAACGGAACCATCCGCTGTCGGTTGGGTGCCAGGTTGCCATTATTTATGCGGTCATCCATGGGTTTCTGGATGATGTCCCGGTCGATAAAGTGAGCGAATATGAGACCCGCCTGTACGAACGTCTGCAAACGGCAAACAGCCGTCTGCTGGCGCGTTTCGATCAGGGCTATTTCGAGGACAGCGATGTTGCCGAACTCGAGCAGGCCCTCAATGGATTAAAGAGGTGATGCGTCGTGCCAGATACCAAAAGTCTGCGTAACCGCATCCGCAGTGTCGATTCCACGCTGCACCTGACCAAAGCCATGGGGCTGGTGGCTTCCTCGAAAATCCGCCGCGCCACCGAAGCCATGAATAAAGGCCGGGAGTACGCCAATTCGCTTCAGAACGTGGTGGATCTGCTGACCGTTTCCCCGGAATGTAAAAAAAGCCCCTATATGCAGGTGCGTGAAACGGGTGTGACCCGCCTCATCGCCATTGCCGGTGACCGCGGGCTTGCGGGCGGCTATAACGCGAATGTGTTCCGTTTGGCCGCTACCTTCCCCGGCGCCGAGATGCTCGCGATTGGAAAACGGGCCTGTGAGCGTTACGGCGGCGACCTCATTTTATCCGAAGGCTTCTCATATCAGGATGCCAAGGATATGGCGGACCAGCTTTGTCTGGAATTCAGTGAGGGGCAGTTTGACCGGCTGGGGATTTTATGCACCAAATACGTATCCATGATGACCCAGACCGCACAGGTGGTATGGGCGCTGCCACTGGTGGAGCCGGAGGGCAAACAGTCACACAGCGTGCTGTTTGAACCGGATGAAACCCGCATTTTAAATGCAGCGGTCCCGGAGTATGTCGCGGGGCTGATTACGGCGGCGGTACGCGAAAGCTTTGCCTGTGAGGTAGCCGCACGCCGTATGGCCATGGATTCGGCCGGGAAAAACGCCCAGCAGATGATCGATGACTTACAGCTTGCGTATAACCGTGCCAGACAGGGAGCAATTACGCAGGAGATTACCGAAATCGTTGCCGGCAGCGGCACATAAAAGGAGTGATAAGCTTGGCAAATGCAAAAATCGGCAGTGTCGCACAGGTCATGGGGCCTGTCGTCGACGTCCGCTTTGAGGAGGATGACCTGCCGGCAATTTATAACGCTCTGACCATCCCGATTGGGGAACGTACCCTGACCGTCGAGGTCGCCCAGCATATCGGTGACAATACCGTGCGCTGCATCGCAATGGCCTCCACAGACGGCCTTCAGCGCGGCGCACCCGCTACCGATACCGGCAGCGCCATCAGTGTGCCGGTCGGGCGGGAAACATTAGGCCGTATTTTTAATGTTTTGGGCAATGCGGTTGACAACCTGCCCAATCCCGAAACCAAAGAACGCTGGAATATCCACCGTCCAGCGCCGAACTACGAGGAGCTTTCCACCTCCTCGGAAATCCTCGAAACTGGTATCAAGGTTATCGACCTGATCTGCCCCTATTCCAAGGGCGGTAAGATCGGCCTGTTCGGCGGTGCGGGTGTTGGAAAGACCGTTCTCATCATGGAACTGATTAACAACATCGCCAAACAGCATGGCGGCTTGTCTGTGTTCACCGGCGTTGGAGAGCGTACCCGTGAGGGCAACGACCTCTATTATGAAATGAAAGAGTCCGGAGTTCTGGGCAACACCGCTCTCGTATATGGCCAGATGAACGAGCCGCCCGGTGCGCGTATGCGGGTTGGGCTATCGGGTCTGACCATGGCGGAATATTTCCGCGATACCGAAGGTCAGGATGTGCTTTTGTTCATTGATAATATTTTCCGCTTTACCCAAGCCGGTAGTGAGGTGTCGGCTCTGCTCGGACGTATGCCGTCTGCGGTAGGTTACCAGCCGACTCTGGCCACCGAAATGGGCGCTTTGCAGGAACGCATCACCTCCACGAAAAAGGGTTCGATTACCTCGGTGCAGGCGGTTTACGTGCCTGCGGATGACCTGACGGACCCAGCCCCGGCCACTACCTTTGCCCACTTGGATGCCACCACGGTTCTCGCGCGTAACATTGCGTCACAGGGTATTTACCCCGCCGTTGACCCGCTCGAATCTACCAGCCGCATCCTCTCGCCGGAAATTCTCGGTGACGAGCATTATAAAGTGGCCAAAGAAGTGCAGAGAATCTTACAGCGCTACAAAGAGCTGATGGATATTATTGCGATCATGGGTATGGATGAGCTGTCCGACGAGGATAAGCTGCTGGTACAGCGTGCCAGAAAAATCCAGAGATTCCTGTCGCAGCCGTTCGACGTTTCTGAAAAGTTTACGGGTATCCCCGGCAAGTATGTACCGCTCAAAGAAACCATCCGTGGCTTTAAGGAGATCATTGAGGGCAAGCATGACGATTTGCCAGAATCTGCCTTTTTATTTGTCGGCTCCATTGACGAGGCGGTCGAAAAAGCAAAGAAGGTATCGTCATGAAAACCTTTTCCTTAATTGTCGCTTCCCCGGACGGGAATATTTTCGAAGGGCAGGCGACTCAAATTTCCCTGCGCGGCATTGAGGGTGATCTGGCTGTCATGGCGGGGCACGTCCCGTTTATTACAGCGGTCAAACCCTGTGAATGCCACATTTATCTGGAGGACGATTCCTTAAAAACCGGAGAAACAGACGGCGGTTTGCTGACCGTTTCTTCCGACACCGTATCGCTGCTTTCGGGCAGTTTCCGCTGGAAGGAATAACTCCCATACAAACAAAAACTCCCCGGTAATGTTTGAAAAACATTTTCCGGGGAGTTTTTTATATGGACAATCGTTGCAATTTCCAATCAGGACTCAGAAGGAGCCGAGGTTCTTGCACCAAGGTTTTGATCCATCATGTAAAGGCTCTTGGGGTCGGAGCCAAACAGCTGGAATTTTTTCACAAGGTCTTCCGCATTTTTTTCTTCCTCACCCTGTTCCTTCACAAACCAGTCAAGGAACTGCATGGTACGGTAATCCTTCGACAGATGCGCGGCATCATAAATACGATGGATCAGGCCAGTCACCAGACGCTCGTGTTTGAGGCCAGCCTCCAGCGGTGCCAGATAGCTGTCAAGGACCACATCGGGAGCCTTGATCTCACGCAGGGTTACATTCTCCCCGTTGTCATGCAGGTAATTGAGGAACTGGATGGCATGGTCCCGTTCCTCCTGCGCCTGAATATAGTACCAGTTGCCAAAGCCATCCAGACCTTCCTCTTTATAATAGTTGGAAAAACTCAGGTACAGGTATGCCGAATAAAATTCCTGATTGATCTGCTCGTTGATAAGCCGTACCACTTCACTGCTCAACATGATTACCACATCTCCTTATCGTTTGTTAAGAAATATTATAGCATACGTTGTGAGAAAAGTCAGCGGTTTTAGAAAAATTTTTTAATTTTTTCTCCACGATTCGACCCGTTTCGCGATGTCCTCAAAGACCTGCATATGACCCGGCTCATTGAGAGTTTCATGCCGCATACCGGGGTACAGCTTTGCTGACACGTTTTCATACCCGACCTTGTGGATCAGGTCAACAGCCTGCAAAAATTTCAGACGGCTTAACATACAGGGGTCCAGTTCGCCCGACAAAAACCATACCGGCAAATCCGGATTTGTGACCGTCCAACCTTTCCGGCTATATACCTGTTCCATCAGATGGAACAGGGTTTGAAACCCATTGAGCGTAAACGCAAACCCACATAACGGGTCATTGTCAAACTGCCGGACAACATCCGGGTCACTGCACAGCCACGCATATTGCGATGGGGCAGGCCGGAATTTTTTATTGAAACTGCCAAAAGCAATACGGTTATAACGATTCGGGATATAGTGGTCGCCATAACGCTTTTTGAGTACCGCGCTCAGCGCAATCCCTAATTTACTGGCAGAGGTCGCGCTGGGGCTGCCGCTTACGATCAAGCCGTCGATGGTGCTGTCATGCTGTTTCAGATAGGCGCGCACTACCAGCGAACCCATGCTATGCCCCAGTAAGAAATACGGTTTGTTCGGGTATTTTCCGCGCATCCAGCGGTTGACCTGCCCCACATCCTCCACAATTCCCAAGGTTCCGTTTTCATAAAAATATCCCAGATCCTGTAGGCAGCGCACGCTTTCCCCGTGCCCGCGGTGGTCATGGATCACACAGGCATACCCGCACTCGCACATATATTCCATAAACGGAAGATAACGTTCCTTATGTTCACTCATGCCGTGTGCAATCTGTAAAACCCCCACTGGTTCCTGCTGTGGGCTGCACAACAAGACCCCTAACCCTAACCGATCTATTTCGGAAACCATTTTGAATGTTTCTGTTTGCATCGCCCATGCCTCTCCTTTTGTTTGTGAAGTTCTCCCTCTTATTATACACCTTTTGGGGGATTTGTCATACATTAAGATTCACGCGTGGCAAATAATAACTGCCGGCTCCGAACCCACCGCAGGAAAGTCTGATAGGAAACCTCCAGCTGTTCCGCAGCCTCCCGGCTTGACAGCCATCCCCGGTACCACATTTCCTCCAACCGATAAAATTCATCCGGCATCACCTTTCGCGGACGCCCAAAAGTAACCCCACGCAATTTTGCGGCGTCAATCCCCTCCCTTTGCCGCTGTTTGATCTGCCGTCGCTCGTTGTCTGCTACAAAACTCAATAATTGCAGCACCAAATCGGAAATAAAGGTTCCCAGCAGATCCTTGCCCTGGCGCGTATCCAGCAAAGGCATATCAAGTACCAAGATATCAATGCCCTTTTCCTTGGTCAACAGGCGCCACTGTTCCATAATTTCCTCATAATTGCGCCCTAGCCGGTCGATGCTTTGGATGACCAGCAAATCCCCGCGTTTCAGTCGCCGCAACAGCCTTTGATAAGCGGGCCGGTTAAAATCTTTTCCACTGACCTTATCCATACAAATATTTTGTTTTGGCACCGAATATTCCTGCATGGCTGCCATTTGGCGGTCTTCTTTTTGATCTTTTGCTGATACCCGTACATATCCATATACTTTTTTTGGCATTTTCAAAATACCTCCATCCTAGTTCTTTTTCTTTTATAGATATTATGAGTATAGCAGAAATTCCCACTGGACTAAAGAAGGTTTTATTTTTTTAAAAGAAAAATACCCTGTCTTCCCGACAAGGCATATCACACTCAATCTTTACTCAAAAAAAGCTCCAGCCGATGGATATTATCCCGCCTGCCAACCACCACCAGCGAATCCCCTTGTGTCAGCATGGTCTGCGGAGAAATCTCAATGGTCGTCCCCCCGCCGTTGGCATGTTCCAAAGCAATGATGTTGACCCCAAACTTCTTACGAAGGTCTGCTTCCAGTACCGTCTTGCCGTGTACCCGGCCAGTCAACTTTAATTCTGAAATATCAATATCATTGCTCAGGGAAATATATTCCAGAATCCGCGACGACACCAGTTGATGCGCCAGCCGAACCGCCCGGTCATGCTCTGGATACACCACTTCAGCCCCGATTTTCTCAAGGACTAACCCCTGCTCGTAACTGACCGCTTTTGAAATCACCCGCGGGATTCCCAAACTGATGACATTTAACGTGGTCAAAATACTGGTATCAATTTCCGAACCAATACATACAATCACAGTATCGCAATTCTGAACCCCACATTCCTCCAGTGTTTTTTTATCCAGACTGTGTACCACCATAGCTTCTGACGCATATTCCGTAGCCAGCCGAATTTTTGCTTCATCGCGGTCGAGCGCCAGTACATCTTTGCCTTCCTCCGCGAGCGTACTTGCTAACGCGGAGCCAAAGCGTCCCAGCCCGATGACTCCAAAAATCTGCCCAGATTCACGCTGCTTTTTTTTCATTGCAATCCATACTCCTTCCCGTTCACCCAATGATGACCGATTCTTCTGCATAATGGAAATTCGGCGGGCGTTTCATCACCCACATCGTGGCAACCGTCAGTGGACCAAGCCTGCCAATGTACATGGTTGCGATCAGCACACATTGGCTCACCGTACTCAAATCCGCCGTAATCCCGGTAGAAAGCCCTGTGGTACTGAACGCTGACACGACCTCCACGAGGATATCCACCAGACGGAACTGCGGGTCAAACAAACAGATGATCGTTACATCAACAGCCACCAGAATCCCGGCAATCATAGTCAGAAAAAACGCCTTCGAAATCACATCATTTGGCAGCTTGCGCCGGAATGCCTGACAATACCGGTTTGTAGCGGTACTAAAAGCTGATTTGCATAACACAAACACAGTGGTTGTCTTGATCCCACCACCGGTCGAGCCCGGTGAAGTACCAATCAGCATCAGGATCACCACAATAAAAAGCCCAGCCGTACTGAACCCGCTGAGTGGGAACGTACTGAATCCAGCCGTACGGGCTGTTGTGCTTGTGAAAAAGGCGCCCAGCCAAGTGATATTTCCCCGCTCCGTTAGCTTAAACATCAGCGTACCCGCTACGAGTAACAGGGCGGTCATGAACAGCACGACTTTACTGTGCAGGCTCAATTTCCGAAAGGAATGTTTTTGGAACATCTCGCGGATCACAAAAAAGCCCAGCCCGCCAAAAATAATCAGCCCGGATGTCACCAGATTCAACAAGATATTATCCTTGTATGGGATCAGGTTTGTCCCCCCACCCAATAAATCCATCCCCGCATTGTTAAACGATGCTACCGTATGGAACAGGCTCAATTGCACCGCTTTCCAAAATGGAAAATCCTGAATGAATACAATAAAACTTAACAGGGCACCAATCCCTTCAAAAAGGAAGGTCATACGCAACACCGCTTTGAGCAGCCGCACCAACCCTTTGCTGGATGACTGGTTCATCCCTTCCCGCACCATGGAGCGTTCTTTTAGCCCGATCCGTTTCCCTGTCAGGAGCATCACCCCGACGCCAATCGAGGAAATCCCGAGGCCGCCAATCTGGATCAGGAATGCTACCACGATCCGTCCGAACACCGTAAAATTATCGGCAATATCAACCGTGAGCAGGCCGGTCACACACACCGAACTGGTCGAGGTAAACAGGGCGTCTAAAAAGCTGACATGCCCCCAAGGCTGTATGGAGATTGGCAGGATTAAAAGGAGCGTACCGAGCAAAATCACACCCGCAAACCCTAACGCAATAATCCGTCCGGGCGTAAACTGCTTGGAAAGCCGCAGTTTCATCATACTCATTTTCATGATCCCCTTTGTTTCTTGGGAAACCGGGAACTTGCTTTCCAGCTTCCCCATTCATCACAGGTGTATTTTAGCATATCCCGCATATTTAAACAATTGTTTCTTCTGATTTTTAACCTTTTTGTACTGTTTGACACACTCTACTGCATTTTTTCTCCGACTTTTTATGGATTTTTTTGCCAATCTTCCTCACTCCGGATCGGCTCAACAATCTGAAAAATTAGCTCTAGCTAACCAAATAACTACCAAAAATCCCAGCAGTACGGATCAGATACCGTATGCTGGGATTTTTTCCGTTCATTCCCTGTGTTCAAGCTGCAATAGCTGCTCTTTGACCCCAAGCCCAGATGCGTACCCGGTCAGACGCCCGTCTGCCCCGATAACCCGGTGACAGGGAATCACAATCATAATGGGATTTTTATGGTTTGCGCCGCCCACTGCACGGTATGCTTTGGGATGCCCGATTGCCTCGGCAACCTGCCGATAGCTTCGGGTTTCGCCATATGGGATCGTTTGCAAAGCCTGCCATACCTTTTGTTGAAATGCCGTCCCCTTTGGACAAAGCGGCAAGGCAAATTCTCGTCGTTCCCCAGCGAAATACTCCGTCAGCTGGCGGTAAGCAGTCTGCAAACCTTCCGTTTCACGACGCTCGAAGATACAGCCCGGTTCGTGCAGGCTGACCGCGGTGATGGCCGCATCAGTTTCCGTAATCCACAATGGTCCGATGGGGGTCGGATACTGCCAGCAAACGTCCATGGTCCGGCTCCTTTCTCACCTGCTGGTTTGAAGTCACAATCGCCGTTACCATACAGCCCTGCTTTTCAACAGCTTCCCGCAATATGTCATCGTCCACCGGCTCCTTCAAATAGACCACTGCTTGTGCATACGCCAAACTGGCCGCTACACAAGTGCCCCGGCCAACCAGATTCAACGCATTTTGTACTAACAGCATACTGCGTTCGTCAGACATCCCCACAATATCCAGCGTCTTGACCAACGGATAGTAACCCTCCGCTACATATTCGTCAATCTCCCGCAGCCTCTCCTGCATTTCGTCGACAACCGCTTGTGACTCTGCCTGTTTTCTGCGCCGTGAACGGATCACACGCATCACAATCACCGCCAGCAACAAAGCTACGGAAATACACAAACAAATCTGACTGATACTCATGGCAATCTCCTTTCCAAAACCAAGAAAAACGTCCCATGTCTTTCTTTTCAGTATAACAAATCCAACCTCCGTTTTCAACCCGGAAATTAAGGCCGGTCAGCCGGGTCGAATACGGCTTCGGTACTGGTATATTCGCGCAGGAGATCCAAAAACTGCCTGCCATACCGTTCCCACTTTTTCTGCCCAACCCCCGGCACCCGTAAAAAATCCTGTTCTGTCTGCGGCAGGATACGCACCATCTCATGCAGCGACGCATCCGTAAAGACAACATAAGCCGGCACACTCTGCCGTTTCGCAATTTCGCTGCGTAGCTCCCGCAAACGCCGGAACAATTCTGGGTTGGCCGATTCCCTTTCCGTCTTGACCGGTGTACTGCGTACTGGCTTTTTATCCACCCGCAGCCATACTTCTTCCTGTTGCAACAGGACTTTTTTGGCATTTGCCCCCAGCGACAACACCGGATATTTCCCATCGCTCTGCATTAAATACTCCCGTTCGATGAGATGGTGGATCATGTCGCGGAGCTGCGGCTGGGGCAACTCCGGAAGCAGCCCATAGGTTGACTGTCGATCCAGTCCCAAACGCAGCAAACGTTCGGTTTTTGCACCGCGCAGAATATCAATCACCGTACCAATCCCATACCGCTCGCCAGTGCGCCGGACACAGCTTAAGATCATTTGTGCCTGTTTGGTCATCTCGACCCGCTCGAAATCCCCGATACAATTATAACAGTTCCCACAAAACCCCGGATGCTCCTCCCCAAAATACCGCAAGATATATTTACGCAGGCAGTCTTTGGTATGGCAGTAAAAGGTCATCTGCTTTAACCGTTCGCGATCCTTCTCCTGAAGCTCAAGGCGGGTTGGCTCGTCTAAGGAGGCGTTTTCCTGCGACTGTTCCAATAAAAACTGGTTGGTTACAACATCCTGCCCGTGGTACAGCAAAATACAGTCTGCTGGCTGGCCATCACGTCCCGCGCGCCCAGCCTCCTGATAGTAACTTTCCATATCTTTTGGCATATTATAATGGATCACGTAATTGACATTGGATTTATCAATGCCCATACCAAACGCATTGGTTGCAACCATGACCGGCTGGCGGTCAAACAGGAAATCGTCCTGATTGCGGGACCGTTCCCCTTCTGGCAGCCCCGCATGATACCGGGTTGCCAGTATCCCGTTATCCCGCAGCAGCTCGCAGACCTCCTCGACTTTCTTGCGGGTCGAACAATAAATGATCCCGCTTTTCCCCTCGTAACGGCGCACCAGCGTCAGTAACGCACCATCCTTGTCGGCAGGGTGCTGTACTTCATAATATAGGTTGGAACGGTTAAACCCAGTGACCGTTTCCACCGGATCTTGCAGATCCAAAATGCGGATGATGTCCTGCTTGACCAGATTCGTAGCTGTGGCTGTAAACGCGCTGACTACGGGACGTTTGGGAAGATGGTCAATAAAGGACGCGATTTGCAGATAGCTTGGCCGGAAATCCTGTCCCCACTGGGATGTACAATGGGCTTCATCCACCGCAACCATCGAGATATTGGCTGCCTGCGCGAAGGACTGAAAGCTTTCGGTTTCGAGGCGTTCAGGAGACACATAAATAATTTTATACCGTCCCTGCCGGGCATTGGACAATGCTTTAAAATATTGCCGTTCTGTCAGGGAACTGTTGAGGTAAGCCGCCGCTGCACCCGCCTGCAAAAGCCCGCGTACCTGATCGTTCATCAAGGAGATCAGCGGCGACACTACCAGTGTGATCCCCTCAAATAGCAACGCTGGAATCTGGAAGCACAACGATTTTCCGGCACCAGTGGGCATAATGCCGACAGCATCGCGCCCGGACATCAGCGCGGTAATCATTTCGAGCTGTCCCGGCCGGAACTGCGTATAGCCAAAATATTGCTGTAATGCTTGATAGACCGGCTCCATGGTGGCCCTCCGTTTCCTTGCTGGGATATACTGGGAAAAGCGGCTGTTTCTGATCCCATTATACTACAAAATCCGTACTATGTTAAGGCTTTTCCACCATTTGTTAAAATTTTTTCTGCCCCTTGATCCACTATTCTAATCCGATCTTTTAAACATTTTTTTATTTTAAATCAAATTTGTTCAGTTTGTTTTGCAAAATTTCAATTTCGTGTTTCAAATATTTCTCTAAAATTTTTTGTCATACTTTATGCTCTTATTTTCAAAGCCGCTTACCGCAAAAACCAGAGTAACCCAAAACCAACCCTTTTCATAGAATTTACAAAAACAACTTTCCAAATTCTGCAATTTTTTCATGCATTTTGCCTACTTGAAAATTTTTTCTGTTATGCTACAATATGGATAAAAGATGGAGGAAAAAACCTGCTTTTCTCACCCCTGTTTTTCCTCTTTACAAAGCCGGATTTCCTATCATTTTTTCTAATTTACTATCTTTTTTCGCTTTTCTTTATCAAAGAAAAAATATTTTCTCAAAGAAAGAGGTTTCTTGCGTCATGAAATTTACAAAGACAAAAAAATTTACCGCTGTGCTGGCAGCCCTGATTGTGATGGCTTCCGTTTCTACTACTGCCTTTGCTGCCCAGCCTGTTTCTGCGGACACCCCTCCTACTGCTGTTTTGGCTTCCTCTGCTTATAGTATTGTTTCTGGTGCAACCTCTGGCGGCAAGATATCCCCAGAAGGCTCCATCACTGCTAACCATGGCGAATCCAAAACCATCTCCATCGTCCCAAATACTGGCTATGTCATTAATGAAGTCATTGTCGATGGAACCAGAAAAGGAGCGATTTCCTCCTACACCTTCTCGAATATCACCAGCAGCCACAGCATTCTGGCCTCGTTCCGCCCGGCTTCTCAGGCTGCCTATACCACCAATCTGCTCAAAACCGATACCCGCAGTTATCAGATGTCACCCAATAACATCTATGACGCCCGGATTACGGTTGAGGGGCAGAAGTTTAACCAAGGGAATGTCAAGGTGTATTCCTCCCGCGATGGCATTGCTTCGGTACAGCGTATCACCAATGATACCTACCGGATCCGCGGCCTGAACCCCGGCACCACCTATATCATAGCCGAAGCTGGCAATACCCATGCTTCCATCCGTGTCGATGTTGTCAATGGTGTCAAACAGCATGGCGAATCGTGCCGTTCGGTTTCCATCATCGGCCTTGATAGCACCCCGATTGATTACACCACCCCAACCGTTCCTACGACCCCCTCTGGCGGCATTACGGCTGAACGTGCCAAGCAAATCGCTACCCAGCACGCCAATGTCAGCAATCCGTACTTTGTAAAATGCCAGCTTGAGTATGAAAATGGCAGACAGGTCTACGATGTTGAGTTCTATTCCGGCAACCGGGAATTTGACTATGAAATTGACGCTGCGACCGGTACCATCGTCAAATATGACACGGATATCGAAAATTTTACTATCCCGGGTTCGGGCACGGGCACGGGAACTGCGATCACTGCAGACCGTGCTAAGCAGATCGCTACCCAACACGCTAATGTCAGCAACCCATACTTTGTAAAATGCCAGCTTGACTACGAAAACGGCAGACGGGTCTACGAAGTTGAGTTCTATTCCGGCAACCGTGAATTTGATTATGAAATCGATGCTGCGACTGGTACCATCCTCAAATATGATACCGATATTGAAAATTTTACCATCCCGGGTACCAACCCAGGAACGGGCAATACCGCAGCGGTCACTGCTGACCGTGCCAAACAAATTGCTTTGTCCCATGCCGGTGTTTCCGCTTCGCAGGTCTTCGCTATGAAGGTAGAGCAAGACTACGACCATGGTATGCTCACCTATGAAATTGAATTCAAGTCCGGCCGCATGGAGTATGAGTATAAAATCAATGCTGCCAACGGGCAAATCCTCAAGGCTGAAAGAGATTACGATTAATGAATTTTTCCGTTTAACATCGTCCCTCCATCCTGTGTATTGCAGATGGAGGGATTTTTTTCTCTTTTTGATAACTTTTTTCCCTTGTCAAACGTCTAAAGAATAGTGTACACAATAGAGCCATGTGCAGAAGGGATGTTCCATATATTGAAAATCTTACCCGATAAGGAAGCTTTACTCATCGACTATATTAAGGAAAACCAGGAAAAATTTTACCGTCTGGCGTTCCAGTATATGAAAAACCAGCAGGATACTTTTGACGTGATTCAAGATGCGATTGTCCATTCGTTGGAGAAAGTATCCTCGCTGAAAAATCCCGAATACATCCGTACATGGTTCTATCGGATCCTGGTGAATAAATGCCTCGACCATCTGCGGGTTGTCAAACGCATTACCTACACCGATCAGATTCCCGAATCCTGCAACCTCCCCGACCCCTCCTGTGACCGCGACGCGGTCCTTGACCTCTACGATGCTATTGATAAGCTAGAACCAAAACTGAAAACCATTGTCATCCTGCGTTTCTACGAGGATATGAAGCTCGAAGAAATCTCCAACGTGACCGGCGCCCATTTGAGTACCGTCAAGGCAAGGCTGTATAAAGCCCTGCGGCTGTTGCGGGTCGATATGCAGTCCGATGCCCTGCATTCCATACAGGGAAGCAATAGTTTTTAATGCAGAAAGGTGGGGGAACCCGTATGAACCATGAGAAATTAAAACAGCTCTACGAGCAAACCGTTGTCCCCAAGGAGGAACTTGCCATGTTAGTTGATAAAACCATCGAAACGTCCCGGAAACGTTCCAAAAAACCTGTACGTATCCTTTCCTGTACTGCGGCTGTTGTTGCGGCTGCCTGTATCAGTTTTGTCATTACCCTGAATGTCAGCCCTGCCTTCGCCAAAACCCTGTATGATATCCCCGTTTTAGGCGATGTTTGCCGGGTGTTTACCTTCCGCGAATACCATTTTGAAGATGATATGAAAATCGTCAATGTGCGTGTGCCCAAAATTGAAAATACCGGCAACACCGAATTGGAACGCCGTGTCAATGCAGAAATCAGCAAACGGATGGACTTGAGCGTGAAAGAGTCCGAACAGCGTGCAAAAGAAAATTACGACGCCTATATCGCAACTGGAGGCAACCCCGACGAATACTATCCTACCGATATCAATGTTGATTACCAAATCAAGTCCTGCAACGAAAACACCCTCTCCTTTGTCCTCGAAAAATATGAATCCCAAGCCTCCTTCTACTCGGAACGCTTCTTCTATAACCTCAACCTCAAAACCGGAGAAGCTTTTACCCTCAAAGACCTGCTCGGCCCTGATTATCAGCAGACCATCTATCAGCAAGTTTCCGAGCAGATGAAGCAGTTGGATGATAATACCAAACAGCTCCTCTTCCCTGATATGTTTACCCCTGATTTGATTACGGAGGACCGTGGCTTCTATCTGGACGAAAATGGGAACATTGTTGTTGTATTTGAAAAATATGAAATCGCTGCCGGTGCAGCTGGCGCATTAGAATTTCCGATCACGAACGATGGGAATGCTGGAAACCAGTAACCTAGAAATCCCTCTCAAAAAATAAGCATAACCCTGAAAAAGCTGGACAACAACGGCTTTGCAGGGGTTATGCTTATTTTCATATAGGGACATCCTGTCGGGATACCAGTGGATGCAAATGGACAGAAGTACCGAAACTGTGCTGGATGAATACTATAAAAGTATAGAACAATCGTTGTATCAAAAATTACTGTATAAGGAGGTTTCCAATTGGACGGTCAATTAGTATGGAGAGAGGAATACAATATAGGAATAGATCTCATTGATCGAGAGCACAAAAGGCTTTTTAAAATTATCAATAAACTATTCCAGTTCACAGACGAAACAAATAAGAGCCAATGGGCATGCCAGGAGGGCATCAAATTCTTCAAGGACCATGCAATGAAACATTTTGCAGAGGAAGAAGAATATATGGCCTCGATCCATTATAAAAGGCTGGAGGCACACAAACATATCCATCAGGAATTTCGTGAGAGAACCCTGCCAGCGCTTGAGGAAGAACTGAAACAAACAGAATACTGTGCCAATTCGGTAGGGCATTTTCTTGGTGTGTGTGCCGGATGGCTCATCGGGCATACGCTGATAGAAGATCGTGCCATTGCCGGACAAGGCCAAAGCCGGTGGATAGAGCTTCTGCCGGGAAACGAACAGGAAGCTATCGAGAAGATGATTCTCCAGTTGATCTATGATTTATTTCATCTGGAATCGTGTGTCATCAGTGAAACGTATGGCGGAGAAAAATTCGGAAAAGGAATCTACCACCGTCTGGTCTATGGTACGGAGGATGGCGAAGAAGAATGTGAAATCTTTTTAATTTTTGAAGAAAAACTCCTCATTAACACGGTTGGAAAGGCCATGGGAATCAAGACCAATAAACTGAACACGATGTTAATGAATGCAGCCAGATATACAGCACGCCAATTTGCGGTACGGGTAAAGGAATATCTGCCGGATCTGGAAGGATACGAGCTAAAAGAAGAAAACCTGCTGACTTATGAGCAAATCCATGAGGTATTTGAGAAGGAAAAATGGCAGGTCAGCCTGTTGATTGATACAGGGGAAGGATATTTTTCCTATTGTACAGCCATGCCGCATTCGCGGCAAAAAGTGAATGCAGCCCCGATCCATACCGAGAACGCTATGACGGAAGTGGAGAAATATCTCAAGAAACAGGAAATCCCCTCCAAGCAAAAGGTACTTGTCGTGGACGATTCCCTCACCATGCGGCAGACCATCAAAAAACTGCTGGAAAAAGAGTATGAGGTAACGCTGGCCCAGTCTGGTACGGCAGCAATCCGATGCCTGATTTTGGATAAGCCTGATCTGGTTTTATTGGACTATGAGATGCCGGTGTGCGATGGAGAACAGGTCTTAGAAATGATCCGTTCGGAAGAAGCATTTTCAGATATTCCCGTTATTTTTCTGACCGGAATAACAGATGCAGAAACCGTGAAAAAATTAGTTTCCTTAAAACCAGATGGATACTGGGTCAAAGATTTAAAGCCTGCACAGATCAAGCAAAAAATTGATGCTTACTTTGCGTTTAGCCAGAAAAAAACACCCCAGACAGATGGTTCCCCAAAACAGGAAACTCCTGATCCATGAGCAAGAATCCAAAGATAAAATGACAGCAAACACCCGGTACCCACAAGAATGAGTACCGGGTGTCTATTGCCATATGATACGCTTTGTAACATCGAAACCCAGCGCTTTCAGGCTTTTATGTTTAAAGAATAAAAATTATTTAGGTTGGTTTTCCTCTTCTTCTTTGGCCATCTTAGCCACTGTTAATCCGGCAACTGTAGTAGATACAAAAGCGAATATGCTGCCAGTGCAGATATAAATGGTCTTAGATACCATAGTGGCTGCATGCGCGCTGTCTTGGCTTGCCATCACTCTGTCTGGAATCTCAAGGAAAACTTCCCCATCGTCAAATGCACTTTGTGAAATTTTTATGGTGCTGGAAGACATTTCCATCGTAGAACTGTCAAGTTTTAATCCGAAAATCAGAAAAAATACGCCTAGTGCAATCCCAGCCATAGCAAAAATAAAGAGAAGAATTGTTGCCTTGTTTTTCAAAATAATCACCTTCACTTTGCAGAAATTCAAGATGGTTATTATTATATCAAACTTTGTCGTTAAAATAATTCTATTTTAGAAAATAAATAGAAAATGTCAAATTCACACCAAGAATGGAAAAATATATAGATAAAATGATGAAAGAATATCCAAATGATCCGGTTTTGCGTTTCTTACCGTTAGATCCGGGCAGTAAAAAAGCAATCAGGAAATAAAGAGATTCCCTGATTGCTTTGGATGTTTCCTATCAACAAATATTATTTTAGGTATTTGCGAAAGAGCACAAAGCCGGCATGTTAAGGTATCAGCTGGCTGTTTTCATTTGTAACCGAAGTTTATCACTAATCATGGCAATAAATTCACTATTTGTTGGTTTCCCACGCGTATTGTGGATCGTATAACCAAAATAGCTATTCAAAATATCAACATCCCCACGGTCCCAAGCAACCTCGATAGCATGACGGATCGCACGTTCCACACGGGATGATGTGGTTTCGTAGCGTTTTGCAACAGAAGGATAAAGCTGCTTGGTAACTGCGTTGATAATGTCAGGAGTTTCGATGGCCATGATAATCGAATCGCGCAAATAGTGATACCCTTTGATGTGTGCAGGGACGCCAATCTGATGAAGAATCTCCGTGACTTGGATCTCTAAGGTTGGCAGGTGCTCATCATTTTGGGAATGGCTGTGGGCACAAAACTGGAGCATCCTCTGAGAAAGTTCCTCCGCATTAAAGGGGCAGATCGTAAAATAGGAAGCTCCGCTCTGCATAATTTCACGCTCCAAGGTAGGGCTGCTGAAAGCAGATTTTACGAAAAAGAGAGGGGCATGGTCTTCCAAGCTACGTTTGGCGGAGTGGATGACACCGATTGCATCGAGGCTGGGCATGAACAGGTCGATGAGGGCTAAATCGGGATGTTCGGACTCGATTTTCTCAAGGACTTGGAATCCGTCTTTTTTGACGTAAATCAATTCAAAACCGGCATTTTGGAAGGTTCGAATGGTATCGCGGCTCCACTCGGAACCATCGTCAGAAATCAACAGTTTTAATAATTTTTCCATGGTATCTCCCCCTGTAATTTGTTGTAATATTTTTGTTACCAATATATTACCATAAAATGGTAAAAATGGCAATAGTTTGTAAAAATATTTTTTTAATTTCAGGGGAAAAATATTGGAAGAAAGTCTACTTTGCATGATTCTTTCAAAAAATGTGTGGATAAGATGGACAGGTTAGGATACTTTCGACAAAAACTGTTGGTGTAGGTCACGACTGACTGCCAGCATATTCTCTGCAAAAATACCATAGCCCTGCGTGGGGTCATTGAGGAAAACATGGGTAACGGCGCCAATCAATTTACCATCCTGCAAAATAGGGCTTCCGCTCATGCCTTGTACAATCCCTCCGGTACGTTTTAAGAGGTCAGGGTCTGTGATACGGACCACCATATTTTTGGTGGTGCTGGTACCGCTGTAATCCACAGATTGGATCTGGGCATCATAATATTGGGGCGTGTTTCCATCCACGGTAGCTAAAATTTGGGCGTCACCTAATTTAATTTCCTGCTTCATGGCAACATCTACGGCCTCATGCTGGACTGGCGACGTATACAAAGTACCATACACCCCAGTTTCCAGGTTGGCCTGCACATCGCCCACCGGGTCGTTGCTGGTAAAATATCCCCGCAACTCGCCCGCTGCTCCCTGCTGGCCTTTGAGAACGCCGTTGATGGTCACAGCAACAATCTCACCGGTTTTCATGGGCATGAGGTCACGGGTATCGTTATCGCAGATGCCATGCCCTAGCCCTCCAAAGCTTTTGTCATCGGGACAAAAAAATGTTACTGTACCAATCCCCGCTGTACTGTCGCGCACCCACAGACCGCCTTTATACGTATTGTCATAGGACGATTTAACAGGTATCAAACTGGTATGCAGGACTTTTTTATCGCGTACAAAGGTCAGATCCACTGGTTTACCGCCACTGTCTGCGATGGCCTGTGCAATCTCCTCATTTTGGCTGACGGCCTTGCCATTGACCTGTGTAATCACATCTCCAATTTTGATCCCCGCCACTGCGGCTGGATTGACTGTCTGGGTGGAAGAATCGAGGTCCGCAGTTCCAACCACCACCACCCCATTAGTAAACATCTTGATGCCAAAGGGCGTACCACACGGAATTACTTTTGTTTCCGGAACCACATCCACTTGCACCGTCTTTACCGGGATCGTATCAAATAGCATCAGCTGTGCCTGATAACTGGCATCCTGTTCCTTGGTAAGGCTCGTATTTGCCGCAGAATCTTTAGGCGCTCCCATGGCAGCAATCCGTGCTGTCATCCCCATGGCGGTCACTGACAAAGAACGTTCCGAAGCCACCCGGTAGGAATCCGGCATGGTACTCTGGGCGAACGTCAGCAAAGCCATGAGCATCAGCCCAACCGCGGCACTGACGATGCCAAGAATCCGAAAAAACTGCTTCATATCCCTACTCCTTTCATTTGTAAAATGCCTTATTTAATTTGTACCTGCAGCTAATTTTTATTTTTCCAAATCTACACCGAAACAGCAATTTTTTGTAGGGCGATACCTGTCAATGGGATTTGGATTTTTTTCGGCCAAACATTCCCTAACCCAACTGGCAGCTCTTTGTGGGCAAAAGAAAAAGCTCCCAGGAATCTCCTGAGAGCATAGTATCCACGGTTTTGGATAACCTAAGGATAGATTATTTTTTCTTTTTACTGCGGAATCCCCATCCACGGAACACGCGTTTTTTCGAGCTATATCCGGGCTTCCGCATGAGATGGATGCGCCGTGGGATCACAATAGCAGCGGTCAGGCCGGCTGCGGCAACAACAATCAAAATAGCCAAAATGCTGTTCATGCCTTTGACCTGCTTGGGTGCGTCAAAGACAGTCGCTTTCGCAGATGCCTTTGGGATCACTCCATCGGAAAAGATCAGTTCATCGTCCCCGCCCGGCACTGACGTGACTGCCGATTGCGCAGAGCCTTCCTTGCCGGCTAAACCCAGCGGATTCAAATTGACCAGTTCCTCTGCACTTGTGGTCTGCGCGCCTACGGCACTGGAACTCTCCGCAGAAGGTTCTGCCTCACTGGAAACGGATTGAGTCTGCATTTCCTTCTCCACCTGTGCCATACGTTCGGCAATCGCACGCTCTGCCTCGGCTTTAGCTTGTTGGCGGATGTTCTCCTGCTGTGTGGAAGAAGGTTCGGAAACGGCACCAAAAACGGCTGTCTCGGCCTGCTGGGAAGCACTGCTGTTAGAAGTTGCCTTTGTGGTGCTGACCGGTTTTGACGTGCTTGTCTGGGATGAAGCTGATTGTGTGGACGATGCTGTGGTCTTTTTCGTGGTAGCTGTGCTGGCTGGCTTGGTATCGGAAACTGTTACAGGTTTGCCCGATGAAGTTTTCGCTATGCCATCCGAACCAAACGAATAGGCAACACCATCAATGGTACGGGTTGTGTTGATGATATACTCGCCATTTTCGTAATAATATTTTTGTCCTTGGAAGGTAGCCCAGCCAGTTGTGGGATAGTTGATTTGCGGCAGCTTAAACCAAGTTGTCCACTTATTTTTGGCACGTCCGAATACTTTCTCATACTTGATATTCAAACCATAATCGCGGTTATCAACCGCCATATTATTGCCTACATACACCCCAACATGACCCGGCTGGTAGAGGATCAGCCCATGCACACGGGGCAGGGACGAAGAATCCGAATAATTGATTGTCCCTTTGGCGCTGGCTGAATTGAGCATCGCACTCGCGCCGCCGCCAACGGCAACCGACCCAGCTTTGGGATTTTTGCTATCGCTTGTCCACCAAAGATAGGACTTAATCAGACCAGCGCAATCGGTGGCACGGACCCCGCTGCGAAATTCTCCATAAGAACCATAATTATATTGCCAACCTTCCCGGTAACCTTTCAGTACATGGTCTGCTAACCCTGTGCCGGTTTTCGAACTGGCAGCGTCTACCCGGTTTGCGGCGATTCCCAGACCTGCGGTCACAACGCCCGCAACCATCAAAAGCGTGAGAGTCACCCCAAGAAACCTCTTGACAAAACTCATATTGTTATGCCTCCAATATGTACATCCTTTTTGATTTTCAAAAAAGACCATCTTCTTTACTTTTCCATTACAATAAAATGAAATCTAAATTACAATCGTAACAATTTAGTTACATTTTATCACAAACCAATCGAAAGCACAACCCATTTTTAGCCTTTTCCGAATTTATTCAAAATTTGTTCACAATTCTCCTTTTTCGATGTTGTGGGCCTGCAAAAAACTTTTTACAATTTCATCGGTTTTCATCCCGCGTGACCCTTTCACTAACACGCAGTCACCCTTGCCGACCCGCCTTGCCAAAACTGCCAGAGCTTCCTCATTGTCCATACATACCGCCACGTCCATTTCAGGGTTGACGGAACGTGCGCCCTTTACCATTTGCGATGCCCACTGTCCAATGGCCACGAGCAGTCCAACGCCCGCTTTCGCCACATGTACCCCCACATCAAAATGTGCCAACGGGGCGATCTCGCCTAACTCCATCATATCTGCCAAAACTGCAATCCGTGTACCCTCGCACCCCAAATTGCACAACACATCCACCCCACTGCGGATCGAATCCGGGCTTGCATTATACGAATCATCAATGAGGGTAATGTCCCCTATTTCATGAATTTCCTGCCGCATCACTGGAGGTGTATAGGTCCTAAGCTTTACAATTATGCTATCCAGATCCAGTCCAAGGCTCTCACCAACCGCAATGGCAGCTAAGGAATTTAAAACATTGTGCATCCCCAGTGCCGGCACCGTAACCACACGTGTCTGGGAGGGTGTTGAGAGGGTATAAACCATCTCACGCCCTTGTGCAATTACCTCACTGGCATGGTAATCGGCATGTTCGGCGGTCCCATATGTGACCAGCTTCCCCTGTTCTGGACGCTCCACTGCTGCCAACAGCGGGTCATCCACATTTACAAACAGAACCGATTCTTTCGTAAACTGATCTGTGATATGCAGCTTTTCCGCTAAAATATTTTCCTGTGTTTTGAGATTTTCGATGTGGGAAATCCCAATATTAGTCACGACCGCATATTGTGGATGTACGATCTGAGCCAAACGTGCCATTTCCCCAAAATCACTCATCCCCATCTCAATCACTGCCGCCGTATGTCTTGGTTCTAGCTGGAATAACGTCAAAGGCAAACCGATCTGGCTGTTATAATTCCCGGCCGTTTTCATCACGTCAAACCCCGCCGACAACGCTAGAGCAATCATCTCTTTGGTGGTAGTTTTTCCCACACTACCTGTCACACCGACCATGGGTAGCGAATGCCAATCCCGATAAGCCGCTGCAATTTCCTGCAATGCCTTTTGAGTATCTGGCACACGGACCCAAGCCTGATCCCCTTGTGCTGTTTCATGTTCCTCCGTCAGCGTAGCCGACGCCCCTGCCTCAAACACCTGCCCGATATAATCATGGCCATTGCTGCGTTCCCCCTTGATCGGCACAAACAATGCCCCGGGTGTAATTTGACGGCTGTCGATGCAAACCGCCTGAATCATGGTATTAAGGTCTCCGCAAAGTAATTCCCCTTTACATGCAGATACAACCTGCCCTACTGTCATTTTCATCACAATCACCTGTTTCTATTTTAAACATTCATATTTCATGTAAAATTTCTGCAATCACTTTGCGTTCATCAAACGGGTATTTCACCCCTTCAATCTCCTGATAATCTTCATGCCCTTTGCCTGCCAGTACAATAATATCACCAGGCTGGGCATGTTCCATACAGTACCGGATCGCTTCCCGGCGGTCTGGGATGGTCACATAGTTGCCATGGGTCTTGTCAAGACCAACACGAATATCCGCAATAATATCCATGACATTCTCAAACCGGGAATTATCCGCTGTCACCACCGACAAATCAGCAAGCCTTCCACACACCTCGCCCATCTCAAACCGCCGGTTTCTGGCACGGTTCCCACCCGCCCCAAACAAACAAATGAGACGGTTGGGCTGATATTCCCGCAGGGTTTCCAAAATGTTCTCCATACTCAAAGCATTATGCGCGTAGTCAATCAACAGCGTGTAATCCCCCGGCACCGGCACGATCTCGACCCGCCCCTTCACCTTAACGGCATTTAATCCAGCTTCCATATCCGCAGCTGTGACACCCTCAAAATGGCTGCATACTGCAATAGCTGCTAAGGCATTATAGATACTGAAGGTTCCCGGGATATCCACGGTAACAGGGGTGCTGGTGCCCGCATGATGCAGGGTAAATGTCACACCGAGATAGCCG